>CAKPCH010000001.1 GCA_934141535.1 uncultured Bacilli bacterium
GAGGTTAATTATTTAAATGATGATCCTGATTTTATTAAGTACATGAGTGAAGAAGATGAAGCTAGATTACTTAAGAATACTTTAAAAGAAGATGCTTATCAAACTGGTATTCATGAAGGATTTGAAAAAGGCGTAGAACATGGTATTGAACAAGGAATAGAAGAAGGAAGTAAAAAACAAAAACTAATAACAGCAAAAGAATTACTAAAAAATAATATACCAATAGATATTATAGTTAAATCTACTGGTCTTACAGAAGAAGAAATTAACAGCATCTAAAAAAGAATTGAAAATTTCTTTTTTTGTATAAAAAAACAAGTAAATTTTAAATTACTTGCTTTTCATAGATAAATTAAAACTAAAATATGATGAAGTACATTGATTATATTTGGAAGGATTGGCGGTTGCTGTGACATGACATTTTCCATTTTGTTCTTTAACCGAAATGCCATATGTGCAAGTTGATGAAGTTATTGAGATTTTATCACATGTGTAATTTTTTCTTAAATTAATATCAAATTGCATATTATAAGAAACATCACTATCTACTCCAACTATACAAGATGTAGTTGTTGTAGCACTACAATCATATTCTCCTTGAGTACAAGATGGTTCATATCTACAAGTAGCAGATATTGAGTCAACACTTTTATTCACTGCATAATATAATGTACCACTATAAGAATCCATTAAAGTATTATCATTTACTATATTATAATATCCTATAGATTGATTATATCTATAATCTGTAGATACTTGTATATTTTTTGAAATATCACTACCAGATTCATCAACTACTTTAAAGTTTAAATTTAAATTAGTAAAAGGAATATAATATTGATGACCAGATTTAGCAGTAAATCCATTACTTGTTACATTAGCAAAGTTGTAAGCTGCTTCTTTTATTAAATATTCAACATTACTAGTTAAAGTATATTTATTTTGACAATCGTCTGTATTTACTATTGAGTAAACAACACGATTATCTTTTGTATATACTACTTTAACAATTTTATCTTTATAATCAGTTAAATCAGTATAATTTCTAGCTGATAAACAATATGTATTACCTGGAGTTGTACCATTTGGTTCTAAGGTTACATCTTCAAGTTTTTTCTTAATATCATCTAATACATCTGAATCTATTTCTGTTATGGGAATACAACTATCATCAGTTGATGTTAAACTATATTTAGAAGTTAATTCACCCTTCTTATTTGTTGTTGATGTTATATATATTTTAAAGTTATCATTAATCTCTTTATTATTTCTAGGATCTATTACATCATCTATTAATCCATAGTCTTTTAAATCTTTTAAGGTTATATACTTGCACTCACCTGAATCCGGTAAATTATATGAATTATCAGCACCCCAGTTTTTAGCTGCTGATATAATTGAATTAATTTGAGTATCGTATAATTTATCTTTTGAATTTTTAACTACTTTTGTTACACTTACTGAAGTAATTAAACTTAAAAGAGATAATATTATTACAACTGCTAAAAGTTCTACTAATGTAAATGCATTTTTATTCATACTCTCCTCCTAATATAACTTATCTGGTGTTACTGCTATAACAGGTCTTATCCCAAGAGCAAACTTAAATCCTGCTTGATAATTAACACTTCCACCTTCAGTTGGGTTACCAGAGCCTACATAATATGATGTTATTCCTTTTTTTGTTATCATATAGGCTGTTTTATTTTCATATGAATCAGAAGTACTAATTGGCGTTAACGTCCAGTAACCTTGTTGTTGTATATAAGATGTACCATTAAATGTTAAGCTAAAATTATCTCCTATATTTTGTGTTAACCATGATGGCAATTCGATATACTCATCATTTATTCCTGAATCATTTTGTTTTAAAGTTGTAAAATCTATATATGAAAGGGATGCTACCTCTTCAGCACTTATTACACGTGCTTTTAATCCATTAAAATCTATTGTAATAAATTCTTTTCCATTTTTATATAAATATTTTGTTGTTGCTTCACCTGATTTTAATGTTAATGAATCATCCCAAGAGGATGTTAAACTAGATAATGTTTCTATTAAAGCTGGAGCATTCTGATTAGCATTATCTCCACCCCATCTTGTATAAACGTCTTTTCCTAAATTCTCATTCATCATCATTAATACTTTTCCATTTTTTGAACCTATAATATTCCAAGTATAACAATCACTACCCGAACTGCAAGTTTTTGCTGTTAGTGGATTAAATTTTACTACTGTACCTTTATAATTTACAGTACTTAAATCAGATTTATTTAAAGTTATAACTGGACGAATACCAGTACCTATTGATCCTGCTGCATTAGGGTTTGCAAAAACATTTGTCGTAAGTCCTGGGTAAAAAACAGCTAGTGCTTCATCCATAGAACTATTTGGATAGCTTGCTAATGTAAAATAGCCATCTATATTATCAATATTTTCTTTTGATGGATATTTTCCTGTATCATAGCTTTCTAATCCATTTACCATATATTCTGGACAAGTACCTGGACTATTATCTGAACATCCTGTAGCTGATACTTCACTATATTTTGGAAGTCTTGCCTTTCCAGTTATTTTAAAATTAGTAAATTTACCATTTTCATCATTATATGTTTCATTTAAAGAAGGTATATTTGTCCAAGATGATGTAGCTTGATTTAAATAACTAATAGCTTCATTTGGACCACTATTAAATGTTCCCCAATAAGTTAAACAAGTATTTGATGAGTTTGCTAAAGAACCATCACTACATATATTTTTATTCATTATTAAATTTACTTTATCTTCACTTGTGCTTAGTACATAAAAATTATATGATGTAGTATCATTTACTTGGCATGTATACTCATCTCCTAAATTAAAATTACCAAATGCTACTTTACCTGCTGAAGACGTTATTACTGACTTACATATAGAATTTATGTAGTAGCACTCATTTGGATTATCTACTTCATCATTATATTTATAATTTGTATCTCCTTTTGAAGTACCTTCGTTTGTTATATAGATCTTAAAATCATCACTAATATTTTTTTTATTTCTAGCATCTATTACATCATCTATTAATCCATTATTCTTTAAATCTTTAAGTGTAATATAACTACATTCACCTTTACTAGGCATTTTATATAAATTATCTACTGACCAAGATTCTGCAGCTGATATAATAGAATTTACCTGATCTTGATACAATTTATTTTTTGAATTCTTAATCATTTTAGTTACTCCTAAAGAAGTAATAAGTCCTAAAAAAGATAATATTACTATGACTGCCAATAGTTCTATTAAAGTAAATCCAGTTTTCTTCATGTTACACCTGCTTTCTATATTTTAATTAGCCTATATATTTTTTATTTAGTGTTATTACTGGACGTATGCCAAAACTATCAGAAAGCTCCACACGGTTACCGTTTAAAGCTCCATAATAGCGTACACCCCATGCTATAATAGTATTTTTGGCATCTATTGTTGCAGTCCAATATCCATCCACACCTGATACTGAATGTAACGTTCCAGATAAATAATCATATAACCATTTTTGTTCTAACGTTGGATAATTTAAATAATTTTTACCGTCAGCAGTTGCTATTTGACTAGCACTTGGAAGACTTGCAATTACACCCTTTTTATTAAATACACTATTTATATGTCCTAAATAATCTTTTCCTTCTATAGCGCTACTTCCTGTTATATTTATATTATTACAATTACTATTAGTTCTTCCATCTGTACACCAAGATAATGTTTTTGGTACGTATGAGTCAACGAAATTTTCTTTCATGATTAAACTTACTGTATTTGTATTATTTTCTAATACAAAGAATGTGTTTTTGTAGTCATCTCCTACTTCGCACATATATTCATCTCCATAATTAAAGCTTCCAGTTGGAACATTACCTGTTGTAGCATCATCTACTGCTTCACATAACTTATTAGCATAAGTACAACTAGTATCATTATTTACTTCTAATTGATAATTAATATTTAATTTGTTTTTTATAGTTATATTACCTACTATATATATTTTTAAATCATCACTTATTGATTTATTAGTTTTAGGATCTACTACTTCTTCTATTAAACCATTATCTTTTAAATCTCCTAATGTAATATACTTACATTCTCCTTTATTAGGCAATCTATACATATTAGAAGCACCCCAACTTTTAGCAGCACTTATTATTAAATTAGTTTGAGAACTTGATAATGTATTTTTAGAATCTTTAATTACTTTAGTAATTGAAACACTAGTAATAAGTCCTAAAAGAGATAATATTACTATGACTGCTAATAACTCTACTAACGTAAACCCCTTATTCATATACTCATCTACTTTCTATAATTATTATATAAGAAAAAAAATACTTTTACAAGTATTTTAATCTCTATACTCAAATTCATAGTCAAGAATACGTACAATATCTCCTTCTTGTATTCCCATTTCTTTTAACTTATCATCTATTCCAAGTTTTCTAAGTTTTCTTGAAAATCTTATAAATGCTTCTTCACTAGCAAACCATGTCATTTTTAATAACTTTTCTATTTCTTCACCAGTTACTACAAAAGTATCACCATCTTTATATATTTTAAATGGTTGTTCTTTCTTAAATTTATAAAGTACATGACTTTCAAATTTCTCTTCTTCATATAATGGTTGTTTTTCTATTTTATCAAGCATATCTGCAAGTCTTATTAATACTTTATCTATTCCCTCTCCAGTAACAGCACTTATAGGATAAACTTCACAATTTACCTTCTCTTTAAATTTTTTTAAATTTTCTTTTGAACTTTCTTGATCCATTTTGTTTGCTATTACTATTTGTGGCTTTTCTAATAATTTTTTATTAAAATTTTCTAATTCTTTATTTATTACATTATAATCATCAACTGGGTCTCTACCTTCAAAACTTGACATATCTATAATATGTGCGATTACTCTGGTACGTTCTATATGACGTAAGAATTTATCTCCCAATCCTTCACCAAGTGAAGCGCCTTCTATAAGTCCAGGTAAATCTGCTACTGTAAATGATCTATTATCTTTAGTTCTTACTACCCCAAGATTTGGTGTTAAAGTTGTAAAATGATAAGCTGCTATTTTAGGCTTTGCAGCACTTATCTTACTTATAAATGTACTCTTACCAACACTTGGTAATCCAACTAATCCAACATCAGCAAGTAATTTTAATTCTACTTTAACTTTCTTAATTTCTCCAGGTTCTCCATTTTCACAAAAAGCAGGAGCAGGATTAGCTCTTGTAGCAAACGCCATATTACCTCTACCACCACGTCCTCCTGAAGCAACTAATAATTTTTCATGTGTTTTAGTTAAGTCACCTATTATTAAATTAGTATCTAAATCTGTTACTACAGTTCCTGGAGGTACTTTGATAATTAAATCTTCTGCATTTTTACCGTTGCACCCTTTACCTTCACCGTGTTCACCGTTTTTTGCTTTATATATTTTTTTATATCTTAAATCTATTAATGTATTAAGTCCTTCATCTACTTCAAAATATATATTTCCACCATGTCCACCATTTCCTCCAAATGGTCCACCCATTTCTACATATTTTTCACGTCTAAATGCCATACAGCCATTGCCGCCTCTACCAGCATTTAGTTCAATTATTACTTCATCTATAAACATAACATCACCTGAATAAATTATACACTAAAACTCTTAAAATTAATAGTTTTTAATGAATAAAAATTTATTTAATTTAAAAGCAAGGTTTAACCTTGCTTTAGTATTTCTTTAACTTAATTCTGATTTTGGGATTGTTATTACTGGACGTAAACCATTAGAACTAGTATTGACATAGTAACTGGTCAATCTGCCACCATAATACACATACCACGCAGCACCAGAGTAATTAGCATAAGGCGTTGTTGTCCAATAACCGTATCCTCCCGATGATGGATGTGGAACACACCCATCATCACAATTTAAATAATCATATAACCATGTTGGTAAATCTTCTTTATCTCCCGCTGCTTTATATATTTGATCGTATGTTGGAAAATTTATTTCTACTTCAGATTTATTAAATATACTCCTTATGTGGCCAAGATAATCTTTTCCTTCTGTCACTTCACTTCCTGTTAAGCCTATACTTTTACAAGTATTAGTTGTTCCACCATCTGTACACCAAGAAAGTGTTTTTGGTACATAGGAATCTGTATAGTTCTCTTTCATGATTAAACTTACTGTATCTCCTATATTTTCTAACACAAAGAATGTATTTGTATAACTATCTCCTACCTCACATGTATATTCATCACCATAATTAAAGCTTCCTGTTGGAACATTTCCTGTGGTTGCTTCTGTCACTGCTTTACATAGTGTTGGTTCTGCTGGCAATGTTGGCATTCCACTTAAACTTGTTGAGCCATATGTTAAATATATTTTACCAAAATTTATTGTAAATGGTCCATCTGCTACACTTGATCCACTTGCATATTCTATTGTTACCTTAACTACCTCACTATTGCTTTTCTTTAATACATGATTTGTTATATTTAATGTTGTATCTGTATAGGAAGTACTTAATACTGTTGTTGTTACTTTTATTCCATTACATGCTGCTGATACTAATGATGATGTTGCACCATCACCTGCTACACACTCTTTAAATACTGATTTATTTTTTATATTATCAAATACTACACTACTTAAGTATGCATCATAACTTCCTTCATTTCTCGCATAGAAAGTGTATTCTACTTTTTCTCCAGGAGATGTGAATGATGCACTTAAGTTTTTAATTGTTGGATTACCACTATTATCTATTGTTGGAGTTCCAGCACTTGCATTTCCAACTTTACTTACACTCACATTAGTTGTTGAAAGTGATGTACTACTACTTGAAAATACTACTTTAAAGTTTCCTGAATCTGGTGTTATTGTTGCATTCCCCTTTACTGTTAAAGCACTTGAAAAAGCTGCAAATGCTATACTTAAACCTAGCACACTTACCAAAGTTATTATTAATACTAATGATGTATTTCTTCTTTTATATCCCATATAACTCCTACTTTCTATTTATAGTTTACCACATATTACTATTTCTTTACATTCATTAATAGTATAGTTGTGTTTTGACTACTCTTCATTATATAACTATCATATCGCAAAAAAAAAAAAAAAACAAGTAGTTTTTTTCTAAAATAATTATTTGCTTATATAATTATATGGAACTGTAATTACACTACTACCATAGTAATAAGGAGCTATTTGATAATAATTAAAATATATTTTAAAGCCATCTTCTGTATAAGAGAAATTCTTAAAATTATCTAAAGTTGGTTTAGTACCTTCTAATAACATAGATTTAATATTATTATCACTATATTTTTCCTCTTTTAATAACTTCTCTCTTGAATATATAGATAATTTATTTAATATATTTTTATCTTGTTCATAGATATCTTCTATTGTTATTATTTTATTCTTATCTATATTATAATTTATAGTTTTAATATCATGACTTGGATGTGCTCCACCTATAAATGTTTCTATATAAAAAACAATAGATATATATTCTTGATACTTATATTCATCATAAGTTATAAATAACGTATAATACTGATAAGGTAAGTTATTTTGTTCTTTTAAAGAAGTTTTAAATTCACTTAAATTATTATATATAACTTTTTTTATTTCTTTATTTAATACTTTATAATTAGTATTTGGAAAATATATTTTAATTTTAGTTTCATTATTAACTTCATTTATTTTATTTTCATTTGTGGTTGCTACTTTAATATATTTTATAGTATTTTTATTTAAATACATAATTATTAAAATTATTATAATTATTAAACTAATTAATATTATTATTTTTTTCATAAACATCACTTAATTTTATGTTAATTTAAAAAAAATATTCATTTAGAATATCTTTTTATTTACATATTTTTCTATATTCATACAAGTTGGAATATCTCCTACTACATTTAAAGCGGTTGCTGGTGGATCTACTATCCAACCTATGGTTGCTATAATAGGAAATGCTTCACTACTAAATCCATATAAAGATACTATTAGCATCTCCCCTATTAATCCTCCACCTGGTATTCCAGACATAACTACTCCAGATAAAACCGATATTAAAATTGCTATTAAGTATGTATCTATACCAGTAAAACTTTTCCCAAATATAGTAAAAAGAAATGCAATTTTTAAAATAGATGCCATACTAGATCCTTCCATATGCATAGTAGCACCTATAGGCATTACTGTACCACTTATATCAGAATCTATATTTAATTTTTTAGCACTCTCTAAATTAGATGGAAGACTTGCTAAGGATGAACATGTTCCAAGAGATGTTACTGTTGGAATAAATGAATATTTAAAAAATTCTTTTACTCCTTTCTTACCTTTTGCTACATAAGAATATAAAGAATAAAATATTATGAAATAAAGAATGGACATAACATAATATAATGCCATGCTTTTAGCATAACTTCCTATAATTTCTTTACCATACTCTCCTACTAAAGCTGCAAAATAAGCACATAAACCAATTGGTGCTATATACATAACTATTTTTATTACATTTAACATAACTAAAGATAAAGAATTTAATCCATTTTTTATTTTTTCTGACTTTTCACCCATCATATTAATACCAAATCCAAAAAGACATGAAAATATTATTAATGGTAACATACTACTTTTTGATAATAATAAATTAAAATCACTTACTGTTAGCATATCTATTATTTTTTCACCTATATTAATATTTTGTCTTGTACTTTCACTAAGTAATATATTAACACCCTCTGCTGGATTAAATACTTTAACTCCTATAAGCATAAAAATAGAAGCTAACATACTTGTAATAACAAATACTATTAACATTACTCTAAATATTTTACCTAATTTTTTTAGACTTTTTATATTTGCTATACTACTTGATATTGTAAAAAATACTAATGGTACTACTATTGTATAAAGTAAATTTATAAATATTGTTCCTATATATTTTAAGTTAACAGCACTCTCTTTAAATATAATTCCAATAATACAACCTACTATAATAGATAATAATAATATTATTGGAAATTTATAATTTTTTAAAACTCTTTTCAAAATATACCTCCCACTAAATTATATGTATAAAAAAAATCATTAGACTAACTAGTGATTTTAGTGGGTTCAATTTTATTATACCACTTAATATTTAATAATTAAAGACTGTTTTTTTAAATTTAAAATTGATACAATTAAAAAGAGCCTAGAGAAAGTTCTCTAGTATTTTTTGTTTTTGGAGGTGTGTTATGACAAAATATGTATTTGTAACAGGAGGAGTTGTATCAGGACTTGGTAAAGGTATAACAGCTTCTTCAATTGCTCTTTTATTAAAATCACGTGGATATAAAGTTTTTATGCAAAAATTTGATCCATATATTAATGTTGATCCAGGTACTATGAACCCTATTCAACATGGAGAAGTATTTGTAACTTATGATGGTTGTGAAACTGATCTTGATCTTGGACATTATGAAAGGTTTATAGACGAAGAACTTAATTTTACTTCTAATATTACGAGTGGTAAAATTTATAAATCTGTAATTGATAAAGAAAGAAGAGGAGATTATTTAGGTGCTACTGTACAAATGGTACCTCATATTACTAATGAAATAAAGAATAAAGTATATGAAGCTGGGATTAGTAGTGGTGCTGATATAGTTATTACTGAGATTGGTGGTACTGTAGGAGATATAGAATCTCAAAGTTTTATTGAAGCACTAAGACAAATACAATATGAAAAAGGTAGTGAAAATACTTTCTTTGTTCATTGTACTTTAATTCCATTTATATATGGTTCTAATGAACTTAAAACTAAACCTACTCAAAATAGTGTTAGGGATTTAAGAAATATGGGAATTAGACCTGATGCTTTAGTTTGTAGAGCACCCTTTGATACAGGGGAAAATATTAAGAAAAAGCTTTCTTTATTCTGCTCTGTACCTATTAATAATGTAATTGATTCTATTGATGTAAAAAACATTTATGAAATACCAATTAATTATTATAATCAAAAAATTGATGAAATAATTTTAAGACAATTTAATTTACCTATTAGAAAAGCTAATTTAGATGATTGGAAAAAACTTATTACTACAGTAGATAATCTTAAGAATGAGGTTTGTATTGCATTAGTTGGTAAATATGTTGAACTTCATGACGCATATATTTCTGTAGCTGAAGCTCTAAGACATGCTGGATATAAATATAATACTAAAGTAAATATTGATTGGATTGATTCTGAAACTCTTGAAGATTCTAAAGTAGACTTAAATAAAGTTTTTAAAAATTGTAATGGTATTCTTGTTCCTGGTGGTTTTGGATCTCGTGGTATAGAAGGAAAGATTAAAGCTATAAAGTATGCTCGTGAAAATAATGTTCCTTTTCTTGGTATATGTTTAGGTATGCAACTTGCTGTAATTGAATTTGCACGTGATGTTTGTGAATTAAGTAATGCTTCATCTACAGAATTTAACCCTACTTGTGAAGATGCTATAATAGATTTAATGGCAGATCAAAAAGCAATAGTAAATATGGGAGGTACATTAAGACTTGGTAATTATGAATGTACTTTAAAGAAAAATACTTTAGCTTATGAAGATTATAAGCAAGATAAAATATTAGAGCGTCATAGACATAGATATGAATTTAATAATAAATATAAAGATTTATTAGAGAAAAAAGGCATGGTATTTAGTGGTATTAATGAAAAAGCTAATTTAGTAGAAATAATAGAATTACCTAAATTAAAACATTTTATAGCAAGTCAATTTCATCCAGAATTTAAATCAAGACCTACTAGACCACATCCTTTATTTGATTCATTTATAAAAGCTAGTTGTAATATTAAAAATATATAATAAAAATTCCTATAATTAATAGGAATTTTTTATATAATAATTTTAGTTACATGTAAATAATTCATCTTCCATATAATCTTTTGTTATACTTTCTTTAGTTGTATTATTTGCCATATCTTTATTCATATCTGATTTTAAATTATTAACTTTAGTAATTGTTAATATATTATTTTCAACTACTACTTTACAACTTTCATATCTTTCTTTAGAATAATTTTTACATTCTTTCTCAAAATATTCTTTTTCTTTATTCATATCTATATCAACTAGATATTCATATTTTTCAACATCTAAATATTGTAATAATTTATTACCATCACTACTAAAGTCATAAATTTTTAATTGCTCTTTATTAACTGCAACTGGACTATTTTTCTTTATTTCTATATCTTCTTGTGTAGGAAGAGAATATGTATCTCTTTTATCTAAATCATATTGAGTAAGTTGTACTTCTCTTTTACACTCATATTTATTTGTGAATTCTTTATTTAATGTTTCTTCATTATTTGAACCACATCCAGATACTAAAAATAAAATTAAAAATAATAATAAAACCTTCTTCATATTTACACACTCCTTATATTAAGATTATAGCACATATTTATTTAAAATTGAATACAAAAAAATTCCAATTAAGGAATTTTAATAATCACAGTTTCCTGGTGTTCTATAATATGGTATTACATCTCTAATATTATCTACTCCTGTTAGATATATAAGTAAACGTTCAAATCCCATACCAAATCCTGAATGTGGACATCCTCCAAATTTTCTTAAATTTAAATACCAGTCAAGACCTTCTTTTTCCATACCAAGTTCTGTCATTCTATCATATAGTTTTTTATAATCTTCTTCTCTTTGAGAGCCACCAATAAGTTCTCCTGCACCTGGTACTTCAAGATCAACAGCAGCCACTGTTTCTTTATCACTATTTTGTTTCATATAAAATGCTTTTATATCTTTAGGCCAATTCTTTATAAATACTGGCCCATTAAAATATTCTGTTATATATTTTTCATGTTCTTTAGCAATATCGCTTCCATATTCTGGAGCAAATTCCCATTTTACGTCTGCTTCTTTTAATATTGTTATAACATCTTTATGATCTATTCTTACAAATTCACTATTAATTAATTTGTTTAATTTTTCAAGTAATCCTTTTTCTACATATGAATCAAAGAATTTCATTTCACTTTCACAATGATCAAGTACATATTTTACTACATATTTTAACATACTTTCCATAATATCCATATCTTGTTCTAGATCACAGAATGCTACTTCTGGTTCTATCATCCAAAATTCATTAGCATGTGTTTTAGTATTTGAATTTTCTGCTCTAAATGTAGGTCCAAATGTATATGTTTTTTTATAAGCCATAGCAAATGTTTCTGCTTGTAATTGTCCACTTACTGTAAGTGCTGCAGGTTTACCAAAGAAATCTTTTGAATAATCTACTTTACCACTCTTAGCTACTTTTTCTAAATCAAGAGTAGTTACTTGGAACATTTCTCCAGCCCCTTCACAGTCACTTGCTGTTATTAATGGAGCATGAAAATATACATAACCTCTTTCTTGAAAGAATTTATGAATAGCAAATGCTGCTACACTTCTTACACGAAATACATTATTATATAAATTAGTACGAGGACGTAAATATGCTATTTCTCTTAAGAATTCTCTTGTTGGTCTTCCTTTAGATTGTAAAGGATAGTCATCTGGACAATCTCCTATTAAAACTATACTAGATAAATTTAACTCATGGCTTTGTTTACCACCCTCTGATTTAATAATAGTTCCTTTAACTTTAACTGAACTTCCTATATGTAATTTTTGAATTTCTTGAAAATCAGTTAATTTATTATCATATACTACTTGTAATGTTTCAAAACATGTTCCATCATTAAAATCTATAAACCCAAATTCTTTTTGTTTTCTATGGTTTTTAATCCAACCTTCTATTTCAACTTCTTTATCTTCATATAAAGTTATATCTTTTAATAAATCTTTTAAATCCATATTTTACCTCTTTTCTATTTCCTCTTTTATTATATTTGCTGTAATACCTGGATTTGCTTGTCCTCTTGTTTCTTTCATAACTTGTCCTACAAAGTAATCAAATGTATTTTTACCTTTTTTATGATCTAATATTAAATCAGGATGAAGATCAAGTACTCTTACTACTATATCTCTTATAGTTTTATCATCAGTTATTTGCATCATTCCAAGTTCTTTAACTAGTTCTTTGGGACTTTTACCTGTAGTTAATACATGTTCAAATATAGTTTTAGATTGTTTTGAAGAAATTTTTCCTTCTTCTATTAATTTTATTAATTGTGTTAAATATTCTTCTGTTAAAGGTATATCTTTAATTTTTTTATTTTCACGATTTAGATAACCTAATATTGTTGTTGTAATCCAGTTTGAAGCACTCTTTGGATTAGCACCCATACTTATAACTTTTTCAAAATAATCTGATACATCTAAGTCATGTACTAAAATATCTGCATCATATCTAGATAAACCTAATTCATTTATATATTTATTAACTCTATCAAATTGTAACATGGGAATATCTTTTTTTATTTCATCAATCCATTCTTGTGTTATCTTTATTGGTGGAATATTAGGTTCTATATAATATTTATAATCTATAGCATCTGCTTTTTTACGCATAGAATAAGTGCATAAATCATTTTCATCAAATCTTCTTGTTTCTTGTACTAATTCATCAAGTCTTCCTTCTTCTAAGCACTTAATTTGTCTTTGTACTTCACATTCAATAGCTAGTTTTACATTATTAAAACTATTAATATTTTTCATTTCTACTTTTGGGGTTATATATTCTCCATCTTCATTCATAAGGTTAACATTTACATCGCATCTCATTTGTCCTCTATCTGTCCTAGCCTCTGATACTTTAGTATAAAGAAATATTCCTTTTAGTGTTTCAAGAAAAGTTAGGGCTTCTTCAACAGAATTCATACAAGGTGTTGTAACTGTTTCAAGTAGTGGAACTCCTGCTCTATTATAATCTATTAATGAGTAATTTGAGAAGTGTTCCATAGATGCTGTATCTTCTTCAAGATGTATATCATGAATATATATTTTTTTATCCTTACCACCTACATTAATCATAACATATCCATCCACACCTACTGGTTTTTCCATTTGTGTAATCTGATATCCTTTAGGTAAATCAGGATAGTAATAGTTTTTTCTATCAAACATAACTATATCTGGAGTTTTACAATTAAGCGCTAAAGCCATCATAAGAGATTTTCTAAATGCTTCTTTATTAGCAATAGGAAGTACTCCAGGAAATCCTAAATCTGTTGTATCAATATTTTCATTAGGATATTCAGAATATGAATTTTTAGCAGTTGAAAAGTTCTTTGAATTAGTAATAACTTCACAGTGAACTTCAAGTCCAATAACAGTTTTATACATCATATTCCTCCTTTATTAAATCTTTATATCCTAATTCTTCTTCTATTTTATTAGCAATGTTAAGAACTAAGCCATCTTCAAAAGCTCTTCCTGTTATATTTATACCAATAGGCATTTTATTTACAAATCCACTTGGTATAGTAATACTTGGAAAACCTCCAAAATTTCCAATAGCTAAATGATTTTCTAATAATAAATATCTTGGTGACATTCTATCTATTTCACTATCAAATAATGGAGCAACTCCACCACTTGCTGGAAGTATCATAGCATCATATTCTTTATATAATTCATTCATTTTATCTACTATAATTCTTCTTAAGCGTTGAGCATTTTTAAATAAACGTTCTTGATTTTCTCTTTGAAGAATATAACTTCCAAGAATAAATCTTCTTTTAATTAATTCACTAAATCCATTGGTTCTAGCATTAAACATAATTTCATTTATGTTATCGCCTTCTCCTCTTGGACCGAAAATAATTCCTGTAAGATTAGAATTATTACTTGTAGCTTCAGCGCAACTAATAGTCATATAAGAAGGATATATAGCACGCAATAATTTTTCATCAAAAGATACTTCTTCTACTATAAAACCTAGTTTTTTACATTTTTCTATTGTTTCTTTAAATTTATTTAATACTTCTAATGTTTCGCTTCCTGCATTAGAATAAATATTAGTATCTGTTAATTCTTTTATATAAAATAATTTTTTACCTTTTATATCATTATTTATTACATCTAAGTATTTGATTTCTTCATCATCTAATGAAGTCATATCTCTTTCATCTTTTCCTTTTATAATATCAGTTACAATAGCAGCATCTTCTACACTACGAGTAAGTACTCCAACATGATCTAAGCTAGATGCAAAAGCAAAAAGCCCATATCTTGATATTCTTCCATATGTAGGTTTAAATCCTACTACTCCACCGAATGCTGCTGGTTTACGAATTGAATCTCCAGTATCTGATCCTATAGCAAATGGAACTATATTGAGTGCTACACAAGCTGCAGACCCTGCACTTGAACCTCCTATTTGACGGGTAGGATTCCATGGATTTTTAACTATTCCTGTATGTCCTGTTGTTCCTGTACCTCCCATAGCAAGTTCATCTAATACTGTTTTTCCAACAAGTACTGCTCCAGCATCTTGTAACTTTTTATATACTGTAGCACTATAAACTGGTACATAATCTTTTAATATGTTTGAAGATGCTGTTGTAAGAATGTCTTTAGTAGATATATTATCTTTTAAAGCATAAGGTATACCGTTTAATAGTGATGTTGAAGGTGTATGATTATATGTATCTAATATTGTTACAAAAGAATTATATTCATCTTGATATTTTTTTGCTTTAGATACACTCTCTTTAAATAGTTGTTCACTTGTAGTTTCATTAGTATCTAATTTTTTTCTTAAATCTAATATCATTATCCCACCACCCTTGGAACTTTAACTTGATCTGCTTTTGTTTCTTTAGCATTTTTTAATGCTTCATCACTAGTTAATGTATTAACAGCTTTATCTTCTCTTAATGTAGCATGATATATTACATATGGAAATGTCATAGGTTCTACATTTTCTATACCTTCTATTTCTCCAATAAGAGCCATATGTTGTTCTATTGTTTCAAATTCTTTTAACGTTCTATCATATCCATCCAAATCCATATCAAACATAAGTTTTGCAGCATAATCTTTTAATTTTTCACGTGTTACCATATTTCCTCCTAATAAACAAAAAACAAGTCATAAGACTTGTTACTATTTTAAAATGGCGCCTCTTGTAGGACTCGAACCTACGACCTAACGGTTAACAGCCGTGCGCTCTACCGACTGAGCTAAAGAGGCATAAATGGCGCTCAATGTAGGACTCGAACCTACGACCTAACGGTTAACAGCCGTGCGCTCTACCGACTGAGCTAATTGAGCAAGTAAATAGTAATTCGTCTCATCTTGGGACGAGACTACCCGCGGTGCCACCCAAATTGTTTAAAAACCACTCTACCGATTCTATCAAATCGTGTAATTAATAACGGATTACAGCCGATTAATCCTACTAATTTCAGACTAATAACTCAGAAGTGTTATTCATAATATACTTAATTGTTTGCTCTCACCTATTCAAACTCTCTTTTAATCAGTACCTATTATTACTTCTCTTCTTCAAAGTTTTTAAAACACTTATGTATTAATTATAGTTTAGAAAATTTAATTTGTCAATACTTTTTTTAATATTAAAATATATTATTTATATTCTATTAATTTAATTTATTTTGTTATATAATATATTTGGTGATTTTATGAAAAAAGCAATTATACTTTTTATTACTTTATTATGCTTATCTTGTATGAGTGGATGTAATAGTAATAAAAAAATAGATACTAATGTAGAAGATAAAGTTAATGATAAACCTAGTGAAGTTAAATATATAGATAATAATCCTATTAAAGTTGGATTATATCAAAATGATAATTTAATAACACATTTTAATACTAAGCTTGCTAATTTTAAAGATATTGCTGTATTTAATGTATTATATACTAATGAACCTACAGTTGAAAAAATTGGATTTAAAAATAACTGGTATAAATATTATAATCAATATGAAAATATAGATGAATATAAAATAGGATTTTTTATTTCTTTTGAAGGTAAAGATGAACATATTGAAAAATTAGTTCTTAACTCTAATTCAATATATGATATGGGGCCTTATTTATACGTATATTTATATGATGATATAAATCAAGAAGATTATTCTTGGTATTCACATATAGAACCTAGTGACGAAAATGAAAATACTATATTTTCATCTATTAAATTATTTATGTGTGAAGCTGGTACATCTATTACCTCTCCTATAGAACTTACAGTGTTTACTTATAAAGATGAAAATGATTTTGATTCTTTTAACCATTATCGTGGTAATAGCAGTTATACTATTACAATTGATATAGAATAGAGGTAATTATGAAATCAATAAGAGATAATGTTACTAATACTATTATTATTAATAAATCAAAATTTATTGCAAATCTTTATTATGTTACCGACAGAAATGAAATAGATAAGATATTAGATGAAGTAAAAAAAGAACATAAGAGTGCTACACACATTTGCTTTGCATATATACTTTCTAATAAAGAGAAATGCAGTGATGATAATGAACCAAGTGGTACTGCTGGTATACCTATATTAAATGTATTAAAAATGAATAATTTAAATAATGTTTTATGTGTTGTTATAAGATATTTTGGAGGAATAAAACTAGGTGCTGGAGGACTTGTTAGAGCATATTCTAATTCTGTTTTAGCAGCACTTAAAACCACTGCTATTGTTGAGTTAGAAGAATGTTATTTAATTGAAATAGAATTTAAATATGATAATATAAAATTAATTGATTATATTTTAAGTGATAAAACAATTATTGATAAAGTTTATAATGATAATATTATTTATAGATTTTATTTAAATAAAAAAGAATTAGATTTTATTCCACAACTAGAAAAAGCAGTTATACATTTATCTATAAAAGAAGAGAAATTAATGAAAAGTTAATTTCTCTTTAAATTTAATTTTTTTATATTATAATTCATTTTATTTATATCATTTGAAATTTCTTTATAAAATTCTAAAATTATATTGTTTTTTTCACATAATTCAATAACTTTATCTAGACTAGTTAAAAACTTATTAATATTATATGGAGTAGTAAAATCTTTACTCTCGTTCATTTTATCTAATACCATAGAATTAGTATTACTAATATTTAGGCAAAAGCTAAAGTAAGGACTTAATATAAATTTTCCAGTACCTCCAATAACTTCAGCTAATTTTTTATTTTTTAATGAAAGTATTAAAAAGTTAGTTGGATCATATAAATACATGCCTTTATCATCTATTAATGTCATAGCATGGTTTGGAAGTTTGGTTAATTTAAATCTTGGTAATATTCTTTTCTTCTTTCGTAAAAGAATTTCATCTACACTATAATTAGTTTTTAATTTACTATCATATATATTAGATATAACTGCACTTTTATAACCACATTTATTAAGTATATCTCTTAAAAATGTACTAAAATTTAGACAAACTCCATTACCCTGCATTATATTAAAACCACTATATTCATTTATATTAAAATTATTTTTTGAAGAAAACTTTATACTCATATTTTTTGAAAAACATCCATTCCATAATAAATATGAATATAAATTTGAAATATCAAGTGAATCACTTAAATCTAATCTTTTTACTAGTGAACAAAACTTATCGATTATATCATTATAAAGCGAATTTAATGTTTTAAATTTATATCTATTTTCTACTAATAATTCTCTTTGATTTTGTACTAGAAAACGTATTATAAGTAAATTTAATTTTTTTCTAGATACATTATTTAAATCACTAAAATTACCAGGTGTTGATAATAATTGTTTTAAAAATAAATAATCGTTATATTCTTGCTCATAATTATATTTTTTGTTCACTATATCATCTCCAACGTGTTATTTATTTTATCATATTTATTGTAACTTATCAATATTATAAAAAAGCAAGGATTATTTTCCTTGCATTTGTTTAGCAACTTCTTCAGCAAAGTTTTCTTCTCTTTTTTGCATACCTTCGCCTACTTCGAAACGTACCATAGTAGTAATAGTACCACCATTATTCTTAACGAATTGTTCTACTGTTTCTTTATTTTCTGCTTTTACATATATTTGATTTTCTAAACATACTTCTTCATAGTATTTTTTAACTTTACCAACTAATATGTTATCTATTTTATCTGCTGGTTTTCCTTCATTTAGTAATTGTTCTTTCATTATTTCTTTTTCTTTATCAAGAACATCTGTTGGAACTTCACTTGATTTAACATAAAGTGGTTTCATAGCTGCTGCATGCATTGCTACATCTTTAGCAACACCTTCACTTGCACCATCTATTACAGTAAGTACTGCAATTTTTCCACCCATGTGAATATAGTCACCAAATACTTCACTATCTTTCTTTGTTACTACTTCTAATCTTCTTAATGATAATTTTTCACCTATAGTGGCAGTTCTTGCAGTAATTAATTCCTCAACTGTTCCTTCACTAGTTTGAAGTTTTAATGCATCTTCTAATGTCTTAACATCTGAATCAATTACAACATCTAATATTTCATTTACCATATCGATAAATTTTTCATTTTTAGCAACAAAGTCTGTTTCTGAATTTACTTCAATAATAACAGCCTTATTACCTTTAGTTAATATAGCAGCTACACCTTCAGCAGCAATTCTATCAGCTTTTTTAGCAGCTTTTGATATACCTTTTTCTCTTAACCAATCGATTGAAGCATCTATATCTCCATTATTTGCTTCAAGTGCTTTTTTACAATCTAACATTCCAGCACCAGTTTTTTCTCTTAATTCTTTTACTTGACTAGCAGTAATCATAATATCCTCCTTTTTTATATAAATAAAAGGTGAATAAATCACCTTTATATATTATTTTAAAGCTTCTAACAATTCAGCTTTTTTCATTGTAGAATAACCTTTAATATCTTTAGATTTTGCAAGTTCTCTTAATTCAGCAACTGTTTTAGTAGATAAATCTATTTTTTCTACGGCTTTTTCTTTAACAGCTTTTGCTTCTTTTTTAACTTCTTTTGTTTCTTGTACTTGCTTTTCTTCATGTGTTTTTTCTACTTTTGCATCTTTATTTGATGATTTATTTTTATCGAATTTTTTCTTTTTATCAAAGTTTTTATCAAATGGTCTTCTTTCTTCTTTTCTTTTAACTGATTCAACAGCTTTTTTCATTATATCAGTACCATTTTCTTCAGTTTTACCACTTACATAATCTGTAATTTTTCCACCATTAGCTTCTAGAATAGCATTATTCATAACACCTAATATTAATTTAACTGCACGTATTGCATCATCATTAGCAGGTATTACATAATCTACCATATCTGGATCACAGTTAGTATCAACTATACCAAATACAGGTATATTTAATTTTCTAGCTTCACGGATTGCTATTTCTTCTTTTGATGGATCAACAATAATCATAGCTTGTGGAAGTTTTTCCATACTACGAATACCACATAATAATTTATCTAATTTAGCGTATTCTTTCTTTAATCCAATAACTTCTTTTTTTGGAAGTAAATCAAATGTTCCATCTGCTTCCATTTTTTCAATAGCTTCCATTCTTTTTACTCTATTTCTAATAGTTCTAAAGTTTGTAAGTGTTCCACCTAACCATCTTTCAGTAACATAGAATGAATCACTCTTGATAGCTTCTTCTTTTGCAGCTTCTTGAGCTTGTTTTCTTGTTCCTACAAAAATAGTTTTACCACCATTTTTTGCTATTTCTAATAATGCAGCATATGCTTCTTCTATTTTTGCAGCAGTTTTTTGTAAATCGATAATATAAATGTCATCTCTTGATGTAAAAATGTATTCTTTCATCTTTGGATTCCATCTTTTTGTTTGATGACCAAAATGAACTCCAGCTTCTAATAAATTGTTCATAGACACAACTGTCATAATTCTCATCCCTTTCGTTATTACTTCCACTTGCTTCAACTTTATACATCACCAATTGGCACTAGACATATAAATCTGCACGTGTGTCATTTAAAAAAGCCATATATATTATAACATATTATATGACTTTTTCAACATTTTTTTATTATTTTTAATAAATTATTCTTCTTACAGCAACTATAGGCATAAGATAAACAGTATCTATTCTTATACCAAGTTCTGGTGTTGAAGCATGAATAATTAATCCGTCTCCTATGTATAGTGCTGAATGTGTTGAATATCCATCATAACCATAAGAAACTATATCCCCTATTTGTATATTATCTATATTAGATTCTATACCTGATATTGATTGTTCATATGTACTTCTTGGAAGTGAGTATCCAAAATTAGCATATAAAGTTTGAACAAAACCTGAACAGTCGGCACCATTTGTTAAACTTGTACCACCCATTACATATGGGTTACCATTAAACATAAGTGCAAAATTAACTAATTCTTGTTGTAAACTTAAATCTACCTCTTCTACTACTTCTTCTTTTTTATCTAATTTTAATATATCTTTGTTTTTAATTTCTATTATATTATAATTATTTATTTTATGTTCATTTTCAAGATTAATTACATATATCTCATATTTTTTATTATTTTCAGGCTCTAAAGCTGAAACATTACTTCCTAACATAAATACTAAAACAATCACAATAACAGCGAGGGTACCCTCTACTAAATTTTTCACAAAAATTCTCCTATACTTCTAATATGCTCCTTTTTTAAAGGCACATTGTCGATTATAGCAAATATTAATATACTTGTCAAATTGAGAATATCAAAAGTGGAGATTGCTTGTAAATAAAGGGCTAATTTTGACACTAAATTGTACATTTTTACCACATTTTATATATTTTTTTACAAAAATATCAAAAAATTAGCTCTTTATTCAAATTTTTTTAATTTTTTACAAACAAGACCAAAAACAAGACCAACAAAAATAAAAACCCTTGAAAATCAAGGGCTAATAATCAAATGGTGACCTGTATGGGATTCGGACCCATGTATGTAGCCTTGAGAGGGCTATGTGTTAAACCACTTCACCAACAGGCCATTAATGTTTTTATCAACGCAACAAAAACATTATACCATATATTAATATTTCTTACAATACTTTTATTTTTAAATAAATTATTTAACTTTTAATGTAGGTAATTTTATTACCTTATCTATATCAAGTCCTATATATTCATCAGCCTTTTCTCTTAAAGGAATATCTAAATTACTTGATTTGAGTGCTAAAGCTATATTTCTTAATTCATTATAATTGTCTATAGCACTCCTACTAGACCATTCACTAGTAATAAATTTTTTACTTAATAATCTTATATCAAGTGCTCTAAATAAAGATTTTGAAACCATATCTTTAGCTAAAAACTCATTTGAATAATGATCTGTAGTTCTAAATGTAGGAACTGAACTATCAATTCTTATATCTGTACTATAGTTTGATGTTGGTTCATATATTTCCTCATCTCTATATGCATCTAGTACTTTTTTTGATAAAGATATATATTCAGTACCATTTATATGATCATACAAATCAAATCTTCTTCTTTCTTCTTCTCTTTCTTCTTGAACTTTTAATTCTACTTGTTTATTATAACTTAGTAATCCTAGTTTTAATATGCTAGGTGTAGTTTTATATGATGAATTATGGTGATATACACAATCCTTAACTCTCATATAAGCTGTTCTACAACTATATATATTATCTTTTATAAACTCATATATTAAACTAGTATCATACTTTATTACCTCCATTTTATTCATATTATTATCTCCTTTTTACTTTTGCTTTTTCTTTTACTATATTATATGTATCTTTTAATATCATTTCTTCTTCATTAGTTGGTAGTACACAAACATTTAAACCTGTACTTGATAAAGCAATTATTCCATTTGTATATTTATCATGTCTAGATATTCTATTATTTGCTTCTTTACTAAATTCTAGATTCATAACAGGAGCAATTTTATTAACTACGTCTTCTCTAAATTCTTTAGCATTCTCTCCTACTCCAGCAGTAAACACTATAGAATCTACTTTACCGTTTAATTCAAAATAATATTGCGCTATAAATTTAACTGTACTATTTACAAACATATCATAAGCAAGCTTTGCTTTTTCATTACCTGATTTTACTAAAGCTGTTATATCTCTAAAATCGTTTTTATCACATATACCAAGTAATCCACTTTTTTTATTTAATGCATTCATAACTTCATCTATAGAATAACCTTTTTGATCCATAATATATTTTATAATTGAAGGATCTATAGAACCACTTCTTGTTCCCATCATAAGTCCATCAAGTGGTGTTAATCCCATTGTTGTGTCAATACATTTTCCTTCTTTTATACAAGAAATACTAGCGCCACTTCCTATATGACAAATAATTAAATTAACATTTTCTTTATTTAATATAACTTTCATTTTTTCTGTTATATATTTATGACTAGTTCCATGAAATCCATATTTTCTTACATTATTTTCTTTATACCAATCAAGTGGTACAGGATAAATATAATTTTCTTTTGGCATTGTTTGATGGAATGCTGTATCAAATACTGCCACTTGATAAACATTTGGCATTTTTTCTTGGATTGTATTTATACATGCTAATTCACTTGGATGATGAAGTGGACCTAATGGTGTTAGTGTTTCTATGTCTTTAATGACATTAGAATCTATTAAACAAGAATCAGAATAAATCTCTCCTCCATGTAAAACACGATGACCTATTGCTTTTATCTCTGATGTTGACTTAATAAAATTATTTTTAAGTAATTCTTCTATAACAATATCAACAGCACTACTATGATCTTTTATAAACACTTGTTTTTCTTCTTTTTTGCCGTTATATTTTAATGTATAAGAACTATCACTTTCTCCTATTTTTTCTACTAATACGTTAACAATTTCTTTCATTTCTGGAACTTCATATAAAGAAAACTTTAATGATGAGCTACCAGCATTTACTATAGCATATTTTTGCATACTATTCCCCCCTAATAATTGCTGTTTACTCTATCACTTATTTATATTTTTGTCAAATTAAAAGGTTTAACTTATTTTGTTAAACCTTTCTTGTATTCTATCGTGTCCTAATAATTTCATAATTTCATAAAGATCTGGAGTCATAGATTTACTTGTGAGCGCTACACGAAGAACTGTTGATACATCTGCTACATTTCCTTTGAAATTTTCTGGGTTTTTCTTATATTCTTTCATATTAGATGCATAACCCATCTCATCACACATCAACTTAATATTATTAAACCAATTATCTTTATCTAAAGTAAAGTATTTATCCATATATGTATTTAGAATATTTTTTATTTCTTCTTTATCTGTTATTTTTTTCCATTCATATTCTTTTTCTTTAGCATAATATATGTCATCATACATATACCATATAAGATTTTCTATATCACTCCATTTAGCGATATCTTTTCTTGGTTTTTCTTGTACTCGTTCTATATTTATTATAGACATATAATATTCTTTATCACGTTCTATTAAATCTTTTAAAGATTTTGAATATTTATTAGCCCATTTTAAAGATTCTTCATATACTTCTTCTTTTGTCATTTTAGATATTATATTTTTAGAAATATCATCTAATTTCATTAAATCATAAAGAGCTCCACTTGTACTCATTTTACTAGCAGTTACTTCAAATTCGGTAAATGGTTTATCTGGGTTTGCTGTATGCCATTCCTCATAATTTGAATTTATTATTGTCATTAAAGATTCAATAACTGCTAAAGCTGGATATCCATTAGTAAAATAATAACTCATTGTTGCTTCTGGATCTTTTCTTTTACTAATTTTTCTTAATGATTCTCCTTCTTTTTTCATTATTAATGGTGTATGAATATATTTAGGAACTTCAAATCCAAATGCAGAAAACATTTGAACATGTTTAGGAGCACTTGGTAACCACTCTTCTCCTCTTACAACATGTGTAGTTCTCATTAAGTGGTCATCAACGATATGTGCGAAATGATATGTAGGTAACATTGATTCACTTTTCATAATTACCTCATCTATATCATTTTCATTTAAGAAAAGTTTTCCTTGTCTTAGATCATCAAATTCAAATTTATTTTCAAAATTTCCATTGCTTCTAAATCTAATAACAAATTTTTCACCATTTTTTATTTTATTTATTGATTCTTCTGGAGTTAATCTAGAACATCTAGCAAATCTTCCATGATATCCTGGTCTAACTTTCATAGATTCCTGATTTTCTCTCATTTCATCTAATTCTTCTTTAGTACAAAAGCATGGATATGCTCTATTTATTTCAATTAAATGTTTTGCAAAAGCATGATAGATTTCTTTTCTTTCACTTTGAACATATGGTCCATAATTACCTACTATTTTCCCCTTATATTCATATTCATCTGCCATCATATTATAATAGTCTAATGTTTCCATTATAAGTTCTTCAGCACCTTCAATACTTCTTGCTTGGTCTGTATCTTCACTTCTTAAGTAAAATACACCATCTGATTGACGAGCTAAAGTAAAATCTATTAAAGCTCCAAACAAACCTCCTAAATGCATAAATCCAGTTGGTGATGGCGCAAAACGAGTAACTTTTGCTCCTTCTTTTAAATTTCTTTTTGGATATTCTTTTTCATAATCTTCAATTGTTTTTGTAATATTAGGAAATATTACATTAGCTAAATCTTTATTTGTCATATAATCTTCCTTTCATAAAAAAATAGATTAATCCTATATATAAGGACGAATCTATGCCGTGGTACCACCTTAATTTGTACTCAATTAAACGTATAGCTCCAAAGTTTCTTCAAGTTTCATATTTATTAACTCTCACCAATCGTTAACTCTCTTTAAAATATTTAACCATACTCTTCTTCTTCATCGCTTTAACTAAAAGTATTATAACAAACTTTTTTAATTTTGTAAATTACTTTTATTTCTTTTATAATTAAACATATATTGTATAGCAAGCCCACTATATTCCTTATATGTTTTAACTGTAAATTCTTTTATTTCTTTTAATCCTTCTATATTATAATCATCCTTCATAAATTTCTTAACCCAAGTATCTATTGGATAAACATCAAATTTTTGGTATGCAAATAAAAGTATACAAGATGCAACTTTATTACCAATACCTTTAAAACTCATTAAATAATTTAGTGCTTCATCACTTGTCATATCATATATTTTATCTAAATCTAAAGTTTTATTATTTATACTTTCAACAATACCTAATAAATATTTATCTCTAAAACCTACTTTACATTCTCTATATTCTTCTTCTTTTATAGTTTTTAAATCTTGATATGATGGAAACAAATAATATTCTTTATCTTTAAATACTATTTTTTTACCATAACGTTGCGCTATTAAATTTAATGAATTAGTTATACTAGGTACTCTATTATTTTGAGATATTACATATGAAATTATAGTTTCAAATGGATCTTGATGTATCATATGAAGTCCATGACTTTCAAGAATTGCTTGCTCAATATTTTTATCCATCTTTATTATATCATCTTCTATTTTTTTATAATCTCTTTTTAAGTCAAAATAATCATTTATAACTTCTTCTAAATTATCTTCATTATTTGATTCTATATTTATATTTTGATTATCAACTGTTAAACTAATTACTCTATCTTTTAAAATAATTGTATAATTATTATTTTCTTTAGTGTATCTAAATATTTGACCACATGTAATTGTAGAATCTATATCAAAATCATTTTTTATACTAATCATTTTACCACCCATTTAAATTATATCATTTTTTTAATCAAAAAGGGTTGCAAAAGATAATTTTTTTTGTTATAATTTTACTTGTCAGATGGCGATGTAGCTCAGTTGGCTAGAGCACATGGTTCATACCCATGGTGTCGAGAGTTCGAATCTCCCCGTCGCTACCATTTGGAAATCTGCTCGAACTTTTATAAATTCGAGAGTAATAAATGCTAACAGAAATGTTGGCTTTTTTTGTTATTTAAGAAAGGAAAGTGATTGAGCATGACAATAGAAACTAAAGGGCAAAAAACAAATGGTTATTTATACACAAAAAATTATTAATATGATGATAAAGATTTTGACATAAAAAAACGAGCTATAGCTCGTCTAATAAAATTTCATTTTAGAACACACTACGCTTATTGGCAAAGCCAGTAACGGTGTGCGAATGCAAAAACTTTTAGAATCCATACAATATAATTTTAGCAAGACATTAATTCAGGCAAAATTATGTTTATTTGATAATATAAGGTTTTTCTATAGAACCATCACCAGACTCAAAATTGATATTCGATTTTAAAGTTATAACAGGAATAACATTATTACTATAATTTGTATCTAAATTGTGATTAGTTAGCATAAACCAAGAACCATTAGATCTTAAGATTTTAGCAACTCCAATTGTATTATTATTTTTATCCACGATAATATTTGATGTATTTACTTCTAATACAGTTGATTTTCCTGTAGATTCTAAAATATCTACTATAAAATTATTATCATATTTTCCCTCTGGAGGTAGTTTACCATCTATTTTAGCATTATAAAAATCATTTATTGATAAAATACCTACATAATCTTTAAAAGCTGATATTTGTTTAGTTACAATATTTTCTGAATTTTTGTACGAATATATATCATAAACTGAATCACTGTATGTAGATATGTCAAAATTAAATTCCACTAAATAATCATTATAATTACTAGGAATTATAGAAGTATCATTTAAAAACGTTGTATTCAAGTAATTTCTTATATAACTATTTTCATAACTGAAATTATTGCTTTTGGTTTCTACATATTTGATATCAAGATTTATGTTATTAAGAACCTTATTTGTAATATTGTTATACTTTCCAGCCCAAACTAACCTAATTGTACCATCAGAATTTATTTTAATAATTCTCCAATAATTATTGTTAAATTTAACAAAGTTTTTTAAATTACCTAATTTTGATGTTTTATTATAGCTGCCATCTTCTAATTTTTCTGTATATAAATCTCCACCTTTAAAAATGTATTCATCCCCTATTTTATATAAACCCGAATTATTTATTTGATCTTCGCTAGATAAAACTTTGACCTCAACATTCCCCATTTTTACATTACTATTATTTTTTCCATTACTTAAATTACTATTGTTATTATTTTTATTTAATATTAATTTACTTCCAAAAAGAACTCCAATGCCAACAACTGCTATTAAAGCTACTATTCCTATAACTAAACCTAGATTCATTTTCTTTGGTAATTTATTATTTGAACCTTGATTATTAAAATTAACATTTTCAAATGAGTTGTTCACTGGTTTTGGTGTAGGTTGTTGTATGTTCATTTGATTTATTGGTTGTTGAAAACTAGGTGTCGACTGGGATTGAAGATTAATTGATTGCTGATTAAAGCTCATATTTTGATTAAAGTTTTGATTATTTAATGGTTGATTATTAGGTATTCCATTATTACCCTGTATATTAAAATTATTCGGATTCAAGTTATTTTGTTCTTGATTCATCTTTATCACACTACCTCTCTATTATTGATTTTATCATATTTTCACACAATTTAATCAACTAACATGTCAATTTTTCAAAAAAATGCAGTATACTTGTAAAGTAGTATTTATTGCTACCTATAAATTTGCATCTGGTGATTGTTATATTTTCACCAAAGTGGTACTAAATTGAAACTTTAAATTTCCAAGTTAAAATTTAAAACGACTTGTCAAAAAGTCGTTTTTATGTTATTATGTATATAGAGGAAGCAATCCTCATAAAATATTAAAGGGACACTTAATATTGCAGTGTTTGAGTGTTACCCAAGTTTGAGTAAGCACCTAATTCAATACTGAGTTAAGTGTTTTTTTCATAAAAATTAGCCAAGTTAATCATATTTTTTACTCAAAAAAAGATTATCTCTTGCACTTTTAATATATTTATGATATATTAAATATGTCAAGGAAACTTGCATATAATAAAAAAGGATACATTTGATTGGCCTAATCAAATGCATTCCCTTAATGGATTGCATCTGAAATCAACAGTTGTTGAAATCAGATGCGTTTTTCTATTTAACTAGTAATAATATTATTATAGCAAGTAGAAGTAATATAATAACATATTGAGATGTTTCTCTTTTTGTCATAAATATCACCCCTTTCTTTTATTAATTTAATAATTGAAAGGGAAAGCATCTGATATATTTCAAATGTATCCAATAACATTATATCAAACAATTGTTCTTATATCAATAGTATATGTTTTATTTTTGCTTTTTTTGACAAAAGAGTTTATTTTTAGTGACACTTTTAGATACCAGGTTGATAGTAAAATTGGAATTTCCAAGTTAAAATTTAAAACGACTTGTCAAAAAGTCGTTTTTATGTTATTATGTATATAGATGAGAGAATTCTCATAAAATATTAAAGGGACACTTAATATGGCAGTGTTGAGTGTTACCCCAATTTGTGTAGCACCTAATTCAATGCTGAGTTAAGTGTTTTTTTTCATAAAAATTAGCCAAGTTAATCATATTTTTTACTCAAAAAAAGATTATCTCTTGCCCTTTTAATATATTTATGGTATATTAAATATGTCAAGGAAACTTGCATATAATAAAAAAGGATACATTTGATTCTCGCACATCAAATGCAATCCCTTTATGGGTACGCATCTGAAATCAACAGTTGTTGAAATCAGATGCTTTTATTATTTAAATAGTAAGGTGATTACTATAAAAAATAATAGCAGAATTATAATAAATTGAGATAATTCTCTTTTTGTCATAATTAACCACCGCCTTTCTTTTTCAAGAAAGGGAAAGCATCTGATATATTTCAAACGTATCCAATAACATTATATCAAACAATTGTTCTTATATCAATAGTATATGATAAATTTTCATCTTTATTTTTAATCGAAATATTTCCTAATTAATCATTTATTATTTATTACAAAAAAGCCACTAGGGCTTTTTTATTTCATTTAAACTATTAATTTTAAAATCTATTATATTTTTTATATTTAATCTAGTTTTATCATCTAATAATGAAAAATATAAATCTACTACTTTTGAAGAATCGTTTTTAAAAACATTAGGCACTAGGCTTGCCATATTTAAAACTTCAATATTATTACCTAGATATTTTCTAATATATTTTTCTATTATAGGATAATGAGTACATCCTAAAATAACTATATCTCTATCATTCAAGTCTTTTAAATAAAGATCTAAATAATAATCTAGATTACTTAAGTTATTAGATTCTATAAGAGGTACAAAAGATTTACAAGAAACCTCTTTTACATCTTTATTTATTCTTTTACTAAATACTTTACTATTTATAGTAGAATTTGTAGCTATAACTCCTATTTTTTCATAACTACTATTATTTATATAATTAATAGTAGGACTTATTATATCTATTATAGGCATTTTATAAGTAGATTTAATATATTCAGTTAAATTAGAGCTTACAGTACCACATGCTATAACTACTATATCTACATTCTTTGTAATCATAAACTTCATAATATTATCAACTAATAATTTTAATTCGTCTAAAGATTTATCTCCATATGGAATATTTTTGGTATCTCCATAATATATATAATGATTATTTGGGTATTTATTAACTAATTCTTTTAAAACAGTTAATCCACCAACTCCAGAATCAAAAACTCCTACTTTCATCAAACCACCTATTTTATTATAACAAATTTAATAATTTTATTCAAATTATCTATTTTGAAGTTTTAGTTTGCCAATAACTTTCTTCTCTATTCTTGATATATATGATTGACTTATACCTAAAGTTTCTGCTACTTCTTTTTGTGTCATTTCTTTATTATTATATAATCCATATCTCATTATCATTATTTTTTTATCTCTATCGTTTAGTTTTTTTAATTCTTGATATAATATTTTCTTTTCTATTTCTTCTTCAAGTGGACGTGTTACTACATCGCTTTCTGTTCCTAGTATATCTTCTAAGTGCAGCTCATTGCCTTCACTATCATAAGAAAGACTATCTTCAAAACTTATTTCTGTTTTTCTTCTTTTATTTTTTCTTAAAAACATTAAAATTTCATTATCTATACAACGTGAAGCATATGTGGCAAGTTTTATATTTTTATCTAATTTATATGTATTTACTCCTTTTATAAGTCCGATTGTTCCTATACTTACTAAATCTTCTAAATCTACTCCAGTATTTTCATATTTTTTTGCTAAAAAGACGACTAATCTTAAATTGTGTTCTATTAGTTTTGCCTTAGCAAACTCATCCCCTTCCATTCTTAATTCAACATATTTAATCTCTTCTTCTTTAGTTAAAGGTTCTGGTAACTTATCTGTACTACCGACAAAATAAATCCCTTCATTACTTAATAATTTTTTTATAAACTCAATTATATTTTTTATCATTTTATTCCTCCAATAATTTTTTATTTAATATAACATCTACACCATCTAAACTAATATTATCCATAAGTCCTAATAAGATATTTTTATAACTTTTATTATTAAATACTAGTTTATCTATTTTTATAACTTTAATTAAATTTACTCCATTTACTCCCATATATGGTATCATTCTAAATTCTTTTATATTAAATAATATTTTTCTTTTATCTATCAATATAACTGATTTTTTAGTTAATGGATCTGTTAATGTATTTCCTGTATCTATAAATCCTATATAATCATATGCTTTATTATTTTTAAATATTTTTATATTATAATAATTAGAATATGTACTTCTAAAATTTTTAGTTTGTTTTATATATATGTAAAGTATTATGGGTGATGTTATTAATAAAAATATAAAATTAATACTAAGTCCATTATTAATAAATATTATACCTACATGTTTATATGAAAATTCAATATTTATTAAATATAAAAATCCTCCTAGTATTATGCTTGCCATGTATAAATATAATAAATTTACTAATGTATATTTTATGTTATTAAATTTAAAGGTGATTAAACACATTAATATACTTATAATAATTTTTAATATAAAAAGCATTATACTATTTATATTAAAAAATAGTAATAATATACTTAATCCTCCTACAAATGATCCTAATAGTATCTTATATATTTTTACTTTTCTTTTTAATATAATTGATACTGATAATAATAATATAAAATCAATTGAAAAATTTAATAACATAACTAAATCTAAATATATTTTCAATTTTATCACCTATTTGATTATAAAAAAAAAGGCATACTTATTATGTCGTTTTTTATTTTCTTATTACAATAAATGGATATTTATATAAATCATTTAGTGATGTTATATTATTCATTTCTAATTTTTTTAACATCTTAAAAAATATTAATCCTGTACCATATGAATCATAGTCTGCTCTATGATGTTTATCTTCATCCCATGGTATATCATATCTTTTAACTAAAGTAGCTAGGTTATGATATCTCTCACTTGATTCTAAGTATCTTGAAAGTCCTAATGTATCTATTACTGTATTTTTTAATGTACCCATATTATATTTAGAATAAGCCATAGTTATAAAAGATGTATCAAATTTTGCATTATGTGCGACAAGTGGTAAATCTCCTACCCATTCCATAAAACTTTTAACACATTCTTCTTCGTTTCTTTTACCAATTAACATTTCATTAGTTATTCCTGTTATTTTTATTATTTCACTTGTTAATTCTTTACCCGGATTAACAAGTTCATCATATTTTTCTATTATTTTACCATCTTTCATTTTAACAGCGCCTATTTCAATAATTGAATCTCCACTATTAGGATAAAGACCTGTTGTTTCTAAATCAAATATTACATATGTATTTTCTAATAAAGTTAAATCTTTAATCATAAATCCTCCAATTAAAAAGCCGAAAGACCGATATCCCGAATCGAATAAAACCTAGTCTCCCAGGTGGGCATCACATTATAACTTTAAGGATCCCTAAATAAATTAGGCTTTCAACACCAGCTATAAATTAGATTCCCTATTATATCGATTAGTAGGTTTTTCATAAGGATTAAATCAAATCTTTCAGCAATATAATTATATCATAATATAAATAAAAAAGATAGAAAATTTTTCTATCTTATAATTTATTTCCACAGTTCATACAGAACTTTGCATCATCATTTGCTTTTGTTCCACAGTTTGTACAGAATTTTTCTTTTACTTCTTCTGGTCTTTTAGTACCACATTCAACACAGAATTTACCAGTTATAAGCGCTCCACAATTAGGGCATTTTACACCGTCTTCTTTTGTTTCTTTTGGCATTTCTTGTGGTTTCATGTATTCATTTTTATTTCCTACAATTCCCATATTACCTGCTGCCATATTCATCATACCAATACCCATCATACCAGTTGCAGCACCATTGGCATTTGAAGCAGCACTTTTTAATGCTTCTCCATAAGAACCTGTAAGTACTCCTTGTTGTTGATATTGATCTCCACCAATTTCATAATTATCCATCTTAGTTTGAGATTCTTCATCAAGTGATACTGGTTCAACAGCAAATGAAATTAACTGAATACCTCTATTTCTGATATTTTGATCAAAAACATTTTCATCCATTATTTTTTTAATTTCATCTGTCTTATTTTGAAGTTCTAATACTTCTATTTTATGTTCATCGCTTCCAAGACTATTCATAACATTTGCGAAAGAAGCAATTACTTCAGAATGCATTTGTTCTTCTAATTCTTGTTTTTTATAAACATCTGCTGTACCACTTATATTTTTCATAAATAAGAATGGATCACAAATCTTAAAAGTATATGTACCATGACATCTTACTCTTACACTCATAGCTATATAAGAATTTGTTCTAGCATTCATTATTGGGTGACCCCAATCTTTATACATAATTGGTGTTGAAGTACCAAATTTATTATTTATTATTTCTTTTAAATTAAAGAAGAATACAGCTTGTTCCTTAGCACTTGCACCATCATAAGTAAATCTTTGCCACATTTCTTTAAACATAGCACCAAATTGACCAGCAAATAATGATGGTGTTGATGATGAATCAAAAGTAAATACTCCTTCTTCTGCTGATGCATCTAATATACGACCATTATCATATATTATTGCACATTGTCCAGGTCCTACTATTATAGTTGACCCATTAGATATTACACCATTTGGTGTAGTCTTTTTAACCATTAATGTATCATTATCTAAATCTTCACATCTAATGGCCTCTTTCCATTGGTCATGTAAAGTACTTCCAACAGCACTTACAGCGGCTCTAATTAAACCCATTTATATCATCCCTCCTAGTATCATAATACTACTTACATTATATAATATTTTTTTTATAAAAGCAATTTATTATTTATTTTTATTTAATTCTTTTAAAATTTCATTTTGTTGTTTTAAAATAAGTTCCATTTTATCATGTAATTCTTCTAATATTAATTCACTTTTTATATTTGTTTTATAATCGTTTGTACTCTTTAAACTTTCTTTTTTAGCTTCTCTATTTTGACTCATCATAATTATTGGAGCTTGTATAGCTGCTATACAAGATAATATTAAGTTAAGTAATATAAATGGATAATCGTCAATACCACTAAATACAAAAGTATTTAATATCATCCATAAAATCAAAAATGAACAAAATATTATAATAAAAGTCCAAGAACCCGCTAAAGCAGTTATTTTATCTGCTACTTTTTCTCCTATAGTTCTTTTTTCATCATTATCTACATTAATAGCTATAGGTTCATCTATTAACATATCAAGTAATTCATCATAATTTTCTATTGTTTCTATATCTGTCTTATTAAGTATTTTTTTTACTAATTTTTCTTTATTTACTTTTGACATATTTACCTCCTTTATGGATTTAATCTATTAGGACCTCTAAATATAAATTGTGCTTCTTTTATAGTCATTCCAAGTAATAACATAAGTAATCTATCTACACCAAGTGCAAAACCACCATGTGGAGGACATCCATACTTAAAGAATTGTAAATAGAATTCAACGTCCTTACCAAGTCCCTTTTCTTTAGCATTCTTAACTAATTCATCATATCTATGTTCTCTTTGAGCACCTGATGTTATTTCAGTACCTCTCCAAATTAAATCATATCCCATTAATTTTCCTTCACTATTTCTCATGTGATAAAATGGACGTTTTGTTGCAGCATAATCTGTTATAAACATAAACTCACTATTATATACTTCACTAGCTAATTTGTATGTTAATTTTTCTGCTTCTGCATTCATATCTCCAATATCAACTTCAGGTATAGAAAAATTATATCTTTCATTTAATTCTTTATATAAATCTTTTAATTTTAATCTTGGGAAAGGCTTAGTTGGTATAATAACTTCTTTTCCAAATACTTCTTTAATTTTATCTCCATATTTTTCTTTTACTTTAGTTAAACCTGCTATAAGTAAATCTTCTTCAAAATCCATTACATCAAGATAACTATCTATATAAGAAAATTCTAAGTCAAATGAAGTAAACTCTGTAGCATGTCTATTGGTATTAGAATTTTCAGCTCTAAAACAAGGTGCGACTTCAAATACTTTAGATAAACCAGCTGCTATAGCCATTTGTTTATAAAATTGTGGAGATTGAGCTAAAAAGGCTTTTCTATCAAAGTATTTTACTTCAAATACTTCACTTCCAGATTCACTTGCAGCACCTATTAATTTAGGTGTATGTATTTCAGTAAAATCTTTACTATATAAGAAATCTCTCATAGCGCCCACTAAACATGATTCTATTTGGCGCGCTAACATATTCTTTTCATTTCTTAAATCTAACCATCTATAATCTAATCTAGTATCAATATTAACTCCATCTAGATTATTATAATCAAATGGTAATGTAGAAGCTATACTTGTAACTTCTATAGTATTTGGTATAAGTTCCATACCGCCTAGTTTTACTGCTTCATTTCCTTTTAAGATTCCATTTACTTTAATAGTACTTTCTACACTAACATTTGACATTATATCAAGAAGTTCTTTATTACTTTCTTCACTTTTTTCTATAGTCATTTGTACTTTACCTGTTGAATCTCTAAGTATTACAAACATTACCCATTTTTTATCTCTTATTGTATCAACAAATCCACTAAATGTTATCTCTTTTCCTAAATAATTTTTAAGTTCATTTACATATACTTTTTTCATATTTCCTCCTATTTAATATAAAAAATCTATGAAATACAAGGACGAAAACTTCGTGGTGCCACCTTGCTTCATAGATTTATCTATCTTTATTACTTATAACGTAGTAACACGATTATTTAACGTTTGATGTCTTCTATATATAATTCTTTTAGTTTACACCCACCACTAATTCTCTTTTAAGTATTAATATATATACTCTTTCAAACAAATACAATTTTATTATATCATATTTTTCTATTTTTTCAAGTTAAATGTCTTAGGTTCTTCATCATAACCACAATAATTATACTCATCTTCTCCATTTAATATAGGATTATTAGTATCTTCATTGTTTAATAACATTAACATATATAAAGTATTTAATTGCTCTTCACTACACTTTATACCGCTCATTTTAGGATTAGGTATTTTTATTATTGGTTTATAATATATAGGTTCATGACTATAATATACATATCCAAAACAATTAATAAGTATATCTGCTGGTCCTGATAATTTTGATAATGTAATAATAGCGGATGCTGTAGGATTAAATTTAAATTCTTTTATATTTAATTTTTCTTTAATAAATGTTTCTGCCCACATGTTATGTGTATCTTTTCTAAAGTCACTATTTTTAGGACAAACTTTATAATAGCTACCATCTGGTGCGATAAATCCATTATATCTATACACTTTTGTTACATCATCATATTTATTAAAATCAAACATTATTCACCTAATTCTTCATCAAAGAAATCTACTAAATCTTGCTTTAATACTTTATATTCAGAATGTCCATCATTCTTTTTAATAGTTATTATATCTTCTTGTCTTTCTTCTTCGCCTATTAATATTATAAAGCGTGCTTGTAATCTATCAGCAACTTTAAAATTATTTTTTAAATTTCTATTATTATAATCAGTATCTACTATAAATCCATTAAGTCTTAAATCTTGAGTAATATTTAATGCATACTCTTTATCATCTTCACTCATAGGAATAACATATATATCTATATTGTTTATTATAGGTAAATCTATTTTTTCATAATCGAGTGCTGTCATTAATCTTTCAAGCCCCATAGCAAACCCTACTCCACTAGTTTTTGGTCCATCTAAAGTCTCTACTAAATTATCATATCTTCCACCACCACATAATACGTTTTGACTTCCAAATCCTTCTACTTTAGCTTCTACTTCAAATACTGTATGTGTGTAGTAATCAAGGCCTCTAACTAATGATGTATTTACTTCATAATCTATATTAAGACTATTTAAATATTCTTTTACTTTATTAAAGTGATTTTTTGATACTTCATTTAAATAATCTATTGTTTTTGGTGCTGATTTCATAATATCTTTTGAAGAATCTATTTTGCAATCTAATATTCTTAAAGGATTTTTTAAGAATCTCTCTTTACAATCATCACATAATTCATCTATATGTGGTTTAAAATATTCTATAAGTGCTGTTCTGTAAGCTTCTCTACTTTCTTTATCTCCTAATGTATTTATATTAACTTTAATTCCTTTAAGTCCTAACATTTTATATAAATTAACAGGTATACTTATAATTTCAGCATCTACACTAGCATCTTCACTTCCAAATACTTCAACACCAAATTGATAAAACTCTCTAAATCTTCCAGATTGTGGACGTTCATATCTAAACATAGGCCCATAATACCACGCTTTTACTGGCATTGCATGATTTCCATACATTTTATTTTCTATAAAACTTCTTACAATACTTGCAGTACCTTCTGGACGAAGAGTAAGTGGTCTTTCTCCTCTATCCATAAAATCATATGTTTCTTTAGTTACTATATCTGTAGTTTCACCAACACCTCTATGAAATAAATTACTTGATTCAAATATAGGCGTTCTAAAATATTCATAATTATATTTTTCCATTAATCCTTCAATTAACTCTTCAACATATAATAATTTTTTACCATATTCTCCAAATACATCATAAGTACCTTTTGCTTTTTGTATCATAAATTCAACTCCTTGTTTCATATTATACATAATTCATGTATATTTATCAATCACTATTTTTTACTTTTTTAATATTATTTTTTATATCTTCTTTATAATACTTAAATGTTACTATTGCCATTATAGCAAGTGGAGATGATATAAATACTCCTTTTATTCCTAAAAGTATACCGCTTGCAAAAAGCGCGATAATAGTAGCAAGTGGATGTATTTTATTTGTTTTTCCATATACTGTAGGATTTATAACATAACTATCAAGTGTACTTAAAACGCAGAAAGCTATTATAGTCTTAACAAGTAGTGATGGACTTACAACGAATGCTGTAATAGCTGCTATTATATTTACTCCAATTCCACCAAAATAAGGAATTAAATTAGCAACACATGCTAAGAATCCTAAAAGTATTGCATTAGGATGTCCTATTATTGTATATCCTAATGTATATTCTATTAGTGTTATTACCATAACTTGAACTAATCCATTTAAATATTTTTTCATTTCATCATCTAAAGTTTTAACATAATTAAATGTTTTTTGGCTTTTTGATTTAAAGAAAGCTTTTACTTCTTTTCTTATTTTATCCATATCTATTAATAAGTAAATAAATACTGCAAATATAATTAATAATTTTGACATAAGTGCTAAAGAAGTATTTACTAAGTTAATAGCGCCATCTGATACATAAGTACCTAAATTTGATAAAATTGTTTTAAATGTATCTTGAAGTGTTGATTCTAATCCCGCTACATTGATATCAAAGTTAGATTTTTCTAATGAAGAAATAAACTGCATTATACTATTAAATAAACTTGATAATTGTCCTACTAATACAGTAGAAATTAAATAAATTATAAGTGCTGCAAGGCCTATAAGAGATATTACTATTATTGTAACACCAAGCCATTTTGGCAATCCTTTCTCTTGCATCTTAACTAGGAATGGATGTACAGCATAAGCAAGTGCAAATGCTATAATAATTGGCATAACTATAGCAAACACTTTATCAAATATTCCTATCCATAAATTACCTGTTCTATATATTAAGAACATTATAAGTACTATTAAAGCTAAATTAACTAATTTAAAATCTAATTTGTTTTTTAACATTATTTATCCCTACTTTCTAACATTATTGTAACTGGTCCATCATTTACTATATTAACTTTCATGTCACTTTTAAATATTCCTGTTTCTACTTTGACATATTCTCTTAATTTTTGATTAAAAATATCATATAGTCTATGAGCTTCATCACCCTTCATTGCATTAATATAACTTGGTCTATTACCTTTTCTTGTATCAGCATAAAGTGTAAATTGTGAAATACTAAGAATACTTCCATTCGTATCAAGTATACTCTTATTCATAACACCATTTTCATCATCAAATATTCTTAAATTAACTATTTTCTTTACTAAATAATCTATATCATTAATAGTATCAGTATCAGTAAAACAAGAAAAAATTACAAGTCCACTATCTATTTTTCCTACTATATTATTTTCTACTGTTACACTAGAATTTAAACTTCTTTGTACTAATACTCTCATTTTATAACTCTTTCTACATAAACAATATCTTCTATCATTGATAAGTCATTCATAAATTTTTCTAGTTTTTCTTTATTACTTACTAAAATACTTATTTCATACATACTAACATCTATATTATTTACATTATTTATACTTTGTATTATAACATCACTTGATGAAGTTTTAGATATTATATCTATAAGTACATTTCTATTAGTTGTATTTTTTAATGTATGTACCATTATTGAAGTTGAATATTTATTAGTAATTGCAGTATTCCAATGAACATTTATTAATCTGTCATCTAAGTCTGCTATATTTGGACAAACACTTCTATGTACACTAATACCATTTCCTTTTGTTATATAGCCAACTATACTATCACCTGGAATTGGTTTACAACATGAAGCAACGTTTACTTTAATTTCATCTATTCCTTCAACTAATATATCGTTTTTAGCGCTCATATTAGTTTTTATATTATTATTAATTTTATTTAAAACAAATTCTTCCTTAGATACTTCTTCACTATTTATTATATTTATTACTGATATTGCACTATACTTTCCACTACCTATACCTATATATAATTCTGTTAAATCTCCTATATGTAATTCTTCTAATATTTTATCAATATTATCATCTTTATAAAAATCTACATTAGCTATTTTCTTTCTTCTTAATTCTTTTAATAATAATTCTTCACCACGTTTTAAATTTTCTTCTTTATCTATTCTATTAAAATATGCCTTTATTTTATTTTTAGCTTGTGCTGTATAAGCCATATTTATCCATTCACGTGATGGAAAAGAACTTTTATTTGTATTTATTTTTACTATATCATTATCTTGTAGTTTATAGTCTAGTGGTACTATATTACCATTTACAATAGCACCTACCATAGAATCTCCTACTTTACTATGTACTTTATATGCAAAATCTATTGGTGTAGCACCACTTGGTAGTTCTATTACATCTCCTTTAGGTGTAAATACATATATCATATTTTTAAGTACATCTTCTTTTACACTATTTACAAATAATTCATCACTTTCTTCTTCACTAGAAAGTTCCATAATTGAACGGAAAAATTGAAGTTTTTCTTCCATAGCAGATTGCATTATTGTTTTACCTTTTTCTTTATATGACCAATGTGAAGCAACTCCATGTTCTGCTATATTATCCATATCATAAGTTCTTATTTGTATTTCATATAACTGTCCATTTTCACCAAATACTGTAGTATGAAGAGATTGATAACCATTAGCTTTTGGCATTGCTATATAATCTTTAAATCTTTTTGGTATAGGTCTATATTTAGAATGTATTATACCTAAAGTTTGATAGCAATCTTGTTCTGTATCTACAAATACTCTTAAAGCAAGTAAATCATATATATCACTAAATCTTCTACCAGTATCAAGTTTCTTATATATACTATAAATACTTTTTGCTCTTCCTTTAATTTTATGCTTTATACCATGACTATTTAATAAATTAGTAATTGACTCCATCATAGCTTCTACATTAGCATTTCTCTCTACTTTAGATTGATTTAATTTTTCAACTATTGAAAAATATACATCAGGTTTTAAATATCTAAGTGATAAATCTTCTAATTCACTCTTTATTTTATTCATACCAAGTCTATGTGCGATAGGTACTAATATTTCAAGAGTTTCTTTAGCATTATTTTTTTGACTTTTCTCACTTAATATCCAAAGTGTTCTCATATTATGAAGTCTATCTGCTAACTTAATTATAATAACTCTAACATCTTCTGTAAGTCCTACTAATATTTTTCTATGATTAGCAAGTACAGCTTCATTCTCACCACTAAAATTAAGTTTATTTATCTTAGTTACTCCATCTACTAAAGATGCTATTTCTAAAGAAAATTCATCTTGTAATTCTTCTTTAGTTACATTACAATCTTCAATTGTATCATGAAGAAGTGCTGCACATATTGTAGGACAATCTGCAGATATATCAGCCAAAATATAAGCCACATTTAAAGGATGAGTAATATAATCCTCACCTGTATGTCTCTTTTGTCCAAAATGTTTTTCATAGGCAAAAAGATATGCTTTAGTAATAAGTTTTTTATCATTTTTATTTTTTATATATGTTGATACTTTATTATATAAATCATCATATGTAATAAAAGGATTATCTTTTCTCATAAACTCACCTACTTAATTATACTATACTTTTTTATTTTAATAAAGAAAAACTATCTAAGATAGTTTCATTTTTTTCTTAATATATGTGCCTTATATGTATTTTTAGCAAGTTCAGCTACAGTCATAGGTCCTACTCCTCCAGGTACTGGAGTTATAAAAGATGAAATAGGCGCTACAGAGTTAAAATCTACATCTCCACATAATTTATTATTTTCTAATCTATTTATACCTACATCAACTACAACACTACCTTCAGTTACATAGTCGCGAGTTATATAATTAGGTTTACCAATAGCTACAACAAGTATATCTGCAAGACGTGTAAATTCTTTTAAATTATTTGTCTTAGAATGACACAATGTAACAGTTGCATTTCTATTAGTTAGAAGAGATGCTAAAGGTTTACCAACTAAATCACTTCTACCTACTATAGTAACGTTTTTACCACTTAAATTTATATTATAAATATCTAATAAGTCAACAATACCCATTGGAGTACATGGAACAAGTGAATCTACTCCATGTACTAATTTACCCATATTTATATCAGTTAAACCATCTACATCCTTTAAAGGACTAATAGCATTCTGTATTCTTTTAGCATTCAAGTGCTTAGGTATAGGTAATTGTACTAATATACCATCTGTAAATCTATCACGATTTAAAGCATCAATTAAACTAATAAGTTTTTCTTCTTCTACATTTTCATTTAATTTAATATGATTAAATCTATATCCTAACATTTCAGCCATTTTAGCTTTTTGACGTACATAAACACTACTTGCAGGATCTTCACCTACTTGTATGACTGCTAATTCTAATTTAGTATCTAATTTCAATATTTCTTCCTTTAAAGAATTTAATATTTGTATTTTCGCTTGTTTACCATCTAATATTTCCATTTTTACCACCCATCTAATTATATTATATTTTCTTAATAAAATAAATGTTTAAATTAATCCATTAAAGATTTATCTAAAGTTATAACTGGTCTAACGCCTAGAAGGTTAGAATAACTAGCTTTATTATCTCGAATATAGCCATAAGCATAAACACCCCAAGCATTATTAGAAGCACTAGCCTTAGGCGTAGCAGTCCAATAACCATAAGGAATTGAAGAGGTTGATACATTAGCAAACTCCCATGTTAATAAGGTTTCAACCGAATTAGTACCATCAAATACTTCGCCTCCAGCAGTAGCTATTTGAAGTGCTGTTGGAAAACTTACTTCTACTCCGGATTTATTAAATATGCTTTTTATATGACCTAAATAATCTTTTCCTTCTGGTGCATTACTTCCAGTCGAATTTATATTTTTACAAGTTGTATTATCTTCGTTTCCATCTGTACACCAGGCTAAAGAATCTGGTACATATGAATCTATAAAGTTTTCTTTCATCAACAAACTTACTTTATTTCCTACACTATCTAATACAAAGAATGTATTTGTGTAGTTATCTCCTACTTCACATGTATATTCATCACCATATACATAAGCTCCTTCAGGTATATTTCCTAATGTAGGAAATGTAACAGATATACAAACAGGACATGATTTATCATTATAACTATATGTATATTTATCATTATTCATGCTTATTCTAACTGATCCATTCATAGTATTTTTAGTTTTAGGATCTTCAACTTCACTTGATTTTATATATCCTTTATCAATTAAAGCACTTAAATCTATACATCTTTTATCTTCATCCATTCCTTCTTCTACATAATAAGTTTTAGCTGCATTCTCTATACTTTTCTTTTGTACTTCTGATAAACTACTTTCAGAATCATCTATTATGCTACCAACTGTTATAGCAACTATAGAAAATATTGCTGAAATTACAATGATTACTGCTAAAAGTTCAATTAATGTAAAACCTTTTGTTTTCATATACTCATCTACTTTCTATAATTATTTTAATATAAAAAAAGGAAAAATACAAGATATCTTGTATATTCCTTTGTACATAATAATTATTGTATTTCTGATTTTGATATCGTTATTACTGGACGGACACCAAAATAGCCCGCGCTCGCATCATCGACGGAGCTGTAGTATAAGCGGCCGTCATAGTGAACCATCCACACGCTGTCAGAGCTATCATTATAAGGCGTTATTGTCCAATAACCAGATACGTTTGATACTGGATGTGTTGTTTTTTTCAAATAATCATATAGCCATATTGGTAAACCAGAATATTTATTTCCTGCTGCTTTATATATTTGATCTTTTGTAGGAAAACTTACTTCTACTCCAGATTTATTAAATATACTTTTTATATGACCTATATAATCTTTGTCAGTCGAAGCATTACTTCCTGTTGATGTTATATTTTTACAAGTTGTATTATCCGATCCTCCATCTGTACACCAAGGTGTTGTTGATGGTACATATGAATCTGTATAGTTTTCTTTCATAATCAAACTTACAGTATCTGTATTATTTTCTAGTATAAAGAATGTATTTGTATAACTATCTCCTACTTTACAAGTGTATTCATCTCCGTAATTAAAGTTGCCAGTTGATACATTGCCTGTTGTGGCTGTTTCTACTCTTGTACATATATTACAAGAATTATCCTTATATTCATACGAATACTTATTACCTTCTATTGTTATTTTTACAGAGCCATCCATAGTTTCTTTTGTTTTAGGATCTTTTACTTGGTCAGCTTTTAAATAGCCATTATCAATTAATGTACTTAAATTTATACATGTAGCATCATAATTTCTTCCCTCTTTTACATAAAAAGTTTGTGCTGCATGTTCTATTATATTTTTTTGTACTTCTGATAAACTACTTTCAGAATTATCTATTGTACCACCTACTGTTATAGAAACTATAGAAAAAATTATTGCAAGTATTACTATGACTGCTAAAAGTTCAATTAATGTAAAACCATTATTTTTCATATACTCATCTACTTTCTATAATTATTTTAATATAAAAAAAGGAAAAATACAAGATATCTTGCATATTCCTTTAAGATACGTTTATTTAATTATTGAATATATGATTTAGAAATCGTTATTACTGGACGGATACCAGTATTGCTTGTAATGCTGACGTTGAAGTTGGTTAATTTGCCAAGATGGGAAACTTTCCACGCACTGTTAGAGTAAACAGCACTAGGCGAAACAGTCCAATAACCCTGCACTCCTGATACTGAATTTGCTTTTCCAATTAAATAATCATATAACCATGTTGATAAACTAGATTGTTTATTCCCTGATGCTGTATATATTTGATCATATGTTGGAAGTGTTATTTGTGATTGCGGTAGATTTGTCCAAGTTGACGTATATTCTTTTAAGGCTTTAGTTACTGTTATTGGACCTTTATCATTATTTCCATCTGTTCCCCAATCACTTTCTGTTCCTCCTGCAGCTATATAATCTTCTTTTGTTATCCAAGCTACTAATGATTTATTTGTTGAAGATGATGTTACCGCTTTTCCATCTATTCCTACATTTGCATTCATTATTAAACTTACATTATCTTCTGAATTTTCAAGTACAAAAAATATTTTTTCTGTGTCATCTCCTACATCGCATATATACTCGTCACCATAATTAAAATTTCCTGTTGGTACATTTCCTGTGGTTGCTGTTGTTACTGCTTTACAAATAGTTTTTGATGCACTACTCTCTCCTTCTTTTATTTTGCCATTCTCATATGTTAAACTTTTAGAACCTACTTTAAAATCTTCTACTCCTGTTACGCTTCCATTTGATAATATAATTTTACTTCCATCTGCTGGTTTATCTCCATTTATTTCTACTGGAATAATCTCAGCATTATCATCACATTTTACTCCATTTCCTTGTACTTCACATATACTTGGATTAAAGTTTGCTCCTGGATGATTCATGTTATAACGTGCTATCTCATTTTTTACTTGATCTAAGTATAATTCAGCACTTCTTTCTATTGATGATCCTTTACTACTTTTAATTATATTTAATACTACTGGTGTAGCTATTAAAGCTATTATTGCGAGTATTACTATAACTGCTAATAATTCTATTAACGTAAAACCTTTTTCTTTCATATTACTTCTCTTCTCCTTATAAAAATTTTTTATTTGTTTTTCTACTTAATTTATATTTTTTATTATTTAAACTTTATATTTACTACTAAATTTATTGCTAATCTTTAAATTATAATTAATTTATCAAAAATTTAGGTATTGTTATTACTGGACGGATACCATAATAGCCTGCAAAGCCGACGGAAATTTTGTCCAATCTGCCGCTATAGTGAACAATCCACGCCTCGTCAGAGTAAGCAGCACGAGGCGTTGTTGTCCAATATCCTTTTACTCCTGCTACTGGGTGGATTGTTTCGTCTAAATAATCATGTAGCCATGTTGATAAGCCATTAATAACTGAATCAGAAAATGGTTTACGTGAAGAAGTACCTATTTGATTAGCACTTGGGAAACTTACCTCTACTTCATCTTTATTAAAAATACTTTTTATATGTCCTAAATAATCTTTTCCAGTTGAAGCATTACTTCCCGTCAAATTTATGCTTTTGCAAGTTGTATTATCTTCTCCACCATCTGTACACCAAGATAACGTTTTTGGTACATAGGAATCTGTATAATTTTCTTTCATTATTAAACTTACTGTATCTGTATTGTTTTCTAATACGAAGAATGTATTTGAATAATTATCTCCTACTTGGCAGGTATATTCATCTCCATAGTTAAAACTTCCTGCTGATACATTTCCTGTAGTAGCTACTGTTACTGCTTTACAGATTGGTTCTACTGGTATTGTTGGCATTCCACTTAAACTCGTTGAACCATATGTTAAATAGATTTTACCAAAGTTTATTGTAAATGGACCATCGGCTATTGCCGAACCACTTGTATATTCGATTGTTACTTTTACTACTTCACTATTATTTTTCTTTAATACATGATTTGTTATATTTAGAGTCGTATCAGTATAAGAAGTACTTAATACTGTTGTTGTTACTTTTATTCCACTACAAGCTGCTTCTACCATTGATGCAGTTGTTCCACTTCCTGCTACACATTCTTTAAATGTTGATTTATTTTTTATATTATCAAATACTATACTACTTAAGTATGCATCATAACTTCCTTCATTTCTTGCATAAAATGTGTATTCTACTTTTTCTCCAGGTGCAGTAAATGATGCACTTAAGTTTTTAATTGTTGGATTTGTTGTGTTATCTATTGTGGGGGTACCTGCACTTGAATTTCCTGTTGTTGTTACTGCTACTCCTGTTGTAGATAGGCTATCACTCTTTGATGAGAACACTACCTTAAAGTTTCCTGAATCTGGTGTAATTGTCGCATTACTTTTTACTGTTAGTGTACTAGAAAAAGCTGCAAAAGCTATAGATAAACCTAATACACTTACTAGTGTCATTACTAATATCAATGTTGTATTTTTTTTATTATACTTCATATTTTTTAAATCCTTCCTTCCATTATATTACTATCATATCGCAAAAAAAAAAAAACAAGTAATATTTTTGAAAAATTACATGTTTTTTACATTATCTAAAGTTCATCATCTATATTATCATCATCTACTATAGATAAATCTTCTAAATCATCTTCTTCATCTAAATCTACTTCATCATCAGTAATATCATCACTTTCATCTAACTCAGTATCTTCATCTTCCTCATTATCTTCTTCTGTTTCTTCTAATTCATCTTCTTGATATTCATCTTCTTCGTCTTCATCATCTAGTACTATTTCTACTTTATGTTTATCTCTTAAATCCCATTCAGCACTATCAAGTAAAATAAATCTTTTATCTGTAGTTAATGATGTATAAAAATCTCCTATTTTTGAAGTATAGTCTTCATCAGTTAACTCTAATAACTCACATATATGTTTAAATATACTTGGAGTATTCATAGCTTTTTTATTTTCTTTTAATATAAGTTCAGTTAAATCAGTAAATGATAAAACTTCTAATTCTTCTTTTTTCATATCTTTTAATTTCATAGTAACTTCCTTTCAAACTACATTTCTGTAGGTATATCTATTATAAGTAAATTTAACATATCTTTTATAATTTTATTTGATAAACTAATAATACTTATCCAGTCATTTAGTTTCTCATCATCTTTTATATCAGATATTCTATTATTTTGATAAAATGAATTTAAACATACACATAAATTGTATAAATATTCAGCTATATAATTAGGTTTAAATTCTTTAAATGCATTATTTATACTATTTTCTAAATCTAGTATACAAATTCTTAAATCTCTATCACAATTATTATATATATTATTGCTTAAATTATTTATATTAAAATTATATTTTTTTACTATCTTATTCATTCTTAAATAAGTATATAAGATATAAGGACCAGTTTTACCTTGTGTATCAGCAAATTTGTTTATATCAAATATATAATCTTTATCTCTTCCATTTTGAAGATCTGCAAATTTTAATATTGAGTTTACTATTATATTTATATCACTTTCACTCATATTTTTATTTGTTTCTTTTTTTGATATAAATATTTCTTTTACTTCATTAAATAAATTATCTAATTTAGGCGTTTCACCACTTCTTGTTTTATATGGTTTACCATCTGTACCATTTATTGTTCCATGTGGTAAATGAAGTAATTTTGCATTTTTTGTTAATCCACTTTTTTCACATACTCTAAATACTTGTTCAAAGTGTAATTGTTGACGTGCATCTGTTACATATAGTATGTAGTTTGGATTAAAATCTTGCATTCTTTGATATATTGTTCCAAGTTCTGAACTTTCATAAAGATAAGCTCCATTACTTTTTTCAAATATTAATGGTGGATATTTTATTTTATCAGTTTCTTTATCTACATAAACTACTAATGCACCTTGACTTTCTTTAAGTAGACCTAAATTATTTAAATATTCTTTTACTTTAGGTATATAAAGATAAGCATCTGACTCTGATAGCCAATAATCAAATGATATATCTAAGTATTTATATAATCTTTTTATATCTTTAATAGATATATCACATATAACACGCCAATAATCTAAATAATTCTTTTTTTCTTGTACTTCTTTAATTATAGTAGCACACTCATTTTTTATTTCTTCATTTTCTTTTACAAGTGCGCTCATTTTAGGATATACTTGATTTAAATAACTAAGTGTTATATCATTAACACCTACATGATCTTTTAAACAAGCATATATTACTTCTCCAATAGGAAGTCCTATATCACCTAAATGTACATCAGATATAGTTTTATGTCCTACATAATCTATTATTCTTTTAATTGATTCACCTACTATAGCAGGTCTCATATGACCTACGTGAAGTGGCTTTGCTATATTAGGACCACCATAATCTATTACATAAGTCATTATATCACTTGGTTTAGATATATTAAATTTTTCATTATTATACATACTTTTTAAAGTATTATTTATTAATTTATTACTAATAATAATATTAATAAAACCTGGTTTACAAAATTCTACTGATTCAAAATAATCATTAAAGTTTTTTAAATTATTAATATTTTCTACAATACTTTCTCCTATTTCTATAGGACTTTTATGATATATTTTAGCAAGTTTAAAAACTTCATCACATTGATAATCACATAAATCAGGTCTATTTGATTTTATAACTTTTAAAGTCTCATCATAACCCATGTTTTTAGCTACATTAGTTAATATATCAGAAAGAGCATTAATTATCATATTTACCTCCTATATTTAAACAATAATAAAATTTATTTTCACCTAATATATATTCTATTTCTATTCTTTTATCATCTATATTTAATTTAGTAGTAAAAAGATCAAGAGAAAATACTTTAGGAGCACCAAATACATTATAAGTAGAAACTGTATGATTATTTTTTTCAAATATTAATTTTATTTTATATTCATTACATGTTCTATTCATTTCTATTTTATTATCAAATATTAAAATAGTTACATTAATATTATCTTCTTGATAAATTATTTTGTTTTTATTTATTACTCCTACTGTATTTATATCTAAATTATCTTCAACAGATTTAAGTTTTGCATTTAAATTAACTTTTTCCATACACATCCCAAACATTATAGCATACTTTTTTTTATTTTGCACTCATATTTTTATATTTTTTTACGAATACTAAAATTAGGATTAGGGTGATAATCATGAAAACTGTTAAAAGAATAGGTAAAATAAGTATAATTTGTATTTTAATTTGTAGTTTTATGTACCTTAGTTTATATTTAGTTGCTCATGTAACTAAGAGATTAGATATAAATACTGCTAATGGATATTACTTATATGATACTAGTGGTAACTTAATAAACGGCGCTAGTGATAAATGGATTAAATTAAGTGATATATCACCTTACTTAGTGAGTGCTACTATAGCTATTGAAGATAAGAATTTTTATAATCATCAAGGATTTGATTATTTAAGAATTATGAAATCACTTTACATAAATATAGTAAATAAAAAAACTTTACAGGGTGCTTCTACTATAACACAACAGTATGCCAAAAACTTATTTTTAACTTTTGATAAAACATGGGAAAGAAAATTAAAAGAAGCTTGGCTTACTATACAATTAGAAAGTCAATATAGTAAAGATGAGATACTAGAAGGATATTTAAATACTATAAATTATGGTGGAGTTTATGGTATAGAAAATGCTAGTTATTATTATTTTAATAAGAGTGCTAAAGATTTAAATTTAAGTGAAGCATCTATTTTAGCAGGTATACCTAAGTCCCCTACTAACTACTCCCCTATTTTAAATTATGATAAATCAAAAAATAGACAAAAAATAGTATTGAGTGCTATGGCTAATAATAACTATATTACAGAAAAAGAAGAAAATGATGCTTATAATACTAAATTAAATTTTTATGGATATTTAGAAAATAAAAATTTAAATACTATAAGATACTTTCAAGATAGTGTTATGGATGAATTAAAAACTTTAAACTTACCTAGTTCTTTTCTTGATATAGGTGGTCTTAAAATATATACTACTATGGATTTAAATACTCAAACTATTCTTGATGAAGCAATTAAAAATAATGAAATAAAAGAAGATATGCAAATGTCTAGTATAGTAGCAAACCCTAATAATGGTGAAGTACTTGCTATTGCAGGTGGTAAGGATTATAGTAAAAGCCAATATAATAGAGCTCTTTATTCTAAAAGACAAGTTGGATCTACTTTAAAACCATTTCTTTATTATTCAGCACTTGAAAATGGCTTTACAGAATCTACTACATTTACAAGTGAAAAAACTACATTTGTATTTTCTAATAATAAAACATATAGTCCGTCTAATTACAATAATAAATATGGAAATAAAAATATAACTATGGCTGCTGCTATTGCATATTCAGAAAATATATATGCTGTTAAAACTCATCTTTTTCTTGGAGAAGAAACATTAGTTGAAATGTTAAAAAGAGTTGGTATATCATCTAAACTAGAAGCAATACCTTCACTTGCTCTTGGTACTAATGAGATAACTTTAAAAGATATGGTACAGGCTTATTCTACATTTGCTAGTCTAGGTTATAAAACTAAACCTCATTTTATAAAAAGGATAGAAGATAAAAATGGAAATATATTATATGAGTATAAAGAAAAAAGTGAACAAATATTAAATTCGAGTTTAGTCTATATAATGAATGAAATACTAACTAGTACTTATAACTATAATTTTATAGATTATAATTATCCTACGTGCTACGATATAGCAAATAAATTAACTCATAAATATTCTATTAAAACAGGTACTACTGATACTGATCACTTAATATTTGGATATAATAAAGATATTGTAGTTGGTATATGGAGTGGTTATGATGATAATAGATATACAGAAGCTAGTGATGGTAAAGTTATTAAAAATATATGGGTAGATATTATGGAGAATTATTTTAAAGATAAAAAGACTTCATGGTATGATATTCCATCTAATGTTGTTGGAGTTTTAATGAATCCAGTTAATGGTACTATAGCTGATGAAAATAGTGATAAAGCTACTATGTTTTATTATATTAAAGGAACAGAACCTACATATAAAAATGACTCATTAGAGTCACTTATACCTACTATAAAACAAGAAGATACTAGTAATTAGTATCTTTATTGTATTTCTGATTTAGAAAGAGTTATAACTGGACGGACACCATTATAGCCCGTAGTGCCGACGGTGATGTTGCCCAAGCCGCCGCCAAAGTAAACATCCCACGCGTTGTCAGAGTCATCAGCGTGAGGTGTTATTGTCCAATAACCATATACTCCTGATACCGGATGGGTTGTATTATGCAAATAATCATATAGCCATGTTTGATCCAATGATGGAGAATTTAAATAATTCTTACCATCAGCAATCGCTATTTGACTGGCACTTGGAAAACTTACTTCTACTCCATCTTTATTGAAAATACTTTTTATATGGCCTAAATAATCTTTGCCAGTTGTAGCGCTACTTCCTGTTAGAGTTATATTTTTACAAGTTGCGTTATCTGTTCCTCCATCTGTACACCAAGCTAATGTTTTTGGTACATAGGAATCTGTATAATTTTCTTTCATGATTAAACTTACTGTATCTGCATTGTTTTCAAGTACAAAAAAGGTATTTGAATAACTATCCCCTACTTGGCACGTATATTCATCTCCATATGCAAATTGATTCATTGGTACATTACCTGTAGTCGCTACTGTTACTGCCTTACACATTTTATCAGTTTCTTCTGGTAATGTTGGAGTTCCACTTATACTTGTTGATCCATATGTTAAATATATATTTCCAAAGTCTATTCTAAATGGACCATCTGCTACACTTGATCCACTTGTATATTCTATTGTTACTTTTACTACTTCACTACTACTTTTCTTTAGTGTATGTCCTGTTATATTTAGGGTTGTTTCTGTATATACATCACTTAATACTGTTGTTGTTACTTTTATTCCGTTACAAGCGCTTGCTACTAAAGAGGATGTTGTACCTGTTCCTGCTACACACTCTTTAAATGATGTTTTTCCTTTTATATTATTAAACACTACACTACTTAAATATGCATCATAATTTCCTGCATTTCTTGCATAAAATGTATATTCTACTTTTTCACCAGGTGATGTGAAATTTGCACTTATTCCACTTATTGTTGGATTACCACTATTATCTATTGTTGGTGTACCTGCTGTCGCATTTCCTGTTTTTGTTACTGTTACTCCTGTTGTAGATAAACTATCACTCTTTGATGAGAATACTACTTTAAACTCTCCTGAATCTGGAGTTACTGTAGCATTTGAACTAATAGTCAACGTACTTGAAAAAGCTGCAAAAGCTATAGTTAATCCTAGTACACTTACTATAGTCATTATTAATATTAATGTTGTATTCCTTCTACCATATCCCATATTTTTAAATCCTTCCTTACCTTATAACAACATTATATTATCAAAAAAAGAAAAAAACAAGCAATATTTTCAAAAAATATCAAAAAAGTTGTCCGAAAAAAAAGAATTTTCAAAAGTTTTATATAATAATATATATGAGGTGGTTTGATGAAGAAATTTTATAAATTAAAAAACAATGCTGTTTTTAAAGCTGTTTTTTGTAAAGAAAAGAATAAAGATTTATTTGAGTTATTATTACAAGAAGCTTTAAATAAAAAAATTAATATTATTAGTATTAATACTCCTGAAATCTATAAAAATAATGTCTATGAAAAAGGTAGAACTTTAGATGTTTTAATTAGATCTAATAATTTATTAATTAATGTTGAAATTAATACTTTTGTTTCTAATTCTTTAAAAAGAAGAAATGCTGGTTATATCTTTAGAAAGTATAGTGAACTTACTCATATGGGTGAATCTTATAATTCTATGCCTTTAGTTATTCAAATTAATCTAAGTAGTTTAAATAGTAATAAGTTAGTTTATAAATATAATTTATATGATAAAATTAATAATAAAACATATATAGATAATCTAGAAATTTACGAGTTTAATATTACTAAAATTAAAGAAACGTGTTATAATAAATCTAGTAAATACAGGTTACTTAGTTTACTTGATTGTAATAAGGAAGAACTGGATTTAATTAAGGGAGACGATATTGTGGAAAGAATAAAGAATGAGGTTAATTATTTAAATGATGATCCTGATTTTATTAAGTACATGAGTGAAGAAGATGAGGCTAGATTACTTAAGAATACTTTAAAAGAAGATGCTTATCAAACTGGTATCGAAGAAGGAATTGAAAAAGGAAGTAAACAACAAAAACTAATAACAGCAAAAGAATTATTAAAGAATAATATACCAATAGACATTATAATTAAATCTACTGGTCTTACAGAAAACGAAATTAACAGCACAAAAAACAAAGAAAATTAATTCTTTGTTTTTTTACTTACTCTTTATATTTATACATGCTACTTCTGGTTTAAATAGAATATTTAACTTATTAAAAATTTTTTTATTAGAAATAACTTTTATACCAGAAGTAATTATTATATTAGTATTATTTATTTTTTTATATCCATATATATTTTTAGGGAATAATTGTTTTTGAGGATTTACTAATCCATTAGTCTTAAATACTTTTCTTAAAAAACTTGGAACTAACCCACCATGCATATGACCACATAATATTAAATCTAAAGAATTAGAATTAATAAATTCTTTATTTAATACATTTACTGGTGAATGACATAATAATACATTATAGAACTTTTTATTAGTTTTAATAGTTTTAGTATTATTTTTAAAGTCTATATAACTTTCTTTATTAAACATAAAATGTGTTATTGGAAGTGTTAAACCTATAAAATTTATATTATCAATTATTGCATTTTCATTATCTAAGAAATAAACATTATCTATAGATTTAATTTTATCTATAAGATTATTATTTAATTTAAATTCTTTTTTAGTTTTATTATAATAAAATTCATGGTTTCCTAAAGATATTATAACTTTTGATATTTTAGAAAGTTTTAATAAAAAATTTAAAAGTACTTCTTCATCTTTTATATTAGAACATTCAGTTAAATCACCTGGTATACATATAAATTTAGGCTTTTGTTTTTTTATATTATCTAAAACTTCATTTAATAATTTTATATCTTTTTTTGATATATAATGTATATCTGATATTAATAATATTTTAGTATTTATACCTTTTATATTATAAGTTGTATTAGTCATTTTCATGTTTTGAGCAATAATTTTTTATAAAGTTATCTTTATATTCTAAAATATTATCTTCTTTTATAGCAAGTCTTAAGTCTTCTGTTAATTTAATTAAAAATCTAATATTATGTATAGAAAGTAATCTTTGGCCAAAAGATTCGTTTGCTACTATTAAATGTCTAATATATGCTTTTGTATAGTTCTTGCAAGCATAACAATCGCAATTTTCTTCTATAGGTGTAAAATCTTCTTTGTATTTAGCATTTTTTATATTTATTTTACCATATCTAGTAAATGCATTCCCATGGCGCGCTATACGTGTTGGGAGTACACAGTCAAACATATCTACTCCACGTATTACACCTTCTATAATATCTATTGGATCTCCTACTCCCATTAAATATCTTGGTTTATCTTCTGGTAAATATTTTATAGCATAATCTATCATTTTATACATTGTAGTTTTATCTTCACCTACACTAGTACCACCTATACTATAACCATCAAAATCCATTTCTACTGTTTTTAAAGCACTATATTTTCTTAAATCTTCATATTCTCCACCTTGAACTATCCCAAATAAAGATTGTCTTTCATTATTAAAAACATCTTTACCTCTTTTAGCCCATCTTAATGTACGTTCTGTTGATGCTTTAGCATATTCATAACTAGCAGGATATGGTATACATTCATCAAATGACATAGCTATATCACTATCTAATTTATTTTGAATCTCAATTGATAATTCTGGGGTCAAAAATAATGGTGAACCGTCTATGTGACTTTTAAAATGTACTCCTTCTTCTGTAATATCTTTTTTCTTATTTTTAGCTAAACTAAATACTTGAAAACCACCACTATCAGTAAGTATAGGTCCATCATAATTCATAAATCGATGAAGTCCACCTGCTTTATCTACTATATTTTCACCAGGCCTAAGCCATAAATGATATGTATTTGATAATATAACAGCACTCCCTACTTTTTTTAATTCTTCTGGAGATAATGTTTTTACTGTTGCTTGTGTTCCTACAGGCATAAACATAGGAGTTAAAAAACTACCATAATTAGTATGTAATATACCATTACGAGCACAAGTTTTAGTATCATTTTCTATTAATTCATATTTTATTTTCATATTTCACCTCAAGACCTATTAATTATAACATTTAAACTTTAATAAGTAAATAATTTGACTTTTTTTTATTTTAGTATATAATACTTGTTACAAAAAGGAGTGAAAAGATGGATAGATCATATGAATTAGATTTAGCTACATTTTATAAAAATTTAAATTTAGCGCAATTCAGTAAATTAGATTTTAAAACTATATTAAAATTAAAATGTTTATCAAAAAAATTAAATACTTGTTTTAGTACGTATGCTGATAAAAAAGATCAACAAAAGAAATATATAAAAACAGCACGTCATATTGGTAGAAACCCAGAAATTTATGGAGTAAATGGATATGAACAAATATACTTTTTATTTATGTTTTCTGTTGATCCAACTTTTGAAGCTTTAAAAATATATGCTGAATCTAATAAGATAGACGAAATTAAAATTAAATTCTTCAATAGATTTGGTTTATTTGATAAAAATTTAGTTTTATTAGAAAAATTTTATATCAAGAATTTTGCACTTAAAAAGCAAAAACAAGAGATTAGTGAAGAAATAACAAAAAGAATTTTCAAATAATTCTTTTTTTATTTTAATAAATAATCTACTACTTGATCTAAATTCATTCTTCTAGAACCTTTAACATATATATAACTATTATTTATATTTAATTTACTTAAATAATCTATAAAATCTATAGTACTACTAAAATGTTTCCCCTTTATATATTTCGAATAATTGCCTATTGTATATATTTCTTTATTACTTAATACTTTTAATTTTTTATTTACTTTTTTATGAATACGTTTAGAATATTTACCTAGTTCTAACATATCTGCTAATATAATTATCTTTTTTTTATCTATTTTTTTTAAATAATCAATTCCTGCTTTTATTGATTCATAACTAGCATTATAACAATCATTTATTATTATATTACTATTTTTCTTTATAATATTCATTCTTTTATCAGTCATTTTAAAGTTCTTTATTCTTTTAATTATTGTTTTTATATTTATATTATAATCTAGACATACTTTAATAGCTAATAATATATCATTTATAAAATGAATTCCAGGATTATTAAATACTATCTTATATTCTTTATCTAGTGTTATTTTAAATGATAATTTATTAATATCACAAGTGATATGGTGCGCTACTAAATCATTTTTTTTATTTATACCACACTTATAACATTTTAATTTTTTTAAATATTTATCATCGCCATTAACTATTAATTTTTTATTTTCTATTCCATCTAATATACTTGTCTTTTCTTTAAAAATATTTTTTTTATTTTTAAAATACTCTAAATGTGAACTACCTATATTTGTTATTACTCCTATATCAGGATTTGTCATTAAAGATAATGTACTTATTTCACCCATATGATTAGAGCCAAGTTCTAATACTATTATGTCATAATTATTATTCATTTTAAAAAGTGTTTGTGATATTCCTATTATATTATTTTTACTTTCTTCATTTTTTAATACTTTATATTTACTTTCTAATATGTAGCTAATTAAATCTTTTGTTGTTGTTTTACCATTTGATCCCGTTATACTAATTAATGGTATATTTTTATACTGTTTTCTTATATAATTAGAAATTTTATATAAACTTAAATATGTATCTTCTACTACTATGCAATTTTCATGTTTATTATTTGTAATACAGAAAAGTGCTCCTTTATTAAATGCTTCATCTACATAATCAAATCCATCATAATTTTTACCTTTAAGTGCGATAAATACATCGTTTTTTTCTATTTTTCTTGAATCTGTTTCTATTTTATTTATTTTTTCTAAGCACTTAAAATCTACATTACATTCTAATATTTTTGTAATGTCGTCTAAAGTCATATTATCACCAATATATTATATTAAAAAAACCAAGTTCTATGTTAGAAACTTGGTTCTTATTTTATTTTTTGATAACTTCAAAAGCTTTTTTAACTTCTAAATCATATTTTATATAATCTAAATTTTCTCCGTATTGTGCTTTTACTTCATCTTTAGTCATATTGTATTTTTTAGCTATTTCTTCTACTTCATTATCTATTTCTTCATCAGTTACTTTAATATTTTCTTTTTCTATTATACTTTCTAATATTAATCTATATTTAATTCTTTTTAAAGCTTCTTCTTTATATTGTTCTTTTAAAGCTTCTTTATTAGAATTTGTATATTGATAGAATTGTTCTAATGATATTCCTTGCATACCAATATGTTCTTTAAAATGTTCAACCATTCTTTCAGTCTCATCGTTTATCATAGTATCAGGTACATCTATTTGTGTATTTTCTGATATTTTAGCAAGTAAATCTTCTATATATTTATCTTCTGCTTGAGCTTCTTTTTGTGTTTTAATGTTTTCTTTTACTTGTGCTTCTAAAGCTTCTTTACTATCTATTCCATCCATTCCTAAATCTTCAAAGAATTCATGATCTAATTCAGGAATTTTAATTTCTTTTACTTCATTTACTTTAACTTTAAAAGTAACAGGTGCTCCTTTTAAATCTGAAGCATGATAATCTTCTGGGAATGTTACATTAATATCTTTTTCCTCATCTTTTTTCATACCTATTAATTGTTCTTCAAATCCAGGAATAAATGTATGTGAACCAATCTCTAATGAATAGTTTTCACCTTTTCCACCTTCAAAAGCAACTCCATCTTTAAATCCTTCAAAATCAATAACTGCTATATCACCATTTTCTATAGCACCTTCTTTAACTATATTTTCTTTATAGTGTTCTCTCATATGATTTATTGATTCTTCTACTTCTTTAGCACTTACAGTTACTTTATCTTTCTTTACATCTAATCCTTTATATTTACCTAATACAACTTCTGGTTTAAGTGTTATAGTAAATACATATTCTATATGTTTTTCATCTATAGATTTAATATCTAGTAAAGGTTGTGCTGCTATTTGTAAAGCTTTATTTTCTTCTATTAACTTATTATAAGCAGCTTCAACTGCATAGTTTGAAGCATCCATGAAAAGAGATTCTATACCATATTTTTTAATAAATACAGCTTTAGGAGCTTTACCAGGTCTAAAACCATCTATTTTTGCTTTTTTATTAGCACTTTCAAATGCTTTATCTAATGCATCTTCCCATTCTTTACCCTCTACTTTAATTGTTATTTCTTTTAAATTTTTATTTTTTTCCATAATTCTTCCTCCAATACTTATATAGTATATAATATTTTTAATAAATTAGCAAGAATTTTTACTGTTTTCGTATTTATTTACTACACTAATTTATCAAATATCATATTCATAATTTCTACTCTTTTTGCTTTTCTTTCATGTCTATTAAATTTACTATTATGTATTGCATTGCACATAATAAGCACTATTATCTTTTTATCAAAATCTATAGTAAATGCTGGACCTGTATATCCACTAAATACTATTGAATTATCACTTGCTTTATTTGGAATATCATTTATTTCATCAATAATATTTTTGTATCTTACTCCCATATTATTGTGTGTAAATGATACTAAGTTATCGTAATTCATTTCTTTAGCACGCGAATATGCTTTGTTAATATCTTTTTCTGATGTAAGATTATTTAACAATTTATAATTTTCTTCATTAGTATTTTTGTGATTTAACATAAGGTTAATTGTCTCTTTTTTTAATAATCTATTATTTAAAAATGTCTCTAGGAATTTTAATAAATCTTTTCCTGTTGTAAATATAGAAGCATGTCCTAAATTTAAACCATATTTTTTAGCACTCCTAGCTTTTGGATCATGTACTAAACCAGGATATATATTATCAATGATTTTACCATTAATATGTTCATAGTTGTTTGAAGCACATAATTCTTTCTTAGGATTAAATGTAGTATTTTTCATACCAAGTACATCAAATATTTTTTCTTGACATAATTTATCATAACTCTTATTATATATTTCTTCTAATAATATACCAAGTATAATATAATGTGCATCTACATAAGTTGGAATATTATCTTTTACATAAGCTGTATATAGTGTATTATAAAAATCTTCTTTACTATTTATATTTCCTAAATATTTATTTGTCAAAATATTTTGATTATGTGATAATAAATCTATTATTTTAACTTCTTTTAAATTAATAAAATTATTATCAATATTATATATAGTATCTTCTAAAGATATCTTATTTTCTTCATATGCCATATATATTAAAACACTTGTAAATACTTTAGTTAATGAAGCAATATCATATAATGTATTACTAGTTGCTGCTTCTTTTATAGGATTTGTAATTCTGTTTCCTATAACATACTCATATTCTTTTAAATTATCATATATTTCTATAACAAAACTTGGAGAATAATCTTCTAAATATTTAGCATAATTAATATTTTTTATATCATCTATTTTATTCACTACTTATCACTTCTTTTCATTTAATACTTATATAACTATTATCTTTTCATTAAAATTATTTCTCTATCGTTCTCTTTTAAAAGAGAAAAATCTTTATTTGATTCGCTAAATAATCTTTCTATTTTTACTTTTCTATTATGTGTAAATGTTTTATGAAGTACTATTTCTACATCTTCATCATTATCATAATAATCATAATTTAAATAATAAGGATCAAATATATAAGCATAATGATTATCTATTTTTGTTATTATTATGTAGTGCTCCACTTCTTGCATACATCTAGCAATAATGACACCACCATTATCTGTTGTATTTTTCATATCAGGTAAATTAACTTGATTTTTACTTAATATGGTACACTTAATATTAAAATCTGTATTTTTATTTGCAAACTCAGTAAAGTATTTAGCAAGCAACTTTGCATGTTTTCTTGATGTTCCACCTTTTCCAATTACATCGTCACTTTCTACATCTAATGTATATTTATAAACTGCCTTTATAAGTTCTACAGGTATATCTTCTCTATCATACAGGTATGCTAAAGCATTAATAAATGATGTTGTTCCACAATCATATTCTGTATTTTGATATCTTAATGGTATTTTCATACTAATCACATCCTATATCTATTATATCATACTAATTCATATTCTCTAGATATTATTCTATCATCAGAGCAATATTTAATTACATATTCATTGTCTTGCTTACAAATAATGATTCCTACTGTATTATTTTCTTCTTTTGTTTTTACATTTTCATCTATATAATTCATATAAGTCATAATCTGTCCTGTATGTTCCTTTTTAAGTTCTGTTATTTTTAATTCTACTACTACATAACATTTATACTTGATATTATATAATAGTAAATCTATATAATTATATCTATCATCTAACTTAATAGGATACTCACTTTTAACAAATGCAAATCCATTCCCTAATTCATCTAAAAAATTTTCAACATCCTCTAAGATTAACTTTTGTAATATCTTTTCTGAAAATATATCATATTTATTGCTATTTCTGATCAAAATTGGATTTTTTACAAAATCAATCAAATTAGATTCATCTTTATTTATCAATTTAGTTTTAGTAGATTCTGGAAGTCTTTCATATTCATTAGATTTTATTCTTTCTCTTAACTGTCTAATTGACAAATTATTTAATTCAGTTATTTTAACATAGTATTGAAATTTATTATAATCAAACCAAAGAATTTCACAATAATGACTCCAACTTAATTTGGCAGACACTGTCTGCCATTTTTGTGATACTTTATAAAACTGTCTCATATTTCTTAAATTTCTTTGACTATATCCTGAACCTAATTCTTTAGTTAACCTTAATGAATACTCTTTAATAATACTTTCTCCGTATTGGTTACCTGCATCTAATAATAATTTACCAACGTTATAATAAGTACTTAAATCACCTTTATTAATTGAATAACTTTTAACTTTTTTATTTATCTCATTATTTATTAATTCATTTTTTATTTCATTGTAATAATTCATATTCCTTCTTTCTATATTCTTCCAATAATATCAAGACTTTCTACGGACTACAAGCCTTAATTTTTAATTTATTATTTTTAATCTTAAACATAACACTACCATCTTGATCTGTCCTATATATTTTAGATTGTTCTAAATTGTTTAATACCTCTTTATTTGGATGACCATATCTATTATTCTTTCCTACTGATATAATTGAGTATTTTGGACTTATTTCATTAATATATTCTTTACTGCTACTTGTCTTAGATCCATGATGACCTACTTTAATTACATTTATATTAGATAAATTATATTTTTCTAGTATATCTTTCTCTTTATCAACCCCTGCATCTCCCATAAAAAGAAATTTATAATTATTATAATTTAAATATATAACTGAACTATTATCATTTTCGTTATTATATATTTTTGTATTTAAAAATTGGAGTTTATAATTATTAATATTTAATTCATTAATACATGAATAATATCTAATTTTCTTTTTATTTAATATTTTAATTAAATTTTTTTCTAAGTTGTTAAACTCACCGCAATTAAATATGACGTTATCTACTTTATAATTTTCTATTAAATTAATAGCTTCACCCATATGATCATAATCGCCATGTGTTAAAACCAAATAATCAAGTTTCTTTATTCCTTTACTTTTCATGTAATTAATTATATTAACAGATAAATTATAGTCTATTTTACCTCCAGTATCTATTAATATGTTTTTATTATGTGGCAAATGTATTAAAGTGGAATCTCCTTGTCCTACATCTAAGAATGTAATATATGAATCGTTTCTTATATTATTTATATTTGTATGTATAACCATTAATATTATAATAAACATTATGTATTTATATTTCTTATTTAAGAATTTATATAAAATAAGTGTTATTATTAAATAATATAATATTACATAAAAAAAGTTCATTTTAGACATTATCATTTCTATTTTAAATTTTTGAAAAAATATTGTAGTAAATTCTAATATTTTTATTACTATAACAAAAACGGGTTCTAAAAAAGGTATTATTACTACTAAAAGTGATAAAGGAAAAACTATAAAAGATATAAATGGTACAAAAATGATGTTATTTATAATACTACTTAAATTTATACTAAAATAATTATTAATAAGTATTGGTATGCTAACAAGAAAAGATATAAATGATGTCATTAATGTTTTAGTAATATATCTTTTTTGTCTATTTATTAGTTTATTAAATAAAATTAAATATATTGATATGGTATAACTAAATATAAATCCTGCATTATATATGTTATATGGATTTAATATTAAATTAATACAAAGTATAAATATTATTATTTTTATAGTTGGTATTTTTAAATTTAGTTGTTTATTAAAATATAAAAATATAAATAGATAAACTGATCTTAGTACTGATGGTGAGAAACTAGTTAAAAATGAAAATAATATTAATATTAATGAGGTTAATATATAATTTATTTTACTTTTTTTTATTTTATTTAGTAAAAATAAAATTATAGTTGATAATAGACTTATATGCATACCTGATACTGAAAATAAATGGCTTATACCATTTATTTTAAATGATTCTTTTATTGTTTTATCTAAGTACTTATTATCTCCTAATATAAATATTTTTAAATATTCACTGTATTTTATTTTTTCTATATGATTAATAAGTATAGTTTTAATTTTATAAAAAATATTAGAATTATATTTTAATATTTTTATTTTATCTGCAAATATACTATAGTATGTATTTTTGCTTAACATATATTTTTTATAATTAAATAAGTTAAAAATGCTGTTGTTTTTTAAAGTTTTTAGTGTACCATAAACTAATATTTTATCTCCTAAATAAATATTAATATCGTTCTTAGTATAAACTACTATATTTTCTTTTCCTTTTATATTTAGAGTTGTTTTATCTTCTTCTTTTTTAATATCTGTTACAGTTCCAATTATTTTTTTATCTGTTTCTTTATAATTGCTTACTACATTATTTATTTTATATAAACAAAATATTATAGTAAGTATTACTATTAAAAGTAAAAATATATTAGAGTTTAATATAGTCCTTAATTTTTGAATATACTGACTCCCCTATTCCTTTTATTTGTTTTATTTCTTCTATATCTTTAAATTCACCATTCTTTTCTCTATATTCTATAATAGAATCTGCTTTAGATTCACCTATTCCCTTTATTTTCATTAATTCTTCTTTTGTAGCACTGTTTATAGATATTTTATTGTCATTCTCGTTATTTTCTTCTTTTTCATTAACAATATCGTCTTTACTTATACATGCATCGTTTAAGTTATCTGGACACTCACAAATATATTTAATTTCAATAACTTCTTCATCTTGATATTTAAATTTATCTATTTCTTCATTAGAATATATTATAATAATCATTTCATCTTTAAGTATTTTACTTAGATTAATATATTCTGTATTAGCCTCTTCAAGTAATCCTCCAGCCATGTTTATAGCATCTATCACTCTTGATTTTTCTTTTAATTCATAAACTCCTGGATTATTTACGTATCCTTTTATATCTACCTTTATGTTTGCTAATTCATTACTTGTTTCCTCAAATTTATTTTCATTTATAGTCTCCATAACCTCTTCATCTACTTTTGTACTAGCACGCAAGTTTAATATTTTAAAGAATAAAGTTATAATTAATACTAATAAAACAAGTGCAATAACTAGTATTTTTTTATATTTGTTTAAATAATATTTTATTTCTCTCATATATTCCTTTCTTATGATTTCCCTATATATATTATACTAGATAACTTTTTAAAATCCTTTTTTTATAAATAAAAAATGTAAACTTTTTTTGTTTACATTTAATATCTAATTTATATTTAGTTTTTTCAACATTTTAGGACTTGTATTATTTTTTATATATTCATCTACTTTATTAACTTCCGTTTCATCTTTAGTTGTTGAATAAAATAAATAATTTTCTAGTAGATATAATAGAAATTTTTGGTCTTTAGAACTTTTCTTGATTAAGTATTTATGTGATCTAGTCTTTATATCTAACATATACTTAGAACTATAACAAATCATATCTTGAGTATTATTATTTTTTTTGTTATAAGTATTCCATTTATAATAATATGTTATAAATTTGCAAATTATATCACTATATTCTTTTTCTAGAGATGGTTTAAGTTCTAATAAATTACATGCTAGAAAGCCTAATGCATATCCTATATCATCTAAACTTTCTTTTCTTAAAAAGTCAATATAATATTCTTTATAAGAATCTAGGTTGTATTCAACTGTTGTTGATATTATATCAAGCATATGAAGTGGATTTATAATAGATAAAATTTCTGTTTTATCATGATCTTCTATTTGTTTCATTATAACACTTTTATTTATGAAAGAAGATTTATAAAATTCACGTGATGTTGATAAAGTGAGCGCTAAAAAACGATTATCTTCTTTTATCAAGCTTCTTACTTTATCTAAATCATCAAATAGAAATAGTAATTTACTTTTAACGCCCATTAATTCACTTACGAATTCTATTTTATAATAATCACTTAAAAGTATTCCATAAATTGTTTCTTGTGTTGTTTCATCTAAATTTTTTATTAATCTAATTGTTTGAATTGTATTTTTGCCTTCAAATAATTGTTTTCTAATAATATCACTAAATGACCTAATCATACTACCACCTAAAAAGATATTAGCATATTTATAGATTATTGTAAAGAAAAAGAATAAGAATTATTTCTTATTCTGTAAGTTTTTATCTAATACTACCCAAGCATCTGATATATATCTTGTCATATGTTGCCCTATTGCATTTATTGGATCGTTAATAGCACATGCATAACTTGAGAAGTAATCATGACAATCAGCACCATACTCATTGATTGCAACTTGTCTTGGAACAGCCATTACTGTAGAAGTACCACCATCTAAGTTCGCAGCATTTACAGCATGATATCTTAACATAATATCTCTTAAATCAGCCATATCTGCTCCTCTTGTTCTTGAGGCATTAGATTCTACTACTAAGAATAGTACTATTCCATCTTTTCTTTGTCCAATAGCGGTTCTAGCACCAAATCCCCATCCGCCATTTCCACTTACTTCAGAGCCTACTCCATTTACTACTAAAAATGGTCCCCAAGATACAGCATCTCTAACTCCTTGTGCGACAGCTTCTTCAGCAGTTGTATTTTTTAATAGTACTAATACATTGTTTTTATTAAATCCTATTATACCACCTGTATCAGTTGCTGCACCATATTCATTATTTGTAAGTATTTTACCATCTACAATTGTAATTCCTGTTGGATATTCTCCAGCACTTGTAGGACCATCTAAGAATCCTCCACCATTGATTGCTAAAATAGCATTATTTCTAGCAGCCATATTTGTAACATAATCTCCAAGTCTTCCTAATTGATTAGTAATCTCTAATTTAATCATAGAAGGATCATATATTGCAGCTAAGAATGCTCTTTGCCCATCAACTTCAAATTGAATTATTTTATATTGTGTATCTTCTGATACATCTAATATTTCTTTATCATATTCATCTATATATTTTTTAGGTTTATCTTTACTTTGATCTATTAAATCTTCATTAGTAGATTCTCCACTTTCTTTAACATAATTTTTACCTTGAATTTCTTTTATTTGAGCGTCACTATAAAACCATTTGCACAAATATTGATGATTCATAGTTTGCATTGCTGTTGTGATTAACCAAGTTTTAAATTTTTCATTTGGTCCATATAAAAGAGTTGTGAATGCTATACAACCTGCTATATAACAAGTAAAGAAAATATATAAAACAACTCTTAACCATTTTTTTAATCTTCTTTTACTAGCATTTCTAAATTTAACAAATAAACCTATACCTAAAATAAGAGTTATAAGTAAGATTAATATAAGAACTATTATTATTATAAAAAATGGTAATCTTATTAAATATCTAGAATTACATCCTATTACAAATAATACTTGTAATCCTGGTAACAATAATAAACTAAGTAATAATAACTTAAACCCCAACTTCTTCTTTTTTTCCTTCATTATACTTCCTCTTTCTACGTCTTAAGCTTCGTTTGATATACTATTTTTAAAATCTTCTTTTAATTTATATATTTCTTTAGGGCTCATAAACATAACAACGCAATTTTTATATTCTAATAATTTTTTAACTTCATCGTTATTAATATGTTCCCCATTATTTAAGTTGTTAATTATAATATCGCTTGTTATACCTTCATAATCTTCTTGCTTTTCTCTCGCTGGATATATATCAAGCACGAAAGCTTTATCTGCTAAATTTAAGGAATTAGCAAGTTCTAAAGCGAATTCTTTAGTTCTTGAAAATGTATGAGGTTGAAAAACTGCTACAATTTTCTTATCTGGATATTTTTGACGAGCTGCTTTAATTGTAACTTTAACTTCTTCTGGATGATGAGCATAATCATCGATTATAACAGTATCACCAATTTCTTCTATAGCAAATCTTCTTTTAGCACCCTTAAATGTTTTTAAAGATTTAGCTACTTCTTTTGGATCTATTCTTTCATAATGACATACTCCTATAACTGCTAAAGCATTTAATATCATATGTTTACCAAAGAATGGTAACTCAAAATGTCCATAGTAATTTCCTTCTACAAAAACATCAAAATTAACGCCATCATTTGTATATTCGATATCTTTAGCAATAATATCATTATCATCATTTAAACCATAATAAAATATTGGTTTATTTATTTCAAGAGTATGTGTGTATCTATCATCTCCACATGCTATTACCATTTTATCTGCTTTTGAAGCATATTCTTGATAAGCACTTATTACATCATCTATATCTTTATAATAATCAACATGATCTAAATCAATATTAGTTATTATAGCATAGTATGGACTATATTCTAGAAAATGTCTTCTATATTCACAAGCTTCAAATACAAATAATTTATTTTCTTTATTTACATAGCCTTCTCCATCGCCAACTAGGTAGTTGCACCCTTCTATATCATTTAAAACGTGCGCTAACATTGAAGTTGTTGTTGTTTTTCCATGGCATCCTGCTACTGTAATTGAAGAAAACATTGTAGATAGCTTACCTAACATTTCATTATATTCATAAACTTTTAAATTAAGTTCAAAAGCTTTTTGTATTTCTTTATGACTATCTTTTATAGCTGAACTTCTAACAACTACAGAATTAGAATCTATTCCAGACTCATTACCAGTATATATCTTTATATTATTAGCTGTTAATTTATCCTCAGTAAATTCATGTGAAGTATCATCATCATACCCTGATACTTCATATCCTAAATCATTAAGTATAAGTGCTAAAGCACTCATTCCAGCCCCTTTTATTCCAACCATATAATATTTCATGAATATTCTCCTATCCTAATAAACTTATAATAAATGGTCCAAGTATAATAAGTAAAATAAGTGGTACTACAAATAAAACAGATACGATACTTACTTTATTTGGAATCTTATTTATAAGTGATTTAACTTCCATTATTTGTTTTTCACGTAAGAAATCAACTTGGTTATTCATAACATCAACAATACTATTACCAAATATAGAAGTCTCCTTTATATTTAATATAATATTATTTATAGTATCTGATGGAATTCTTAATTTTAAATCTTCTAAAGCTTCCATAAATGACTTACCAAATTTAACTTCCATTAAGCATCTTTTAAACTCTCCTGAAAGTTCACTATCTATATTATAACACGTAATCTCTAAAGAGTTCTCTAAATTTCTTCCAGATTCTAAAGTTAATGTCAATATTTCAAAAAAAGTAAGTGCTTCTCTATCTAGTTTTTTTGTTCTTTTAATTAAAGGTTGTGTTATAAATATGTAATAAAACAAATTATAGTATGCTACTAAAGTAAATATTATTATATAGTATTTAACTTTAAATAATATAAGAATAATAGCAAGTATAATAAGAGTTATTATTCTAAGACTTAAAAACTCTACAGCACTCATTTTTTTATTATTCCCTAACTTATTTAATTTATTTTGTATATTTCTTAAGTCTTTTTCTCTAAATATTTTTTTAATTATTCCACTATTCATTTTATCACATCCTAACCTTCATAATTTTTCTTACTATTATAATATATGCTATATAAATAATAAGAATTAAAATAAGAAGTGCTACACCAAGTGGATTGTTAAATAAAGGATTAAAGTATTCTTTATTTATAATTGCTATAAATGCTGTAAAAATTAATGGAACAAAAACAAGAACATACATTATTAATTTTGAACTACTAGTTAATGATTTTAATTCTTCTTTTAATTTCTTTTTACTATATAATGTTTTTTCTATGCAATCAAATACTTTAATTATATTTCCACCTGTTTTATTTAATATTGATAAACTAGATGTTAAATAAATTGCCTCTTCAACATTTACTCTTTCTGCAAATCTTTTAAATGCTACATCTACATCAAGACCAAGTGATAATTCTAAACTTATTTTTTTAAATTCATTTGATATAGGTCCATTTAATTCTCTTGATACTAAATCAATTGCCTGAATTATACTTCTTCCTGATTTAAATGCATTATTCATAATTGTTATAGCATCCACTATATCTGATTCTACCTTTTTTCTATATCTTATATATTTTATAAAATATACTATATCAAGAGTATAATATCCTAATATAAAAGGTATTACTATTTCATATGCTTTAGGCATCATAGATTCTATTAATTTTATTATAAATGATATTATTACAAATAAGATACCCATTAATATTTTTTTTGCAATAATATTTGTTGTACTTTCTAAATTTAGTGAATCTACATATTTTTCATATCTATTTTTTATATTATTTATTAATACTGAACTCTCCAATAATTTAGAAAATTTTAATATTAATTTATTATATAATTTATATAGGTTATCAAATAGTGATATTGACTTATTTTTTGAAGAATTTATAGTATATTTAGAAAATCTCTTTTCATATTTTATACTTTTAATATATTTTATTAATAAAGATATTAATACTAATGTTATTAAAAGAATTGATACTTGTCCAAAAAATATTAAGTCATTATTATTCTTTTTAACAGTCACATACATATAATCAACACTAGTATTTCCTGCTTTATCTTGTGCTTTTAACTCTATTGTTTTTATTCCTTCACTAGACATATCAATATCATTTATATTTGAACTAACAGGAACACTACCATCTACGTTATCTTTAGCACTTACATAATCATTGTAATTAAATTTATCTCCTGATAATATCTTTATTGTTTTTTCTTTCAAAGAAATAGCTGGAGCTTCTTTATCTATAATATAATTATCACTTATTATAGTATTTATTTTACCATCTTTTAAAACTTCTTTTATTTCTATTTTATATGTTCCTGTTTCTTTTAATGTAATAAGTGTTGATGTATTCTTATTTACTTTAGATATATCTTGATAAACATTATTTTTTATTATTCTATATGAATAACTAGAAGTAGATAATGAAGGAGTATAAGTTATATTTATATCTTCATTTGTTACTTCACTAGATTTAATACTCAACCCCTCCATAAACTCACCTCTATTCAAATATATCTTTTAAGTCTGTTATACCTCTTGACTTTAATCTATCATATATATTAGTAGTTGCTTTATTAAAGACAAATTCACCTAAAACCTCTCCGGTTGCTGTTACACCAGTTTGTTTAAATGCAAATATTTCATTTAATTTGATTTCATCTTTATCAAATCCTACTACTTCACATATACTTGTTACTTTTCTCTTACCATCAGTAAGACGAGATATATTAATAACTATATCAATAGCATTTTCTATATATTCTCTAATAGCTTTAATAGGTATTTCCATACCTGCCATAAGTACCATTGTCTCTAATCTATTTAAAGCATCTTTAGGACTGTTAGCATGTAGGGTTGTCATACTTCCCTCATGTCCTGTATTCATAGCTTGCAACATATCAAATGCCTCTTTACCACGTACTTCTCCAACTATTATTCTATCTGGTCTCATACGTAGTGAATTAATTACTAAATCTCTTATTGTTACTTCACCTGTACCCTCATAATTAGTTGTACGAGTTTCGAGTGAAATAACATGTTCTTGTTCTAACTTTAATTCAGCAGCATCTTCTATAGTAATAATACGTTCATCATTATTAATAAAAGATGACATAACATTTAATAATGTAGTTTTACCACTTCCTGTACCACCACAAACTATTATATTCATTTTACTTTTAACACATGCTTCTATAAATCTTGCCATATATGGAGTCATAGTACCATTTCTTAGGAAATCTTCTATATTAGCAAGTTCTTTTTTAAATTTTCTAATTGTAAGAACTGGTCCTTTTATACTTAGTGGTTCTATAATAGCATTAAGTCTAGATCCATCACTAAGTCTTGCATCCACCATAGGATTTGAAGTATCAATAGTTCTACCTATTGGTTGAATAAGTCTTTGAATAGTTCTTATTATATGTTCATCATTTATAAAAGAAATACTATCATCTTTAATTATTCTACCATCAAGTTCTATATATATATCTTTTGGTCCATTTACCATTATTTCTGTAATACTTGGATCATCTAATAACTCAGTAATAGGACCATATCCGTTTATTTCATTATCTATTAAATTATTAATATAACTTCTTTCAATAACAGATAAATCATACCCTTCAAGAGTCTTATCTATTTGATTTCTTACATAACTAGAAAGACCAATATTATTATTTGTATTATTATTTGTATTATTATCTATTAAATTTTGTATAATTTTATTTCTTAATTCATCAAGTAATTCTTTATTAGAAAAAGCTTCATAATCAGGTATATCTTGTAAAGTTATATTATTATCTTTAACATCAAATTCTTCAATAAAACTCTTACTCATGGTACACCTTACCTTCTAATAAATCTGAACATATTAAATTATAAATCTTCATAGCACTCTTATTTTGTCTTACTATACCACTATCTAAAGTAAGTATCTTACCCTCTATTATATATTTATCAATATTTTTAATAAAGAAACTACGTGGTATTATATAATTAACATTTTTATTTATAATATTTTTAATATCATATTTATTATAAAAAGATTTATCTTTATTATTTGATTCATTAAGTACTATTTTATAATTTGTCTTATTCATATCATTTAATATTGATACAAATGTCTTCATGTTCTTTAAATTCATTGAATCATTATTAATTATATATATAATCTGATCACTTAAATCAAGAGCAAGTAAATTAATATCTGTTAATATATGATTAGTATCTATAAGAATTACATCGTATTTTAAACTAGCTTTATATAATATCAAGTCAAGTGTTTTATTGCTTATTTTGCGTGCTAATCTAGGATCTTTAAAAGATGGTAAAACTGAAATATTCTCATTATAATTAGTTACATAATTTTCAAAAGTTTCAAAATTTTTATTATTTATATCTTCAAATAAATTATATATATCAGAATTATAATTTAAATTTAGGCTAGCAGCTATATCTCCTGAATAAAAGTCTAAATCTATTATTAATACCTTTTTATTCATATTAGAATAAACACCTGCTAAATTAAGAACAGTTGTAGTTTTTCCAACTCCACCCTTTACTGAAGTAATTGTAAATATTTTTGCCTTATTTAAAGCCATAATTATCACCTTTTTATTCCTTATTATATAGAGTTCTTTCTACTTCTACTTTATAATCTTTTCCAAGTATAGATACAAGTACAGGAGAAAATACATTAATATCTTTTTCTAATTTAATATTAGTAAAATCATCAACTTCTTCATATGTTACACTTATATCTTTACTAGTTATATAATCATTAATTTTAGTATATTCTTTATCTTTATATAAATCATATACTAAGTCTAAATCATTTTCTAAAGACATCTTTTTTATATATATATTTCCAAAATCTATAGTTGATATTAATAATAGTAAAAATATTGGTAATATAATAATAAATTCTACTAATGCTTGACCCTTATTATTCTTCACTTTATCACACTCTATCATCATAAAATAATTATACCAAAATATACTAAAAAAAGATAGACTTTTCTATCATTTTACTTGTTTAATTTTTTAAGAAATGTTTTACTTTTTAAATAAAGGCCTGTATATCTATCATAGTAATCATCTATAAAATTATTTATTTCATATATTATATCTTTTTTTATATCTAATTTAGATATTTTATTTATATCTACTAAACTATACATTCTAATTAATTTTATTGCTTTATCACTTATTATTGGTTCATTAGTATGACAATTACTACATAAAAATCCACCTTTATCTGAAGATAACGTTATAACGTTTTTTCTTCCACATATAGCGCACCCCATAAGTTGTGGCATTACTCCTAAATAATCTAAATATTTTAACTCTACTATATTAGTTATAGCAAGTGGATTAAAATTATCATTTATTTTTATGAGTGCTGATATTAATAAATCATACAAAGTACTATCATTATTTTGTTTATATACTTGATTTGTTAAATCAAGTAAAAAACTAGCATAACTAATTTTTTCTATATCTTTCTTTATATTAGAAAAATTAGAAATTATACTTGCTTCACTTAATAGTGATAATTTATCTTTTTTATAATATATTGTAAATTTAGCATACGTTAATTTATCAGAAACACTTCTTAAATTACTTTTTAAGCTTCTACAGCCTTTAGCTAACACTCCAATAATTCCATATTCTTTAGTAAAAATATCAAGAATTTTACTAGTTTCACTATAATTTCTAGAATTAATTATTATTCCATCTATTGTAGTTATCATATGTTTTCTACTCTTTCAAATCTATATTCTTGAGTAATATTAGGATATTTAATTTTATCTACTTTAGAATTAAACTCATCATAATCTCTTACCCATACTTTATCTTTATTATTAACATCTTGATAAATTACTTTTTTACTTAAATCTTCACTATCTAAAGCTATAAAAAGTACTTTATAAATATTCCCTTTAAAATGTCTATAAAAATTATTTACTTTTATTTCTCTTTTCATACTCAATCACTTCTTTATACTTTAAATAATATTCTATTTTTCCTGTATGAACAAATAAATCCCATAATAAGTTGCGCATTTTTATCACCTATTTTATAATGGGATTTTTTTTATTATTTATTCCATAAAATCATTAAATCCAAATTCTTGTATATATTTTTCTTTATCTCTCCACTTTTTTACAGTTTTAACAAATAACTCTAAATATATACTTTTATTTAATAATTTTTCTAAATCTTTTCTAGATTCTATACCTATTTTTTTAATCATTCCGCCTTTAGAACCTATTATTATTTTCTTTAATGAATCTCTATCTACAATTATAGATATTCTTATATTTAAGCTTGTCTTACCTACTTCTACACTATCAGTTACACAAGTAATTGAATGTGGTACTTCTTCATCTGTATAATTAAATACTTTTTCTCTTACTATTTCTGCCATTAAAAATTCAATTGATTTATTTGTAATACTATCTTCACCATAATATTTAATATTATCTGGTAAATATTTTTTTAGTGTTGTAATAAGATCATCTACATTATTTTTTGTTATAGCAGATACTGGGATTATTTCAGCAAAATCATATAAATCTTTATAATCATTTATTCTATTTAATATCTCTTCATGAGTTATTTTATCTATTTTATTTATTACAAGTATTACTGGTTTATCTATATTTTTTAGTTTATCTAAAATATAGATATCACCTTTACCAAGACCCTCCATAGCATCTACTAAAAAAAGGATTATATCTGTATCTTCTATACTATAATAAGCCTGTTTATTTAATGTTTTACCTAGTTTATTAACAGGTTTATGTATACCTGGTGTATCTACGAAAACCATTTGTACTTTTGGTTCATTATATATTCCTTGTATAATATTACGAGTAGTTTGTGGTTTGTTTGAAGTAATTGCTACTTTAGAACCAACTATACTATTTATAAGTGTACTTTTACCTACATTTGGTCTTCCTATTATTCCTATAAATCCACTTTTCATAAATCTCATTCCTAACTTAAAAGAGTGCGACAACCTTTGGTAAGAAAATTATAATATTTAAAATAATTGCTACTATAACAATTATAAAAGTTGCTGCACTTCCACAATCTTTTGCTATTTTTATATAAGAATTATATTCTTTTGTTACAGCATCACTTACTGCTTCTATGCCTGTATTAAGTAATTCAACTGCTAAAGTAATTCCTAAAATACAAATTATAAGTATCCATTCTAATCCGTTTATATGATATACAAAACCCATAATAGTTTCAAGTATAACACCTACTATAAACATAATAAAACTTTTACCATCACTAGCATAACATTTAATTCCATTAAAAGAGTTTTTTATTGTTTGATATATAGATCTTGGAGTTATATCTCTTTTTTTTATATTTACTTCTATCTTATCTTTTAATTCCGTACTCATTTAATATCCTCTCCTGTAATCCAAACATAACTTCTTCATCACTCTTATTCATATGATCATATCCTAATAAATGAAGTAATCCATGAATACTTAAAAATGATAATTCTCTTAAATAACTATGTCCATATTCTATACTTTGAGAGTGTGCTCTTGTATTGCAAATATAAATATCACCTAATACTCTAAAATCAGTTTTTACAAATACACTATCGTCTTCTAAAGCAAAACTAATAACATCTGTTACTGAATCTTTTCCTCTATAATTCTTATTTAATTCATGTATTTTTTCTTCATCTACTATTATTACATTAAAAATAGAATTTTTTATATTTAAATAATCAAGAGCAAATTTTAGTAACTTTTCTACTTCTTTTAATTCTTCTATTTTTTCATTTGTTTCATTAATTATTTCAAACTCATTCATAATAACTCCTATCAGTATAATTATAATATAAATAAATTATTTTTTCAATAAGATTTTCATTATTCTACTATGTCTTCATACTTTTCTATATCTTGATAACTAGTAATATCTTCTACTAGTTCAAAAAATATATCAGCACTTATATATTCTTTATTATATTGATAATTTAATACTTTATAATTTAGTACATCTTCATCATTATTTAAATTACTTTTTATTTTATCTAAAGCATACGTAACAGCTTTTTTTAATATATTTTTCTTATTATTTTTTTCTTTTATTATTTCTAATTCTTTTTCTTTTTGATAAGAAAAAGATATGGGTAATAAATTATTTTTTAATAATACTTTATTATTTACTCTTTTTGATTTATACTTATTAAAATTAAATAGTTCTATTTCTTTATTTAAAAATTTTATTACAAATACATTTTTACTATTTCCTGTTTCTTTTTCTTCATAATAATTAAATGGATATTTAATATTAACTTTATACCATGTTTTACCTAATACTTTTCCTTTTGAACTTACAGTATCTTTAATAGAATCGTTAAGTGTTATATAACCACTTACTATGACATCTCCTTTTTTTACATATGAATTAATATTTTTAATAATTTGTCCACTTTTAATATTTAAGTCATATATAACAGCATCCTTGAGCGCTACTATATTTCTAAAATTTTCTTGTTGCTCATTAGAATTTTTTATTCTTGGTTCATATTTAACTATATATTTTGTACCTAAAGATTCTATTTCAATCCACTCTAATTCATCTTTAAAATCATCTAATATTTTTATTTTTATTTCTTGTAATTTGTTATAATCTTTTTTAAATTTATATTTTTCTATACCATAATTTTTTAATTCTAATATTAATTTATTATACATTTTTTCTTCATTTGTTATTATATCAATAGAAAATATCATATTACTTAAAATATAAATAATAATCATAAATATAAGTATAAAAATAATCATAAATTTATTATTTAATATATTATTAAAAAAACTAATAATTCCTTCTTGATTTATAACACTTACTTCATAAACTGTTTTTAATTTAATAACTTTATCATAATCAATAGATAATATTTTTATATTTACTTCTTTATCACTTATATATTTAATTTTTATTATTTCTATATTATTATTTTTTAGTCTTTTTATTAGTCGGGTTATATTGTTACCTTTTATATTTAGTTCTATTTTATTTTTTAGACTAAAAATAAGTTTATTTTTCATGTTATCACCTTAGTTCTATATTATTAAAATCACCTGTAATTAACATTTCATCCTTCATTAATTTAGATACTACTAAATCATTTCCAGTTACTATTATAGTTTTAAAATTTGTTTTAACAACAATCTTATTAGAATCAAAATGCCCTATATCAGTATAATTTACAATATCAATTTTATTTTTTAGAATAGTTAGTTTTAATTCTTTATCATTTATATATGTTCTAATACCTTCTAATAGCATTACATTCACCCATTTAATTTTATTAAGAAAAACAAAAAAAATACTATAATTAGTATTTTTACTTGATAGCATAGGTGCTCTAATACCACGTTAATAATTCTAAAACTTTATTTAAATCAAGTTTTAATAAAACTATTATAATAGCTGAGAGTGCTAAAAAAGGACCAAATGGTATTTCGTGACTCTTATTTTTAGATAGTATAATTAATGAAATTGGAAGTCCTATAAAACTTGCTAAAATAACTGATAATATTGACATTGGAAAGCCAAACATTAATCCAAAAACAGCTAATAGTTTTATATCTCCTCCACCCATAGATTCTTTTTTAAATAAAAAATCTCCAAGTAGTTTTAATAAAAACATAAATATAAATGCAAGGCTCGAAGATAATAAACTCATACCTACGCCTTTTATACCAACTATAAAATATTTAATAATTATTATTAGCCATGAAAAAACTATTAAAACACTATCTGGAATAGTCATAGTTTGATAATCACTTATTATAATTATTAAAAGCATAGATATGAATACTATGGATAATAAACACTCTATTGATAATCCATAAACTACATAAGAAAGTGCGAATAAAACTCCACTAAAGAATTCAAATGTTGGATAAAACCAAGAAATTTTTTCTTTACAATTTTTACATTTACCACCTAATAATAAATATGAAAAAATTGGTATTAGTTCTAAAGGACCTAATTTATGATTACATTTAGTACAGTGTGAAGAAGGGTACAAAAGTGATTCACCCTTTGGTACCCTATATCCTACAACGTTATAAAAAGATCCAAATATTGTTCCTAAAATAAAGAACGATATTATTAAACTTAAATTCATTAAATCACCCTAAACTTTGTACTTGTTGATACATGTCAAACATTGGAATAATTATAGCAAGTAATATTACACCTACTGAAAAAGTTAAGAATATAATTAATATTGGCTCAACGAGTGCTTTTATTCTACTAACAGTATTTTTGTGTAAACTTTGATAATAAACAGCAACTTTATTCATCATTTCAGCTAATTGTCCAGTTTTTTCTCCTGTTACTATCATTTCATATGCTGGAAGTGGAAAAGCCCATTGATCCTTAAATGCTGCTGATATTTTATCTCCACGTGCTAAATTAGCAACCGTATCAAGAATCATCATTTTATATATTTCATTATTTGTAACTTTATTTAATATTTCCATACTCTCTGTTATATAAACGTTATGTGATAAAAGAGACGCAAATGTTTTAGAAAACATTGTTACTTCATTATATATAATAACATTTTTTAAAACTGGTATATGCATTGCAATATATTGGAACATAGTTCTAATAATTTTAACATTTTTATATAAATATACAAGTAATAATATAACTAATATAATTCCAAGTAAAACCCAAATTATATTTTTTTCAAGGAAATTACTTATTGAAATTACAACAAGTGTAAATTTAGGTATCTCAGAAGAATCCATTGAACTATATATATCTACAAACTTAGGTACTACATACATCATAACGAATGTTATAACTGCAAGTGAAAATATAAATACAATAGTTGGATAAGTTAAAGCACTTATCATTTCTTTTCTGGTTGCTTCAATTTCAGTATAATATTCAACCATATCATCAAGTGCTTCTGGAAGTTCACCTGTAAGTTCTGATGCTTTTACCATGTTTATTAATAATCTTGGAAAAGCAACTCCTCTTTTTTCAAGTGCTGAACTAAAACTTTCTCCTACTGTTAAGTCATATGTTACATCTCTAATAATATTTTTATATGCTTTCTTTTGTATTTGTCTTATTAATATATTAAGAGAATCTACAAGAGGTATTCCTGATTTTAAATAAGTAGATAATTGAGTTAAGAAAAATATTAAATCTTTATTTTTAAATCTAACTCCACTACCTCCTACACTACCATGTAGAGTTTGAATCCATTTATTTGTTCTAATACTATAAACAACAAGTCCTTCACCTATTAAGAATGATTGAACATCTAATCTAGAGAAAGCATCAAAATATCCTTTAACTTTTTTACCTGATTGATTATAAGCAACATATTCCCAAGTAACTCTTTTACCCTTGTTTTCATTCTCATCTTCATCACTAAAGTCAACTAACATAGTATTAGTATCAAATGCTTTCTTGTTTCTTATATTCTTAACAAGAGCAGCTCTATCTATTCTTTTTTTAATTGATTTTGGAATATTAACAAAAAGCGTTAAGAATGAGTTAATATAATCTCCTAATTTTTTCTTTTTAATTTTTATATTTTCATTCTTATAATTTTCAGTATTTATAGTAATATTTTTTTGTTTATTCTTTTTCTCTTTTAAGTCTTCTTTTTCTTTTAGTTTTTGGCTCTCTTTTCTTAGTTTTTCTACATCAAGTTCTTTTGGTTTAAATAGTTTTAATATAAAAATTATAAGTGCCATAAATGGCCAAATAATTCCATAAAAAATATATTTTATTACATGATATACATACACTGATATTTTAGTAAATATATAAACGAAGCCAGTAGCTATATTTGATATAAAACTTAATATATTATCTAGTATTTTCTTTATTAAATTCATATAAATACCTACTCCTCTTTATTCTATACAAATAAATTATAACATATTTTTATTAAATATAAAACTTTTTTTATTAAATTCATATAATATTTTAGAAAGTATATGGGAGGATATCATGAATTATTATAACCCTTATTTCTATAATATACCAAGTATGGCTGGTAATGTAGGAAAAGTAGGATTATTTTCTAGATTATTTGGATCTAGCGGTATTACTTTAGGTGGAATTTTAAATGGGACACAAAAAGCACTTAACTTTGCTAATCAAGCTATTCCATTTGTAAAGCAAGTAAAACCCATGATTGGTAATGCCAAGACTATGTTTAAAGTTATGAATGAATTTAAGAAAACTGAAAGAGGAAAAAATACTACTGTTAATACTAGTAATACCAGCAATTTAAATACTAACACTAATACTAATTCTTATGTAAATAGAAGTTCTAATAATGAATCAAATGAAATTACTAGTCAAAATTATCAAAAAGAATACGAAGATGGTCCTACATTTTTCATGTAAAAAAGTTGATTTATTTATGATCAACTTTTTTTATTTTATATTTTAAAACTTTACTAACATAGCACTCACCACATAATGGTTTATATGTAGCATCTATTCCATCGATTGCTACTTCTTTACCAGTAAATACAAATTCACCATTCTCTACTCTAGCATTAAATTTTGCCTTCTTACCACATGCACATATTGTAGCTAATTCTTCTATTTCATCCGCTTTTTCTAGTAGTGCTTTAGAACCTTCAAAAAGTTCTCCCTTAAAATTTGTTTTAAGTCCATAACATATTACTGGTACATCATATATTTTTGATATTAACCATAATTCATATATTTGACTCTCATTTAAAAATTGTACTTCATCTACTATTATACAAGTAATATCCTTTATATCTAATTTATTAGATACTAAATCCTGTGGTCCTAATAAAAGATCAACTTTTCTACTAATTCCTAATCTTGATACAACAGTATCATCACCTTTTTTATCTATTAATGGTTTAATTAAAAATGGATGCATACCATTTATTTCATAATTGTGCGCTACTTGAAGAAGTGCTGTTGTTTTACCACAAGTCATAGCGCCATATCTAAAATACATTTTTGCCATAATTACCTCCTAGCTCTTGGAAAACTTTTTAAATATATATTTCTAATTTTTTCATTTGTAAGATGAGTATAAATTTGAGTAGTAGAAAGATTTTCATGTCCTAATAATTCTTGAACACTTCTAAGATCAGCACCATCTATTAACATATGTGTAGCAAACGTATGCCTTAATACATGGGGTGATATTTTCATATCTATATTTGCTATAACAGCAGCATCATCTATTACTTTTCTTATTTCTCTATCACTTATTTTTTTACCAGTCTTACTTAATAATAAATAATTTAAATTATTAACATTTAATTTATTATAAGATTCTTTTAAATATAAATTAATTAAATTTAAACATCTATCTCCAAAATACACTATTCTTTCTTTATTACCTTTTCCAACTATCTTTATAGTTTTACCAGATATATCATTTAATTTAATATTTACTAATTCACTAACACGTATACCAGTAGAATATAAAAGTTCTAAAATTAATGAATTTCTAATACCTATATAATCATTAGAATAAGCATTTAATAACTTTTCAGTATCTTCAAAATTTAAATATTTTGGAAGCCTTTTTTCTAATTTAGGGTTTGATACTAAAACCATAGGATTATTATCTATTATATTATTTACTTTTAAATATTTAAAAAAACTTCTAAGAGAACTTATATGTCTAGAAATAGTCCTATTGTTATAATCTAAATCATATAAATAATTTACATAAAGTCTTATATCTTGATATTCAACTGAATTAAAACTTTTTATATTATTCTCATTTAAATACTGAAGAAATAAATCTAAATCACTTAAATATCCTTCATAAGTTAAATTAGAATAGTTTTTTTCATATTTAAGTTCATCTATAAATTTTAATATATATTCTTTCATAACATCACAACTTAATTGTAGCACATTTCTCATTTTAAAGTAAACAAAAAGGAGATTAATTATTTAAATCTCCTACTCCTGATGTAAATGAATTAACTAAATCATTAAATTTTAATAAATTGTTTGCTAAATCATTTTTATCAGATTCATATTTCATTTTATCAAGACTAAGTTGATTTCTCTCTTCATCAAGAGAATCTTTTTGTGCTCTTAAAGTATCTTCAATATGACTTAATTCTTCTCTTCTTTCATCATATGCAGATTGTACTTCTTTCTTTATAGAATTAATTCTTTCTTGTTCTTCATTCTTATATTTTTCAAAATCTGCTTTTTCTTTTTCTAATGTTGCCTGTAAAGTTTTTAATGTACTAAGTCTTTTTTCAATTTCTTCTTTTTTCTCAGTTAATTTATTTAAAACTTCCTCTTTATATTTATTTATTTCATCAAATTGATTTTTTTTAGAATTTTCTATTTCTGATTGTAATTTTTTTAATTCATTAAATCTAGAATCTATTTTATCTTTCATTTCAGTATTTTTTCTAAATATATCAGAAGCATCTTTTACATTTAAGTTAACTTTATCAAATAACTCATTTATGTCTGTACTTTCAAGTTTTTGTTCTTTATACTCAGTTAATTTATTTAATTCTTCTATTGGAGTATTAGACATTACAATTTTTGGTTCTTCTTTTATAATTGGTTCTTCAACCTTAGGTTCTTCTACTTTTACCTCTTTTATTTCAGGAACTTCTTTTTTTACTGGTTCTTCTTTTGGTTTCTCTGGTACTATAGGTGCTTCATTTACAACAGTTTGTTCTATTCTAAATGGATTATCTACAATCTCCTTTGCTTCTTCCTTAACCTCTTCTTTAACTGGAATATGAGGAACTGGTTTTAATACTTCATTTACTAAAGATTCTTGAGTTTCGTTATTTAAAGTATTATTTATAGACTTATTTACTGGCTCATCATATTTTACTTCATTATTTATTAAACCAAATGAATTATTATTTAAATCAACTACACTATCATCCTTAAAATCAGGATTATATAAATCATTTGTATATTCTATATTACCAAAAGGATTAAAGTTTGGATCAAAGCCATTATTATTAAAATTATTTGTATTATCACTAGTAGTATTTACTTCATTACCACTATTATCTGTTCCAAATAAATCTTCATTTTCATAATTACTTTCACCAAGTCCACTTATAGTATCATACTTAAATCCATCACTAGCAACTTCTTCACTAGGTCCAAATCCATAAACTTCTGTATCAAATTGATTTTTCATTATAACACCTCTTTATTCTTTATTACTTTCTAATATTGGTTTAAAATTTGAATTAAATTGATTAATTATTAATTTAAATTTATCATATTTATCTTCTAAATTTTTGTTTTCCAATTCTATTCTTCTATTCTCTAATTCTTTATATTGTTCAAAGTCTTTCTTTTCAGATTCAAGTATTTCATTAGAACGTTTTATTTGTTGAAGTTCTAAAGCCTTATATTCATCAAATCTTTGTTTCTCTTCTTCTATTTTATTCTTTTTAATTTCTATTTCTTTTTTATTTAATTCCAACTCTTCTAAAGCATTATCCATATTCTTTTGAAAATTAGCTTCAGCTATAGAAAGTTGATTTTTTTGAGTAGTTATATAATCATCAAGCTCTTTTTCTCTTCTTTTTATGTCTGACATTTGTTCATTCATATAATTTTGAAATTCTTGTTTAGCTCTATCTAGTCTTTGCTTTTCTTCTTGTATAGATAAATTTTCGCTAACATTAGCTTTTTTCTCTCTTACTAAATCAGCAATATAATTATTAACAGTATTAACATTATTTGATAAATTATCAAATAAACTATCTATTTCTTTATATTTATCTTCTTTAGTATTTGACTCTGTAAATAAAATTTCATCATTCACAAAAATCACCCTTTTATCTTTCTACTCTTTTAACATATAAATTGTATCATTTTTTTTTATAAAAATCAATACAGTCTTATATTTTTCTAGGATTTAAATCAACATCTAAATTTACTTTATTATTACTCTTCATTTTATTTACTATAAATTGTAATTCTTTATAAACTTGATTTATATTTTTATATTTTAATATTATCTGCATATAATACTTATTATATATCTTAGGAATATTACATAAACTTGGTCCTAATATTGTTACATTACTAGTATTAGATTTTAAGTGCTGTACTATTTTTAAAGATTCTTCATTTAACATATTATAATCTATTGAAGATAATTTAATTAAACAAAGATTATAATATGGAGGATAATTTAATTTTTTTCTAATTTTCATTTCTTCATTATAAAATCCTATATAATCATGATTTTTAGCAGATATTATACTATAATGATCTTTATTAAAACATTGTATTATTACTCTTCCTTCTTTTTTAGATCTACCTGATCTTCCTGATACTTGATTTAAAAGATCAAAAGTACGTTCTCCACTTCTAAAATCTGGAATATTTAAAGTAGCATCTCCATTAACTACACCTACTAATGTTACATCACCAAAATCAAGTCCTTTAGCTATCATTTGTGTACCTATTAAAATATTATATTTTTTATTTTTAAAATCATTTATAATTCTTTCATGACTTCCTTTTGTTCTTGTTGTATCAATATCCATTCTAACTACTTTAGCCTTAGTAAATAATCTACTTACTTCTTCCTCTAATTTCTCTGTACCTAATCCTAAAGAACTTATATTAGATGATTTACAAGATGGACAACATTTAGGTTTATATGTCGTATAATTACAATAATGACAATTTAATTTATTTCCGTTTTTATGATAAGTTAAAGGTATATCACAATTTGGACATTTAAACACTTCACCACACTCTTTACAAGTTATAGTAGTTGAATAACCTCTTCTATTTAAAAGTAATATAACCTGTTCATCTTTATCAAGTCTATCATTAATTAAATCAATTAATTTACCTGACAATATTCTATTACCCTTTTTTATTTCATCTTTCATATCTACTATATCAATTAAAGGTAAAGTCTTATTAACCCTATTAGGAAGTTCTAAAAGTTCATATACACCAACACGAGCTCTTGTAAAACTTTCAATAGATGGTGTCGCACTACCAAATATTACAGGACAATTATAAGTACGTGCTCTTTTTAAAGCTATATCTATAGTATCATATCTAGGATTATTATCTTGTTTATAAGTATCTGAATGTTCTTCATCAAGTATTATTAATCCTATATTAGTAAGGGGCGCAAAAATCGCACTTCTCGCACCTATTACAATACTTACTTCTTTTCTTAATATCTTTCTATATTCATCATACTTTTCTCCATCAGATAAACCACTATGCAATATAGCTATTGTACTTTTAAATCTAGATTTAAATATATTAACCATTTGTGGAGTTAAACTAATCTCTGGTACAAGAACAATAACTTCCTTACCTAACTTTAAAACAGAATCAATAATATGCATATAAACTTCAGTCTTACCACTACCAGTAACACCAAATAATAAAAATGGTTTAAATATATTTAAGTTACCACATACCCTATTAACTACATTACTTTGTTCTTCATTTAAAATAACCTTTTTATCTTCACCATAATTATTATCATTTAATCTATAAGTCTCTTCTAATATAACCTTAACAACATTATTCTTTATTAAAGTATTTAAACTACCAATAGATATCTTAGATAATTCACTCTTTAATACATCACCATTACTTAATCTATCTATAATCTCTTTTTGATTATCATTCTTAGGTATATATGTATTATCAACTAAACTAATATAAGAAATATACTTTTTATTAACATTAAAATCTTTATGAGCCTTTAAAGCAGCAGGTAACATAGTTTGATAAGCACTTATTAAATTACACAAAGTCTTAGAACTTATATATTTACCAAGCTCTAACATTTCTTCATTTAATACAGGCTCTTCATCAATTACATCTATTATACTTTTTACAGCATAATCAATATTATTATTAGTATTTATACCTAATATAAAGCCTTCTAATTTTTGCTTTCCAAAAGGCACTAATACTCTTTTACCTATTTTAATTTTATCTATTAAATCTTTATTAACTAAATAAGTAAAAGTCTTATCTATTTGTTTTGCTTTAAGTTCAACTAATACATCTATATACATATATTTCACCATAATTATTATACTATATATTAATTTTTTAATAAACATCATTAATAAAAAAAGAACAAAATGTTCTTTTAAATGGTTCTATAATAAATATTAAAGATGAAAATATAAAATTTTATGAAAATTGTTTAGAAAATGTTAATATTAATGGAATTGATACTAAAATTTTTAAAGGTTATCTTAATTATAAACCATTTTATTGTCCTAATTGTGGCGTTATTAATGAATCTAGTGATGATATTATTAAATGGGATTGGAAACTTAATTGTAAAGTTATTTTACCTAAAATTTTTAATTATAATACTATCCTTATGTTAGATAAATAAAGATTTTATTGTAAACATTGCCACTGTACTTTTATTGCTGAATCTAATGAAATTAATAAGTACTGTAATATTTCTAATAATACTAAACTTTCTATTAATCTTGATTTAATGAATAAGATTAGTGAAAAAGATATTGCTTTTAGAAACAAAGATATTGATTTATTTATTAAAATTATTTCTTCTAAACATAATAATATTTCAGATTATATGAAAACTACTCTTAAAACTTATAATGAATTTAAACCATTTATTATTAATTCGCTTAAATTTGAATATAACAACGGACTTATTGAAGGAACAAATAACTTAATTAAATATATTAAAAGAATTGCTTCGATTTTAAATCTTTTTATCATTTCAAAATTAGAATTTTACTTATTATTGGTATTTATAAATATGCATAATAAAAAGGAAGTCCGAAGACCTCCTATCAATCTCATTTATCATTAGTTTTTGGTTCCGCCAACACTATTTGACAAAGAGCCTGTTATCTACCCACTAAAATGTCTTAATGGTTAATTTTTACTCCCCACTGAATTATCTAGAGCCAATTTTATTTGCTCAAAGTGACTTCCCTCTTTCAAAAAAATCTAGTCACTAGTATTTTTTGTTTACAACAAAACATTCCACTGGAATATTTTGTTACTTGTTATTCTCACTTTATTTGTCTTTATATTTTTATTATTTTTTCTATTATTTTAAATCCTATATCGTTTATTATATTATTTCTTCTATTGTTATTTATTCTTAATTTTTATTCTTTCTTTATAACTCCTATTTTATCAAAGATGATGAGATTGTTATAACTGGACGGACACCAGGATCGCTCGCATAGCTGACGGCGCCGCAGCTCAAGCCGCCGCTACAGTGAACAAACCACGCGTAGCTAGAGTCATCAGCATCAGGTGTTATTGTCCAATAACCATATACTCCTGATACTGGATGTGCTGTATCTATCAAATAATCATATAGCCATGTTGATAAACCTGAAATATATGAATTATTAAATGTTTTTCCAGAGGCAGTGGCTATTTGACTAGCACTTGGAAAACTCACTTCTACTCCTTCTTTATTAAATATTTCCTTTATATGGCCTAAATAATCTTTTCCTGTTGGAGCATTTGAACCTGTTGCTGTTATATTTTTACATGTTGTGTTATCTGTTCCTCCATCTGTACACCAAGCTAATCTATATGGTACATATGAATCTGTAAAATTTTCTTTCATGATTAAACTTACATTATCTTCTGAATTTCCAAGTACAAAGAATGTATTACTATAACTATCTCCTACATCGCATGTATATTCATCTCCGTAATTAAAACTTCCACTTGGTACATTACCTGTTGTTGCTTCTGTTACTGGATTACATATTGGAGGTGCTACTAATGATGATTTAGGCACTTCTATTACTGGACGAACTCCATAGCTAGTACTACTAACATTACTTTTATTAAATTGGCCCAGAAAATATACATACCATGCATAATTTGTATTTGTACCAGCAGATGAAGAAGCTGTCCAATAGCCATACGTTCCATCAATATCGCCGTTATTTAAACAACCATAAGATGTACAAGTTTTCATTGTTCTATCATATAGCCAACCATAACTACATCCTGTTGTATTACCATATTTACATGTATCACTTTGTCTCGTAAAATTTGTATCAAAAAAGTAATAATTAATAGTATTAGTAGCTTCATTAAAAGTTGAATAACCTGTAATTTTAGCTATTTCATTTGCCGTTATAAGTCTTGCATTAAAATTAGAATAATCTACTGTATAATTTGCTTGAGATGCTTGTGATGACTGATCAACAGTATAATTTGAAGGAGTATTAGTCCCCTTCCAACCGCTTGTATCTGTTTTAAGTTGCGTTAGTAACGTACTAGGTCCTGATCCAATACTTCCAGTTGAATTCCAAGCAATTTTTGCTGTTGTATTGTGATCCAATATTAAATTAATATTATCTCCACCATCATCGTTAAATGCATAAAACTTCATACATCCTGATTTTACTCCTGTAGCGCTCTGTGATGCAGTATAATTCGTACAAACTTTTCCAGTATCTACATTGAAATATACTACTTCTCCATTTGTGTAGTGTTTTGGTGCCTCTTTGATTATAATATCACCATTAACTCTCGGTACAGTCAATAGTTTAGTAGTCTCATCATATAGGTAATCCGTTCCTCTTGTTAATGCCACATCTCCCATAATAACTCTAGGAACAGATAAATTTATAGTTGCTGTATATTTATTACCTTCTACCACTTCATTGATACAATCTGTACATGTCACTCCATCATATGTTACTTTAAATATTTGCTTATAGTTAAATTCTATATTAAAACTTTGTGGATCACTAGTTACTAAACTTTCGTCTATTCCATCTTTATATTTTATTGTTATATATATTTTTTTAGTTACACCATTTGTACAGTTATCATCATCACATACTGGCATTACCTCACCATTATTATAGCCATCTATTGTATAATCTAAAACACTGTCAGATTTGAATGAAGATTTAGGAATTGTTATTACTGGACGGATTCCATTTTCAAGGCTTACAAAGTTAGCAGTCAAGGAACCATTCGAACCCATAATTCGTGCACCATAAGTGGCATTTTCAACAGGGGTAGATGTCCAATAACCAGTTACATCTGATACTGGATGAATTGTTCCATCTAAATAATCATATAGCCATGTTGGTAACATCTCTTCTTCGTTCCCTCCCGCAGCATATAACTGATCATATGTTGGCAACGTTATTTGTGTCTGAGATAAATTTGTCCAAGTTAATGTATAAGCTCTTAAAGCTTTATTTGCTGTTATTGGTCCTTTAGTATTATTACCATTGTCATAATTTGTTCCTCCTGCTGCTATATAGTCTTCTTGTGTTACCCATGCAACTTTTGATTTGTCTGTTGATGATGCTGTAACTATATTACCATCACTTCCTACATTTGCATTTAAAATTAAGCTTACATTATCACCAGAGTTTTCTACTACAAAGAATGTTTTAGGTGTACCATCTCCTACATCACATATGTATTCATCTCCTGGATTATAATTACCATCAGGTAAATATCCTAATGTAGGATTTGTTACTGGAGTACATATTGGAGATTGTGTAAGTGCTCCCATTTTTACATTACCCAAGTTTGTTATATCTACTTCATATTTTACAGTTGAATTCTTATTTGGTAATACTATATCTCCAAATATATTAGATACGTTATATTCTTCAGTTCTTGCTATAGCGTTATTATCTGTAGAACTTACTCTAATACCAGTTAATCTTACTGTCTTATCTATTCTTATCATAGCTATATTTTTCATAACTAAACTTGCGCTAAATGAAGCAAATCCTATGGTTAAAGTTGTTACTAAAATAAAAATAGTAATAATTAACCCTTGGGTTAATTTCTTACTATTAATATTTTTGAAATTGTTAAAACCATAATTGTCTTTTCTTTTCATATTTTATCACCTATAAATCAACGCTTTTTACATAATATATATATAATACTTTACCATCCTTTACATAAAAGCAACATTTTTCACTATTTATTTTAACATACATAATTGGTATTTTTAAATTATCTCTAACATCAAGTAATTCTTGAAATTTAGTAATCTTATATACGTCATGCTCTTTTAAATCAGGTATACGATTAGTTTCAACTATTGTTCTATCATAATCATTTAATAATTTATTAACATAACTATTGTATTTATCTTTTTTTGGAAGTAATACTACTAATAGTTTTATTAAATATATGAAACTTGCTAATCCTAATAATATTAATATTATGCCAGCTACAAAGAATGGTTTATTACCTATCATAGCACTTACAGTCTTTGTAGCACTACCATTTTTATTTGTATTTGATGCATCTATATTTATATTAATTTGTCTTGTTGAAAGTGGTATTGTTAAAGTAGATGAACTTGAATTGTTATAATCTATACCAAATGCACTTTCTTTACCTAATGTATTTGTAATTAATTTAATAATTAATTTACTATCACAACTTACACCATATGTACTTTTAAATGTATTTGCTAAGTCATTATATTTATTATAATCAATTGCTATTGTTTTATCTAATGAATATCCACTAGCACTGTTTTCTAACCCTTTAACATTATCTTCTAATACATAATCTTTTGTATATAGTATTTTACCTGAATTCCCTTCCGGAGTAATAACAAGGCTTGCTACTATTTTATAATCATGATTAATTGTAGATGTTCTATTTACCATAAAATTATATTTAAATGTTACATTAATATAGTCAATTAAACTTGCTATATAAGTCATATTCTCATCCAAATATGGTGCTTCATAGAAGTCATTTGGTTTTAAATAAACTTTGTAACCTGTACTACTACTTTCTTGATAATTTACATAAACGTTCTTATTTCTATCTATTGATAAATTAATAAACATTACTGAGGTAATTATCATGACTATAGTGAGAATTAAAGAGAAAGTAATTCTTGCGTTAAAGCTAATATATCTTTCTTTTTTCTTCTTTACAATTTTTTCAGTTACTTTCACTTCTTCGTTATTAGTTTTCTCACTTTCTTTAATTATGTTTCCCTTTTTTTCCATCTTAATCTCTCCTTTTTACAATTCGCTTAGCATTACTGTTGGATATCCTATAAAAGGTATTTGAACATTAACTATTCCCTTTATCATATCTTCAGTTATCTTATATCCATCTTGACTTGCATTAGCATCACCTTTAGTATAGAAATAATGTTCACCATCTATATCAAGCACCTTAACAACTCTATGAACTATTACTTTATTTTCATACTCATAAGCAACTATGTCCCCTACTTTAATTTTATCGTAGTCTTTATCAATTTTCTTAATAATAACAACTGCTCCTCTATCAAATGTAGGACTCATTGATCCACTAGCAATCGCTACTGCTGTATATTTGAAATAACCACTTGTAAAATAAGTAAGTACAACTACAAGTCCGAATAACAACGCATAAGAAATTATATTTATTTTATTATTACTTCTTGTCATTACCTCTTCGTTTAATACATCTTTAAATTCTCTTAATAATATTGTAAATAATATTATAGGAACTAACAAGTCAAATATTGACTTCATATATTCACTAAAGTTTGGAACTATAGGAAGTAAATAACTATATACACCAAGTACTAATCCAAGTAATAATGATGGCTTATAACCAGCATTTAAGCATATATACGTCTTACATAAATTACGTGCTATACTTGGAAGTAAATATAACCCAACAAACACTAATATGTTATATACTGAATCAAAATCAGCATAATATATAGTATTTGTTACATCAACAGTAATCAAAAGTATAGTCGTAAAAATTATTAATAATATATTTCCTTCGCTTTTCTGTAACAATTGATATCTTAAAAACTCACTTAATATTATAACTAATACTGTAGGAAGTATAAACGTTGTAAATGATTTAAAAGTATAATAATTGTTATTATAAGCAAATCCTGAAAAGAAACCTATTATGTAATATATAACTAATACTATAATCAAATATATTAATATTGATTTCATTACATTTGAACTGTTTTGGTGTTTATCTTTTTCAAAATTAAAATTAATTTTAAAAATGATAAGCGCTAAAACCATAAATAAAACAATATAATAATTGCTTAGTATATTTTTAAAGAAACTGTTAAAAAGTAAAACTAAAAACAATGTTAATTCAATTATTAATATTTTCAAATAACTTTTTTTCATGTTTCACCTCTTAAACAATATTTAGACTAGAGATAATAGACGAATTCTATTATCTCTAACCTAATTTTAGAAATTAATTTATTAGTTAGCTGGAGTATCTGAAGTATATTTTAATTCAACACTACCAAAGTCAACTTTAACGTCACCATCAACGTCAACAGCATCACTTGCATAACTAATAGTAATAACTGCTTGACCAGCACCGTCAGTTTTAACTAATTTTTGTGCTTCAGCTTGAACTTTATTTAATTCAGTTGTAGCAGTAAATGTTTGTAATGATTCAGCAGCAGGTCCAACTTTTACAGTCATAGTAATTTTATCACAAGCAGCAGCCATTAAATCACTAGATACAGATGTCTTACCTTCAGTTACAACAGCAGTACATTTAGTTGTTGCTGGTGTAAATGTTACAGTTCTTAAATAAGCATCATAAGCACCTTGATTTAAAACTGGAATAGTCATAGTAACTGAATCACCTGGTTTAGATAATTGAGCTGTAATAGCTGCTATAGTATTTGTTCCTTCAGCACCACTAGATAGTGTTACAGAACCTTTATCAGATGGACTTACTGATCCTGCTCCAAATAAAACTTTAAAGTTTTCTGAAGTTGGAGTTACAGTTGCCTCTGATTTAATAGTTAATGTACTAGAGAAAGCTGCAAAACCGATACTTAAACCTAATACTGAGATAACTAATGCTACTAAAGCTACTGTTTTACTATTTTGTTCTTGCATAAACATTCCTTCCTTTCTAACATAATTTGTACATACGATGGAAACCCTTCTTATGTTACATTAAAATTATATATCAGATAGAAATAAATTTCAATGTTTTTTTACAATTTTTTTTACATTTTTTTTACATTATTATATTTTGACTTTATAAATAAACAAAACTATGGTAGAATAATAATGGTGATAATATGAAAAGAAAGATGAAAAAAAGACCTATATTTATTTTAATTTTTATAATTATATTTATAATTGTTGTAATAAGTTTTATAGTAAGAACTATTAATTATCATAAAACTTATGACTATAAGCTTGGAAAACAAGGTTTTAATAAAGAAGAAATAGTAGAACTAAAAAAACTAAAAGATGATACATTAAACTATTTACTTACTATTACTTATAATAAAGATATAGTAAATATAATTAAAGAAAAATATTTCTTAGAAAAAAACTTAAGTAAATATATAACTTATTTAGAAAAAAATAAAGATAAAGATATATCTGATATAATTTCTATTGTTAATGTGGGCGCAGATAATGATTTTTATACCAATACAAAGAAAACTGATACTAATAAAGGTATACTTATGTTAACAAATAAGTATTATGGTTTAGATGAAACATATGATGATACAACTATGAAAGAAATAAGTTCTACTTATAGTTATGGAAGTGATCAAATGTTAGTACCAGAAGCACTTAATGCATTTATTAATATGTTTAAAGCTGCAAAAAAAGAAAATCTAACATTAATTATAAACTCCTCATATAGAAGTTATAAAGATCAAGATGAAGTTTATAATAAATATAAAGATACTAAAGGAGAAGAATATGCAGATTCAATAGCAGCCCGTCCTGGTTATTCAGAACATCAAACAGGACTTGCCATTGATATTCAAACATATGGTTCAAGAGCCGCTACATTTGAAGAATTCGATGAATTTAAATGGTTACAAAATAATGCTCATAAATATGGTTTTATATTAAGATATCCTAAAGATAAAGAATATTTAACAGGTTACTCATATGAGTCATGGCATTATAGATATGTTGGAATTAGTGCTGCTACATATATTAAAGAAAATAATATAACATTTGATGAATATTATGCATATTTTATAGAAGGTAAAGAAAATGAAAAAGAAACGACTAAAAATTAAAAAATTAATATTATTTATACTTATAGTTTTAATAATACTTATATTATTAGTTTTATTTAATCATAAAAATAATAAAGATTTAAAATCTATTGGTTATAATGAACTAGAAATAAGTTCAATAGAAAAACTAACTAAATCAGAAATAAATGAAATAAGAAAATATAAATATAATAAAAATATAATATATATAATAGAAAGTGAAAACTATAATCCAAATAAAATAAAATATTATTTAAAAGGAATTAATGAAAATAAAAAAATAGATTACTTAAAAATATTTAATTTAATAAATGATGATGAATTTAAAGAAAATAATTTTGATATATATTTAAATTTATTAAATAAATATGATAATTATAAAGGTATTTTAAAATATGTAAATGATTATTCTAGTAATAATATAAAGCTTGATAACACAACACTTTCATTTATAGAACAAGAATATTTTATTATAGATTACTTAGATAGATATATAAATTATTATAATGATAATAAAAATTTAGATTTTAAAGAAATAGTAACACGTGTTAATTCTAATCTAGATTATAAATTTTATGATGATTCTAAAGAAGCTGATTTATCTAAAGGAATGTATACTTTAGTAAATAAATTCTATTATTTAGGCAAAGATTATGTACCAGATGATTTAGAAGTAATAGATGGTATATATGCAAGAGATAGTGCTAAAGCTGTTAAAGTTGCAGCTACTACATTTAAAAAAATGGCTGATGATGCAAGGAATGAAGGCTTAACTATAAAAGTTACAACAGGATATAGAAGTTATAATTTTCAATCCACTTTATATAATAACTATGTTAAAATAGATGGTGTAAAAGAAGCTGATACCTACTCTGCTCGACCTGGTTATTCAGAACATCAATTAGGATATTCACTAGATTTAACAAATGCTAAAAACGTAGGATTTAGAGATTTTGATAAAACAAAAGAATATGAATGGTTAAGTAAAAATGCATATAAATATGGATTTATACAAAGATATCCTAAAGACAAAGAATATTTAACAGGATATATGTATGAATCATGGCATTATAGATATGTTGGTGATGATATAGCAAAATATATCTATGAAAATAACTTAACATACGAAGAATATTATGCCTACTTTAAAAGATAGTAAATGCTATCTTTTTTTCATATAATATAATGGTGATAATATGGAAAAAATAATTTATATAATATTATTATTAATATTAGAAAAAGATTTTTATACTAATATTAAAACAATAAAAAAAGTAGATTTAACTACTATAGTTAATAAAAATAATAAATTAGAAAAAAACTATGTTCCAGATAATCTAGAATACATAGATTTAAAATATTCTTGCAAAGATAAAATGCTTGTAAGTGTAGCACGTAAACAATTTGAAAAACTTGCTAAAGATGCTTCTATTGAAGGATATAATATAATAGCAGTTTCTGCTTATAGAAGTTATGATTATCAAGAAAAACTATATAATAATTATGTTCTTCTTAAAGGAAAATATATGGCAGATGTAGCAAGTGCTAGAAGTGGACATTCAGAACATCAAACAGGCCTTGCTGTTGATGTTTCTGATATTACACTTGATTATGATAACTTTGAAAAAACTAAAGAATTTACTTGGATGAAAAATAATGCATATAAATATGGATTTATACTAAGATACCCTAAAGCAAAATTTCATATTACAGGATTTAAATATGAGCCATGGCATTATAGATATGTTGGTAATGTTGTAGCACAAATAATACATAGTAAAAATATAACTCTAGAAGAATATGAAAAAGAGTTAAGAAATAACTCTTAACTCTATACCAACTACACCATATTTTTCTTGTTCTTCATTAGAATAATACTTTTCCATATCTTTAAAACCACCCTCTTCATTATTTTTATAGCCTAAAGATACTAAATCAAAATTCTCATATAATTCACAAAAATCTTTAAAATAGTGTAAATCAATAACTTCAGCACATAAAACTTCTAAAGTATCTATATTAGTAAACTCTATTATATCATTCTTTTTTATTAATTTTCTTTTTTCATCATTAAGTCTTAATTCTATTTTTTTACTACCACCTTTAATTAATAGAAAAGGCTCATTATTTAATCTCATATAATGTTTATTTTTCATAATTCCATAATCCTAACTTTCCTTTTGCTTTTATAGGTTTAGAATATTTAAATACATCTTCTAATACAAAAGCATATTCTTCTTTATATCCGCTTTTAGCATACACTATATTATCAATATTTCTTAACTTTTTAGCTAACTTTTCATCTACTAATATACAATCCTTTATTGTTGCTTCACCTATTATATAACCCATTTTATAATCTAGATTATAATCTTTAAATCTATCTATATCACTTTTACTATATGATAATGAAGAATGTATTAGTATTCTACCTCTATAATTAGTTTTCCAACTTCTAAATTCATATTTTTTATAACCTTCTATTATTAAACTAGCAAAAGGCTCTTTTATACTTAATACTTTCATATGTTAAAATCCTCTTGAGGCGCCTCCACCACCAGATGAACCACCGCCTCCACTAAATCCACCTGATGAAAATCCACTACTTCCTCCACTAAAGAATCCACCAGTATACATTGAATCTGACGTTTTAATAAGCCCAGATATAAATAAAATAGGGTTAAATGGGAAAATGAGTGTTATTAAATTTATATTATTGGAAGACATTCCAAATATAAATAATATTATATATATAATAATATAAGATAAAATAGATAAAACTTTTACCTTACCAAAAGTATACTTTCTAATTAAATATCCAAATAATAAACCAATTAAAGCACCTATAATAGCTAGTGCAAATGAACTATCACTACTTGTACTAGGTACTGCTTCATTATAAGGAATATCTAAATTATTTAATTTAACTATTTCAGAATAAAAAGCATCATATCCATTTTTTATTCCTTCATCAAATTTATCTTCTTTTAAATAAGGAATAATATATTCATCTATTAATCTACCAGTTTTACCATCTGGAAGAATACCTTCTAATCCATACCCTACTTCTACTCTAAACTTTCTATCTTCATATGAAAGTAATAATAAAAGTCCATTATTTTTAGAACTATCCCCTATTTTAAAGTTTCTAAACAATTGTAAAGAATAATCTTCTATAGATAAACCTTCTAAATTTTTTACTGTAACAACTACTATTTGAGTACCATCTGCACTTTCAATTTTTTGACTCTGATTAATTATATAATTTTTAGTATCACTACTTAATATATTAGCATAATCATTAACATAAAAATCATTAGTAGGACTTACTATAGCACTTACTTTAACTATAAATAATACATTAAATAAAATAAGAAGGATTAAATAATTTTTAATCCTATTCAAACGAAACATTTGGAACCTCATTAGCAGTACTCTTTGATTCAAAATATGTTTTATCAGTAAAATTAAACATACGCGCTACTATATTTTTTGGAAAACTTTTAATAGTTTTATTATAATCACTAACAGCATCATTATAATCTTTACGTGCTACAGCTATTCTATTCTCAGTTCCTGCAAGTTCATCTTGTAAATTTATAAAATTAGTATTAGCCTTTAAATCAGGATAATTTTCTACTATAACATATAACCCGTTAATAGCACTCGTTAACTCATCATTAGCTTTTGCCATATCTTCTACAGTACTAGCTTTTGTTAAGTTTTCACGTGCTCTAGTAATACTATTTATAACATTTTCTTCATGTGTTACATATCCTTTTACTGTATTAACTAAGTTTGGAATTAAGTCAGCTCTTCTTTCTAATTGAACAGAAATATCAGATAATTTTTGACTAACTGTCTCATCCTTACTCATAATAGAGTTATAAACTCCTCCTAACATCATAACAAATATAAGGAAAATTCCTAATAAAACTGCAATAACTTTTACTCCTTTACTCATTCTATCACCTCATGTTTATGATATCATATTAATACTTTTTTTACAATATATTTATAAAATTACTCCAAATATAATAGCAAGCATACTAGCAAGTACTCCTACTAAACAAAATATTTTAACTATTGATCTTTCACTATATCCTTTATATTCAAAAGCATGATGAATAGGAGTTATTGAAAATAATCTTTTATGTGTTAATTTATAATAAAATCTTTGTATTAAACAAGTTAATGTTTCTATAACAAATACAATACCTATTAATATTAATAATACTTCATGACGAGTTAATATTGCAATACCACCCATAGTAGCACCGAGTGCTAAAGAACCTGTATCTCCCATAAATACTTTAGCAGGATTTAAATTAAACATTAAAAATCCTATTAAAGATCCACATAAAGAAAAACAAAAGAGTGCTACTTCTTCATAACCTTCAAGCCATCCTGTATTATAACTAATTATACCAAGAGTTAAGAATGCTATAAATGAAAGACTACCAGCAAGTCCATCTAATCCATCTGTTATATTTACTGCATTTGAACTAGATACAAGTACAAGTAAAATAAAAAGTCCATAAAACCATCCTATATCAACTTTTATACCTAGTGTATGTACCCAAAGAAGTGGCTCATTACCACTTCTCATAAATAAATAAAAGAATATAACAGCAATCACTACTTGCATAAAAAACTTGGAATTTTCACTTAATCCTGCATTATTATGTCTTTTTATTATTAAAAAGTCATCTATAAATCCAATTAGAGAATAAAATATAAATGTTAAAATAACTATTAAAATAGTATCATTAAACTTTATCTTATTAAACAAAATCATAAATAACATACAAAATAATGTAGGTATTATAAATATTAATCCCCCCATAGTAGGAGTACCTTGTTTATTTTTATGTCTTTCTTCTAAATATGTACTAAGTCTTTGACCTGCTTTTAATTTTCTTAAAATTGGTAAAAGTATAAATCCTACACATATAGATAGTATTAAACTTAACATCATAACAAGTACTGCTTTAGTAAGTAGTATCATATTATCCCTCTAATTAAGTTTATGAAGAATATAAAAAAAAAGAAGATAATTATTTAATAAAATTATTTTTTCTTTTTCTTATAATAGTTATAAATATAGTTAAAGAAAGTAATAAAATTATAATATGTGCTGTTATGTTATCAAGAGTATTTGGATTTGTTATATTCTTAGAAACATTTTTTATTAATGTATCTTGGTATGCTAAAGCAAAAGTAGAAAATTTATTTGTTTTAAATGATATTGTGTCATCTTCATTTAAATTAACATCTAATATATCACTTACATTATTATGAAGTCTTATAATAGAATACTTTCTAGTATAACCATCTTCCAATTCTTCTATGCCACTAGTATCTAAAGTTACTAATATATCTTTATTACTTGAATCTTCATAACTTATTAAATTCTCTTTTATAAAATTACCTAAAGAAATATCATAATAAGAAAATATTTTATATTTAGAATTAATAGAATTTTTTATTAATTCTAAATCACTCTTTGGTATTTCTTTTTCTACTTTATTCTTAATTATTAATTCCTTAGATAATTCTTCTTTAGAACACACATAAAAATCTTTATCTAATATTTTATATAGTTTTAATGCTTTATCATTTATATATTCTTCTATATTAGAACTATATACTCCACCATTTATATTTAAATTAGGTTTTAAAGATTCTTCTATATTAAATTTACCTTCATGATTAATATTATTTATAGTAATTAAAGTTTTAGAATCTTTACTACCATCACTAGTCATTTCTATATCACCTTTTATAGTACCTAATGTAGATATAGTAACATTAGCACCATTCTTATACTCTTCACTTGGCCACCAATATGCATCTAAAGCTACTTTAGGGGAATAAATATTAGTTTTACCTATAATATTTATTACACCACTATTATTTGATAAAGCATACTTACAAGACTTAGATAAAGTACAATCAAGAGTCATATTTTCTAATGTTAAATTCGAATAGTTTTGTATTAATATTTTAGCATTCTTATCTGCTATTAAAGATCCGTTTTTTAATGTAATGTTAGAATTCTCTTGTAATAGTATATTACTTTCTATACTATATGCACTATCTAAAACTACTGTATGATTATCAAAATCAATAATAATATTTTTAGGTGAAGTACTAAGTATTTTAAATCCCGGAGTTTGTAATGTATCATTTATAACTTTAATTGTTACTAAGGAGTTATCTTTTATATCCTCTATTGCTTCTTCAAACGTCTTATATTTTTTATCATCTATTTGAAGTAAATCTGGAAGTGCACTCACCCTATTTGTTAAAACAAAAAGCAAACTGAAAAAAAACAATAAAATATTAATTTTTTTCACATTCTCTTATCTCCTTTGTATAACAATTAAATCATAAGCAAATATCTAAGTCAAGCAATATCTATATAATCGACAAAACATAAGAAAAGTAGTCAAAAAAAGTGCTACAAATTATTAATAGCACTCTTTATTACATTTATTGAATTTATAATTTTTTTTGTTTCTATATCGTTAAATGGTACAAATATTTTTCCCTTTACACCATATTTATTAACTATAGCAGGAGTTGAAATATATATATCATTTTCAAAATCATATGAAGATACTGAAAGTATTATATTTTCATCACCTAATATAGCTTCAGTAATTCTAACTAAACACATACCAATACCATAGTATGTAGCACCTTTTTTCTTTATTATTTCATAAGCAGAATTTCTTACATCTTCTTCAATTTGTTCCATTTCTTGTTTAGTTAAATAAGAACTAATACGTTTTAAAGCTATATTAGCATTACTCCAAGCAACAAACTCTGAATCTCCATGTTCTCCTAATACATATGCATTTATGTCTTTAGGACTAATACCTACTTTTTCACTTATTATATATTTTAAACGTGCTGTATCTAATGTAGTACCACTTCCAAGTACTTTATTTGGTGAAAGATTAGAATATTTATAAGTTAAATATGTCATTATATCTAAAGGATTAGTAGCAACTAAAAATATACCATCAAAACCACTATTCATAACATTATCTACTATTGATTTAAATATTTTACTATTTTTATGTATTAAATCCATTCTAGTTTCACCAACATTTTGGTTAGCACCTGCTGCTATTACAACTATTTTAGCATTCTTACAATCACTATACTCTCCTATTCTTATATTAATTTTAGAAGGACTATATGCAAGACAATGATTTAAATCCATTACCTCCCCTTCTAATACTGTTTTATTTATATCTATTAAAACTAATTCATTTACATAAGTTTTTTGATTAAGTAAAGCATAACAATAACTCATTCCAACATTACCACAACCAATTACAACTACTTTATTATTCATATTACCACCTATTCTACATAATTATTAATTGATACGTTTAAAGAATATCCCTCAATAGTTAGTAAATCACTAAAAACAATATTATCATCAGCAATTACTATTAAATTTAAAGTGTTATAACTATCATTAACATAGTCAACAAAGTAATTTATTATTTCAACTGAAATTGTAGTATCTGAATTCTTTAGATTAATTGTTTTATTTTGTTCAACATATTTTTCGAGTCTTTTTATTTCACTCTCTGTTCCCACAAAAGATACATTAATACCATTATAATTTTTATTTTTAAATAAAATACTACTAAATTTTATATCCTTTTCATCAAGCGATTGTAACAATATATAAGAATTACTCTTCGTACTCTCTACTGATAAAGATACAGCATTTTGAATTTCGCCTTTAGAATTAACAAATTCAAAAATTTTATTAGAAAGTTTTGATGGAGTTTCAAAATCTGTTATAATAACTAGTCCCCTATCACTTATTCTACTATATGAATTTATATTTAATACTAATTCACTATTATAATATTGCTTTTCAATATTTAATATTTCTTCTTTTGTCAACTCATCTTCTTTTGTTAATTTATCTTCAATTGTATCTTCTTTTTTTGTACATCCAATAACTAGTCCTAGCATCAATAATGCACAAGTTAAACTTAAAGCTATTTTTCTTTTGTTGAATAAATATTTTATTTTCTTTTTCATATTTTCCTCTTTTCTTTAATTTATAAGGATCCACCACAGTAAAGTCAAAATAAAGATAATGTGTTAGAAAATGCAATATTCCTTGAACTGATTGCAAATCTCCTCTAAATTGTTCACATATGACAACCCTATTATAATTATACAATAACAAATGATAAAAGAAAACAGTCTTTGTTATTTTTTTAATTATCTTTTGAATACTTTGATTTTAAAAATAACAAAAAAACATACTAAAGCAAATAACTTTAATATGTTATATTTACATTTTTATTATATATCTTATTAATTTAATAATAATCTTATTGTTTCTCCCTCATAAACATATTCATTAGGATTTATTGATTGATATGTTATAACTTCTCCACTACCACTATATTCTACTTTAAATTTTTTTAAATAAGTAAGAGCTTCTTTTATACTCATACCAACTACATTAGGTACTTGTGCATATTGTTTATCTAAATACATATATTCTCTTTCTATTTCATTTTCTCTTTTCTCTATATTTAATATACTAATACAACTTTCAAGAACTGACTTTGCTATAGGAGCTGCTATAGTTCCTCCAAATTGTGTTATTCCTTTAGCATTATCTACTGCTATATATACTATTACTTGAGGATCATCTGCTGGCATAAAACCTATAAAACTAGTTATATAATTACCACTCATATAAACTCCATCTTTTACTTTTTGTGCTGTACCTGTTTTACCTCCTACTCTATATCCTGCTATATATGCATTATGACCTGTACCTCTAGCAACTACTGATTCTAATGCATATCTTACTTTTTGACTTGTATCATCGCTTATTACTTTTCTAACTACTTTAGGAGTATTCTCTAATATTACACTATTAGTTTCTGGTTCATTTAAACTTTTAACTATATAAGGTTTATAAAGTATTCCACCATTAATAGCTGCGCTAACAGCAGTTATTTGTTGTATAGGAGTTACTGATACTCCTTGACCAAAAGCTGTTGTAGCAAGCTCTAAATCTCCTATTTTATCTTTATCAAATATAATACCACTTGCTTCTCCATTTAAATCTATGCCTGTCTTTTTACCAAACCCAAATAAATCTATATAATTAAATAACTTATCTTTACCAAGTTTTAAACCTAAATTAACAAAACCTGGATTACAAGAGTTTTCTACTACATTTAAATATGTTTCATCACCATGTCCTCCATGTTTCCAACAATGTAGTGTAGCACCCCCTACTTTTATAGAACCTGAGTCAAAAAAATGATCATTTTCTAAATCTACAGTTTTTTCTTCTAAAGAAGCTGCTAATGTTATTATTTTAAAAGTACTACCAGGTTCATATGTCATCCAGATTGGTAGATTTCTATTTATTTGTTCAGTTGTATATTCTTGATATTTACTAGGACTAAAGTTAGGATAAGAAGAGAGCGCTAAAACTTCTCCTGTTTTAGGATCCATAACTATACCTAATGCTTGATCTGGATTATATTTTTTATATGCATTATCTAATTCTCTTTCTAATGCTTCTTGTATATCATAATTAATTGTAAGGGTCATATTAACTCCACTTTGTGGTTGTTCATATACTTGTGTCATAGATAAACTATTTCCTTTAGCATCACTAAAATATTTAATTGACCCATCACTCCCTGTCAAATAATTATTGTATATAAGTTCTAATCCACTTAATCCTTGATTATCTATTCCAACAAAACCTAAAGTATGTGATAAGAGTTTATCTGATGGATAATATCTTTTAGCCTCTTTTACTAAATATACCCCATCTAATCTTAACTCATTTATTTTATCTGCAATCTCATAACTTAAATTTCTACCTTCTGGATGTACTCTTTCTATTGAAGTTTTCTTTGATACGTGATTATACATATCATTATAATCTACATTTAAAATATCAGATAACTTACGTGCTGTAGATTCTTTATCCTTAATTTGATTTGGTATTAAAATTAATGAAGTTGTTGTTATATTACTAGCAAGTTCTACACCATTTCTATCATAAATAATTCCTCTATTAGCAGCAAGAGGCAAATTTCTACTCCAAAGATTTGTAGCATACTTATTTAACTTTTTATAATCTATTACTTGTATATAAAATACTTTACCTATAATAATTACAAATAAGATTATAGTTACTAATATAATTATTTTAATTCTTGTATGTATATTTTTAAAGAACATAGTATCACCAATTAAATTTATGATAAAAAAAAATATTAATTAAAAAATTAAATATTTTTTTATCTTTTATATATAGTTTTAAAAATTCAGATGTCATCATATCATTTATTTAGATATCTTTATCATTTCGTCATCTTTACAAATTAAATTAATATTACCATTTTTTATTTTATAGCACTCTCCATATAAATATATATAATTTGAATCTTCTAGTATGTAAGAACCATCTGGTATTGCATATATATCTCTATTACAAGATTCTTTAATAATTGCTTCACGTTGAATTTTTTCATTCAAAGTATTAGTATTGTTTAATCTGAAATGTGGCTCAATATTAATACTAGTTAAACCTAATCCTTGTAAGTTAGAAGAATTAACTAAATCTTCCTTACATTCTGGACTATTAAACACATTTAAAGCGGCATTGATTGATCCTGCACTGATGCCAACAATAACACTATTCACTTTTTTTATATGTTCTTTTAATTGAATTTCATTAAAAAATTTGTTTTGTACAAAAGTATCACCACCACAAAGAAATATTAAATCACTATTTTTCAAAATATTACACACGTCAATTTTATTTCTATTATCTAAAACCAAATATTCATTGAAATCAATCCCAGATAAATTTAATGCTTTTTTATCTAAATCTAAAAATAAATCATTTTGTTCATAATTAGTAGGATTACTAGCTATTAAAACAAATTTTTTATTATTTTTTATATACTTTTTTAAATTTTCTAAAAATTTGTTTTGCTCGAAAAAATTTGTAGCATACTTTTGACCGTTTTCTTTTTTTACTCCACCAATATTGCTCGTTAAAAATAGAGTCATTAAAATAACCTCCTATAATAATTAAAATTCACTTATATCCATCATAACAAATTAATTTGTATTTTCTATATGTTCTATTATTTCTTTAAACTGAGTATCGTAAGGAATTGGAATAGAAATTTTATCTAATACTCTAATTATCATATCATCTAATTCTATAAAAACACATAAATGTTTTATTAATTCATCATTAATTGTTGGATCTAATTTTTTATATTCTTCTAATATAGATTGATATTCTTCTTCGTTTTCACAAACTTCCATTCTTAAAAATGCCAAATCCCACTCTTTTATACCATATCTTGCTCCACCAGGATCTATCACAGCAGATAATGAATATAATCCGTTATTTTCATTAATTAAAATATTATTAGGATTTAAATCATACCACACTAATTGAGGGTGCAAATTATTTTCTATTTTTTTTATTTTTTCTATACAGTTTTGTCCTTTTTCAAGCATAATATCTATATATTTCTTATCAATCGTATTTTTAACGCTATCTTCAAATCTTAATAATTCTGATTTTAAATAATCACAGAATGTTTCATGTTCAAATACTTCGTTATCAGTTATCCAACCATACTTAGTTTTTACTTTTATATTATGAATATCAAATAAACATTGCGCTAAATCTTTTGATATAGATTTTATAGAAAAGTTTTTATCTTCTTTTCTAATATCTGAAAGCATTTTGCCTGTTTTATATTCTGTTATTAACCAAGTTTTATCACTTTCAATCCCAAAATTTAAAGCTTTAGGTATAAAACTTGTTTTTACATTAGAATGAATTAAATTTGTAATATCATATTTTTTCTTTGCTTGATACATAGAACTTTCTCTATACTCTTGGTAAATTATATCATCTTTACCTGTTAGGTGTTCAGTTTTACATCTCAAACCGCCAGATAATTCTATTTTTTTATATTCATTGTTATTATGATATGGTTCTTGTGTTACTTCATAATTTAAATTCTTCATTTTATACCTCCATTTTAAATATAAATATTAATTAAATACTATCTTAATTTTTTTTGATTGTCAATATTCTTTTGCTTTCTCTAATTTTTTTATATAAATATGTAAAATTAAAAGTTGATTAAATCAACTTTTAATTTGGCTTTATATTTCCTAGTAATATTTCTAAACTAGAATTTTTATCTATATTATTACCTTCAGTTATACTTTGACTTACCACATAACCATATCCATCAAATGTACAACTAATACCTACAATTTCACAATATTTTGAAACTTCATATTTAGACCAGTTATAAAAATTAGGAATTGTTATATTTGTACCATTTGTTAAAAGGAATACTTTATCTCCTACTACTACACTAGTTTTTTGTTTAGGATATTGTTTAATAATTTTATCTCCATCTCCAATTAGTACAACATTTATATTATTTTGTTCTAAACTAGATATTACTTCATCTTTATTTTTATTAATATATGAAGATAGAGTAATAGATGTATCTACTTCTTCTTTAGTAGAACTACTATTCATAGCTTTATACTTAGATATGTTTTTTATTAATTCTTTTAATGGTGTTGATAATACTAAGTTTGAATTACTACTTGGTTGTTTTGTTGCAGCATATATTATTATTTCTGGATCTTCTTTTGGATACATAAGAGCTACTGATAATATATAATCATTATCTCCTGTTAAATATCTACCATTTTCAAATATTTGAGCAGTACCTGTTTTACCTATTAAATCAAATCCTTCTAAATAATACCTAGAACCTGTTGGACTATCGGATGCTACTACACTTTCCATTAGATCTTTAATTTTATCAACTGTTGATGAACTAACAATATTTTCTTTCTTTTTTATTTCTGTTATATTTTCTTCTTTTGTATTTTTATTTACTATTTTACTTATTATATGAGGTTTTACTAATGTACCGTTATTAGCAATTATAGTGAGTGCTTGAAGTTGTTGTATAGCTGTTGTTGATATTCCTTGACCAAATCCAGCTGACATTAATTCTATCTCATATTTAAAATCTAATTTACCTTTTTCTTCATTAGATAATTCTATTCCTGTTTTTTTACCAAATCCATATTTTTCTAGACAACTTCTCATACTTTTAGAAGATAAATAATCTTTAATTATATTTATAATACCTACATTTGACGAATAAGTAAATCCACTATTATAAGTAAGATAACCCCAACCATTTTTATCCCAGTCATGAATTTTAGTACCATCAGAAAATTCATAATTACCACTTAAATATGTTTTTTCTCCATCATAATTACCTGTTTCTATAGCACACATATATGTATATATTTTCATAACACTACCAGGTTCATATGTATAAGATACAAGTGGATTTTGATAACTCATATCACTAGATAAACTATTTGGATTATAAGATGGTGTTGTAGCACTTGCTAAAATAGCACCACTTTTAGCATCCATTACTCCTAATATAGTCCATTTTGGATCATAATTATTTTTTATATCTTCAACAGCACTTTCAGCAAATCTTTGTATATTAGAATCTATAGTTAAATATATGTCATTACCATCTACTGCTTCTATTCTCTCTTCTTTAGTATCTGGTATTTTATATCCATATTTGTCTTGTTGATATTTTATATATCCATCTACACCTTGTAAAATATTTTCAAATTTACTTTCTATTCCAAGTTCTCCTACTATTGTACTATCAATTGTATTAACTTTATTTAAACTAGATACATTAATAAATATAGTAGCTAAAGTATCTTCATTTGTTTTTATATATAATAAACTTGTACCTTCTTTTTTGCTTGTAATTACTTTATCATTTACTTTAACTATTTTATCATCACTTATTGTTATTGTTACATTTGTATAATTATTAAAGAAGTTTTTATAATAGTTATATAAATCATATGATTCATTTACTCTTAAATTAATTCTTGTATATTGTTTAGCATACCCTACTATATATGAAGCAAAACTACCATTAGGATAATATCTTTTTACTGTTTCTGTAAAAGATATACCAGGTAGTCCTAAATCTTCTATAGCTAGTTTTGTAAGCTCAGTTAGATTTCTACCTATATTTCCAAATTCTACTTGTTTAGAATTTTTATTTAAACGTTCTAATATATAATCATAATTTTCTTCACCTAAAACAGTTGATAATTTAGATGCAGTATACTCTTTATCTACTACATGTTTTGGATCGTTTTCATCTATAGTTCTTGATGAATCTAGATAAGCTATTAAAGTATAAGAAGAAATATTTTGCGCTAAAACGTTACCTAATGCATCATATATTGTTCCTCTTTGTGCAGTAAGTGTTGATGTTACTGTATTTCTTGTAAGTGCAAATTTTTGTATATTTATACCATATACTTTTTTAGATAAACTTATATAACAAAATTGTAAAAATAGAATTGCTATTACGATAAAAAATATTATAAAGCATATTACTGGAGCATTCCATTTTGTATCTTGATTTTTCATAACTCACCTACCATTATATAAATATTATAACATAAAAAATATGCCGAAGCATATTTTATTTTACTACTATTATATTTTCATTATTATATGCAAGGCCCATATCTTTTAAAACCCCGTTTAATTTTTCGTATGATGTAAGTTCATTAACTTGCATAACTAGGCTTTGATTTTTCTTTTCTTGATTTTCTATTTTATATGAAATTTTTTCTATATCCATTTTTAGATTACTGATACTTGCGCTTGAAAAGACTTTTATTACAACAGTTAAAACTACACACATAACGCCTAGTGTATAAAGCATTTTTTCTCCTCTTGTAAATTTAACTATTTTTTTAGTCTTTCTCATAATTTCACCTAATTCTCTCTATTATTCTTAATTTAGCACTCCTAGCTCTATTATTGTTTTCTATTTCTTCTTTACTAGGATTAATTGTTTTAATAACCTTATATTTTGGTAAATATTCTTCTGGTATAACGGGTAAATGTTTTAATGTAGAATCTACTTCACTAACACTTTTAAATACTTCTTTACATATTTTATCTTCTAAAGAATGAAATGTTATAACGCATATTCTTCCATTTACATTTAAAAGTTCTAATGATTGTTTTAAACTTTTTTCAAATACGTTTAATTCATCATTTACTTCAATTCGTATAGCTTGAAATATTTTACGGGCTGGATGTTTTTCACGTCTATATTTTAAAGGAACATTTGCTTTAATTACTTCTACTAGTTCTAAAGTTGTATTGATTGGTCTTGATTTTATTATTCCTTTTGCAATACTACTAGAATACTTTTCTTCACCATACTTATAAAATATATTAACTAATTCTTCATAACTATAATTGTTAACTACTTTATAAGCATCTAGTGGATTATTTTGATCCATCCTCATATCTAATCTTGCATCTTGATGAAAACTAAAGCCTCTATAATCTTCATCTAATTGTGGACTAGAAACTCCAAGATCATAAAGAATGCCATCTACTTTATATATATTTCTTTTATTTAATTCTTCAGTTATATTAACAAAATTACTGTTAATAATAGAATAATTAGTACCAATACTACTTAATTTTTTAGAACTACTTTCTATGGCTTCTAAATCTTGATCAAAGGCGAATAAAAACCCACTTTTTATTCTTTTTAATATCTCACTGCTATGACCTGCATATCCAAGTGTGCAATCAACTATAACACTATTATCTTTTAAGTTTAGGTTTTCTATACTTTCATTTAATAATACTGATTTATGCATTCATACCTCTAAATAAATTATCAGCTATATCTGACATATTTTCTTCATTAGAATTAATAAATTCACCCCAACGCTCTTTACTCCATATTTCAAGTCTTTCATCTACACCTATTATAATACAATCTTTTTTTAGGTCCGCAAATTGAATTAATGGATTAGGAATATTTATTCTTCCTTGCTTATCGTATTCACATACTGTAGCGCCTGATAAAAATATTCTCATAAACTGACGTTTATCTTTGGTGTCTGGTAAATCTTTATATTTACTTATAATAGTATCCCAAGCATTTTTTGGGTAAAGGAATAAACATCCATCAAGTCCTCTAGTTACGATAAAGTTTTCACCTAAATCATCTCTAACTTTTGATGGAACAATGATTCTACCTTTTGTATCTATACTATGATGATACTCCCCCATAAACATAAGAATCACCCACCTTTTACCACTTTCTTGCACCTTGTACCACAATTATATCTTTTTTCTTTATATTTGTAAATACCTTTTTAAAAAAAAGTAATAAAAAAAAGCACAATTATGTGCTATTTTGACAATGTAATTGCTAAAGAATCAGTTGTAAACTCTTTTACCTTATTATTTAAATAAGTTGTCATTAAAAGAACTATTGCTATACCTACTAAAAATATAAATAAATATACAAAAGCCAAATCTAAATTCCTAAACAAAATATTTTTCTTTTCTTTTACTTGTTCCATATTACCCTCTCAATATCATATACTATATTTATAATAGCACACTTCTAACGTTTTTTCAAACATTTTATAATAATTCACTTCTAGAAATTACAAATACTTTATTATTAGTATAGAATGCATAAAAAACATCTTCTAATGATAGATTTTTATTTTTTAATATATTTAAAATCCAATTATAATCTTTATTAATCTCTTTTAATACTTCATAATCTATTGCTCCATCTAGTATGAGTGGTAATGGATAATCTGAATCATCTTTAAATACTGATAGATCTCCATTATTTTCTAATACTGCATATTTAACTTTATCTATACTTTTTACTCCTTGTAGTCTTAATTGTGTTAATAAATCATCAAGCGAATATCTAAGTTTTGACATTTCTGTAAAATTTAATTTACCATTCTTTATTATTATTGTAGGTTTACCATCTATTAAATCTCTTATTCTTTCATTTTTTAGTGTTATATAACTTATTAACATTTGAACTAATACAAGTACAAGTATTGGTACTACAGATATTAATATGTTAGAGTCTTTAGATTCTATTGAGAGCGCTATTAATTCTGCTATTAATATTGATACAATTAAATCTACTATACTTAATTGCCCTACTTCTTTCTTACCCATTAATCTATATACAAATATAACAAAAAAATACATAAATATAGTTTTTAATACTAATATAAGATACATAGATATCACCTACTTTATAATGAACATAAGCATATTTTTTTATACAAAAGAATAATAATTAATGGGTGATATATTGATATATATTAAAAATTTAGGTATTTCTATCATAAGAACTATTATATCTATTATTTCTTTTACATTTTTTATAACTATATTAAGTTACTTTAATATTTTAAATGATAAAATATGTTCTATATTCAAAATATTAATACCTGTTATATCTCTTTTTATAGGTGGATTTTATATGGGTAAAAAAAGTAGGAATAAAGGATATTTAGAAGGATTAAAATTTGGATTAATTTTTTGTCTTTTATTAATTATTTTTAATTTAATTGTTTTTGGTTTTACTTTTGAAATTAAATATATTTTATTTTATATAATAATTATAATCTCTTCTACATTAGGAAGTATGATAGGAATAAATAAAGCAAAAAGGAATTAGCAATTAATTCCTTTTACTTTTAATTCTTCTTTTTCTTTTTTGTTATCATCATACCAATGTTTATTAGGATCTTTTCCTATACTTTTCTTTTCTATACTCATCCATATTTGACTTGATATAAATAAACTTGAGAAAGTACCACATAATAGTCCTATTAAAAGTGCTATATTAAAGTTATTTATTTCATGTGAACCTAATATAATTAAACTAACTACTGGGAATAATGTTGTTATTGTTGTTATAAGACAACGATTAATAGTTTGATTTAAACTTATATTTACTATATCTTTTAAATCATCATATTTTTTAATTTTATTTTTATATAGTAATTTTTTATTTTCTCTTATTCTATCAAATATAACTATTGTATTATTTATTGAATAACCTATTATTGAAAGTATAGCTGCAATAAACATACTATCTACTTCAAGTCTTAATAAAGCAAAGCCAATAATTACCATTAAACAATCATGTACAAGCGCTATTATAGCACTCATTCCATAACTAAATTTAAATCTTATAGTTATATAAATAATCATACCAATACATGCATATATTAAAGCTTTAATAGCATTTCTTGTAATATCTTTTTTAACTTGATTAGAAATAGCTCCAACACTTGTAGTAGCATCATATGCTTCATTAAAATAATTTTCTACTTTAGTAGTTTCTTCATTATTTAGAACATCTTTAATAGTTATATATGCTGTTGTACTATCTATCATTTCTATTTTTTCTGTTTTATAATTTAATTCTGATAAATCTTTTTGTATATCTTTTTCATTTAATTTACTATTAGAATTAATTTCAATAGTAGATCCACCTTTAAAATCAATTCCAAAATTTAATCCTTTATTATAGATGAATATACCACTTACTATTATAATTAAACTTACTATTATAAATGTTAATTTTTTATATTTTACAAAATCAAGTTTTCTTTCTTTTTTAGATTCTTTATAATTAATAAATAATCTTGTATGTCCTTCAAAAATAGAAGTATTTACTAATAATTTTAACATATATCTATTTAGATATACCATAACTATAAATGTTACTATAATACTTATAATTAACATAGTAGCAAATCCTTTAACGCTACTTTGACCAAATATAAATAATATTATGGCTGCTATTAATGTAGTTATATTAGCATCTAATATTGATATAAAAGATTCTTTACTACCAAGAGAATATGCTGTTTTTAAACTTACTCCTCTTTTTAACTCTTCTTTTATACGAGCAAAACTAATTACTGCAGAGTCAACTGCCATTCCTATACCAATAACAAGAGCAGCAATTCCTTGTAAAGTAAGTCTTCCACCTATTAAATTAAATATTAATAAAGTTAAGAAAGTGTATGCTAAAATACTAACACTTGCTACTATACCACTTATATTGTATAAAGCAATTAGTAAAAGTGCGATTGCTGTTATACCAACAATACCTGCTACAAATGTTTTTGAAAGTGAATTTTCACCAAATGAAGCGCTTACAGTTTTTGAAGATATTTCTATTAACTTAGTAGGCATACTACCACTATTTATTAAATCTACTAAATTTTGTGCTTCTTCTTTTGTGAATTTACCTTGAATAATTACGTCACTAGCAAACCCTTGTGATACTCCTGCATAAGATAAACAGTTAGAATTAGCTAAATCTCCACAAGCATGGAAACTAGATTCACCTGATTCATTAGTTTCATAATATCCATAATACTTACCCTTGTGCTCTAATGTTGTACCTTCTTTATAATCTAACCATATAGTTATATAATTATTTTCCATTTCACTAACTTTTTTAGTTTGTTTATAAAATTCATCATAATCTTTAACACTTAAAGAAATATAATATCCTTTAGAAGCATCATATCCTACACTAGCTTTACCACTATTTAAGACATCACTATTCATAAGTAAATTACCTTCTGTATCTCTAAATGTAAGATTAGCTGTTGTACTAATAGTTTTTCTTGCCTCATCTATATTGTCAACACCTGCCATTGTAACACGTATATTATTACCCTCTATAGATATTTCAGGCTCACTAACTCCTAATACATTAATTCTTTTTTCTATAATTTTATATGTACTGTTAACCATATCAGTAGTAACATCTTCGTCATTAATACTATCAACTTGATATAAAACCTCAAACCCACCTTGTAAATCCAATCCATAATTTAAATTTTTGATTGAATAAAAAACACCTACTATTGAAATTAATAATACAAAAACCAACATTAATATTGATTTAGTTAAACTAGTTTTTTTGTTTTCTTTTTTATTTGCCATACTAATCATCTACTTTCATATTTTCTAAATTAGGTTTTATTACTTTTTTCCTTATTTCTTCTTTTACATAATTATCAATTAAATCATTATCTAAATTTAAAATATCATCTACCATTTGATAAAGAAGTAAATTATTTGCTTTCTCCCATTTATTAATCTTCAAATAATTCCATATATCTTCTTTCTTTATATAATCTAAATCATATTTTTTTAACTCATTTAACTTGGTGTTTAAGGCTGGAGTAAGTCTTTCATATAACTCTTTAATACTAGAAAATTCTATATCCATAAAATTACCTCCTAATATTTTTAATCAATACATATATATTATATATGAAAACAAATATTTTTTAAATGTTTTTTGTTAATTTTTTTAAATTTAATAGTTTGTACATTTTTTATTTATTATTGAATAAAATTTTAATATGAAAAATAAATTTATTAAATCTACTCTAATTTTAATTATTGGAGGATTCTTTACAAAATTACTTGGAATGGTTATAAAAATAGTTTTAACACGTTTAGTTGGAACTACTGGTATTGGTCTTTATTCTATGATAATGCCTACTTTCTTACTTCTAATTAATATTTCTCAATTAGGTCTACCTACAGCTTTAAATGTCTTAATATCAAGTGATAAATATAATACCAAAAATTTAGTATTTACTTCTATTATAATATCTCTTACAATTAATTTAATTATATTTTTATTATTACTTTTTACTAGTAATTATCTAAGTATAAATATGTTAAATGATGAAAGGCTTAGATTTGGACTACTTTCTATTGGATTTGTATTACCTTTTATTACAGTATCTAATTGTCTTAGAAGTTATTTTTTTGCTAAAGAAAGAATGTGGCCTCATGTAATTACTAATATAATAGAAGATCTAGTTAAACTAATATTAATTGTAGTTGGTTCACCATTCTTTCTTAGTAAAGGTTTTGAATACTTAGTAGCTTATATAATACTCACAAATATAGCATCAGAATTATCAAGTATAATAATATTTTTATTCTTAATACCTAATTTTAAATGCAGTAAAAAAGATCTTACTCCAAATAAAAAAAATATAAAATCTCTACTTCAAATAGCCATACCAACTACAGGTAGTAGATTAATAGGCTCTATTGGTTATTTCTTAGAACCCATTATAATAACTTATGTATTATTAAAAATAGGATATACAAATAACTTTATAGTAAATGAATATGGAATAATAAATGGATACGTTATGCAACTGGTACTACTACCATCATTCTTTACAAGTGCTATATCACAATCCCTAATACCTTTAGTATCTAAAAATTATACAAATAATAATTTCAATAACATTAAAAGAAAAATAAGACAAGCAATTATTTTCTCTTGTCTTATAGGTATACCTGCTACTATTGCTTTTGAATTATTTCCAGATTTATTATTAAAATTATTATTTAATACAGATAAAGGAGTAACTTATATAAAAGTAATTGCGCCTATTTGTCTTCTTCATTATATACAATCCCCAATATCAAGCAGTCTTCAAGCTATGAATAAAGCACGTATCTCTATGTTAGGTACATTACTTGGTATGATAATTAGAACAGTTAGTCTATTTATATTTTCATATCTTCATATAGGACTTTGGAGTTTAATAATTGCTACTAGTATTAATATTGTTTTTGTTACTGTTTTTGATTTTATAAATGTTAAAAGAATATTAAAAAAATGTCATTAACTTTGACATTTTTTTATTGTATTTATTTTTTGATAATAATTTTAGATTAAATTTTTACTTTGATTCAACAACCTTTTCAAGAAAGATCTTTTCTTCAAAAGCACCACGCTTTTTCACTTTTTTATCTGCAATTGTTATGACATCGTTTAAGGCTTTGTTTTCTAAACTTGCTAATGCTCTAATTACTTCTAACATATCAGCTAATTCTTCTACACGATCATCTCCTATTGCTTCAATTACTTCTTTGTACTCTTCATATAATTTCTTTTCTAATTCTTTTTTATATTCATTTTCATCTAATATTCTTACAAAAGGTGTTTCACCTGTTGCTTTTATTATGTTTGGTATTTTATCTCTTACTAATTTATTATATATTCTTTCCATTCTTAATTCTCCTTACTTAATAATTTTTTAATACGAATTGTTTATAAAAGCACATAAAAATCCCTTTTATAGGGAATGTTATTTGACATTAATAGAAATATAGGAGTTTCTTATATCCTTATTTCTTTCATCATACTTTTTAGTACTTATAGAACTTATAATTGTAAATCCTAAAACCACTACTAAAAACATAACCATTCCTTTACTTTTAACTAATTCCATACTATTACCTTCTTTCTGAAATTATCATATCACGAACATTTATTCGTGTCAACACTTTTTTATAAAAAATAAAACATTTGTTTGACATATGTAAATAATTATGTTAAACTATAAATGTTGGGAGGAATAAAAATGGAGAAATTAACAAAAAGACAAAGTGATGCTCTTGATTTTATAAAATCTTATATAGTAGCGCACGGTTATCCACCTACTGTAAGAGAAATAGCGCAATCTATTGGTGTATCTTCACCTGCTACTGTGCAAGCACACCTTGATTGTTTAGCTAGTAAAGGATATATTAAAAAAGGTAATAATAAAAATAGAACTATAGAACTTATGGTAGATAATGAATATTTAAATAAGAATGAAGATGTTGTAGAGGTACCTTTGCTTGGTAAAATTACTGCTGGAAATCCTATTGAAGCAATTGAAAATCCAGATGAGTTCTTTTCACTTCCTGCATATTTGATTCCTAAAGATAAGGAAGTATTTACTTTACATGTTAGTGGAGATTCTATGATTAATGCTGGAATACTTGATGGAGATATAGTTATTGTAGAAAGAAGAAATACTGCTAGAAATGGTGAAATTGTTGTAGCAATGACAGAAGAAAATGAAGTTACTTTAAAAACTTTTTATAAAGAGAATGGACATTTTAGATTACAACCTGAAAATGATACTATGGATCCATTTATATTTGATAATGTTTTTATTCTTGGTAAAGCTATAGGATTATATAGAAAAATATAAGAGTTCGTTTGAACTCTTATTTTTTTAACTCTTCTTTTATTTGTATGAGTGCTCTATATCTATGTGATACTTTATTTTTATCTAAAGAAGATGCAAGACCAAAAGTTGTATTTAAATCATCTGATAAGAATATACAATCATATCCAAATGAAGTATCACCTAACTCTTCTTCTATTATCTTACCATATGTTTTTCCCTCTTTATAACAATAAGTATCATCTATATGATATAAAACCATTACGCATATAAAATATGCAGACTTATCTTTATCTTTTAATTCACTTATTAATTTTTTTCTATTTAAAGCATCATCATGTTCTTTAGCATATCTAGCACTATATACCCCAGGTTCTAGGTTGATGCCTAAACAACATAATCCACTATCATCTGCAAGAACATCATAATCCATATTATTTTCTTTTAAATAGTGACTTACTGTACGTGCTTTTATTAAGGCATTTTCTAAGAATGTAGAACCTGTTTCTTCTATATCTTCATCATAACCAATATCTTTAAGTGTAAGTATTTCTACATTATCAAGTATCTCTTTTATTTCTTTTACTTTATGTTTATTATTTGAAGCTAAAACTATTTTTTTCATATATCCTCCCTAATATAATTTACTTGGGTATTCTTTATTTTTTATCATTTCATTTATACAATCTACTAATTCTTTTTTATCTTCTTTATAAGTAACACCATGCCATACAGCACTCGTGTCTATAACTCTTACTTTTAAAGAATCTTTTTTTATTCTTTCAAATACTACATCTGGTATTAAGTATTCACATTTTTCAAGATTATCTTTATTTTTATTAAAGAAATCTATAAAATGTTTATCTAAATAATCTATCATATCACTTCTAAAGCAAAACATATTCATTGATACTAAATCATCAAATGAACAATAAAAAGAATCGCGACCATCTAGTGGTTCTACTAGTACTTTATCATTTTCTTTAGTCATACTAGCTTCTATTAAGTTAACTAAATAATTATCTTTTTGTTCACAATATCCTCTTTTTACAGATCCATTATCTGTTAATGTATTACCTACTCTATATCCTATCATAGCATAATCTGTTGTATCTTCTTTTAAGAAATTAGCAGCTTTAATATATGCATCTCTTCCATAAAAATCATCTGCATTTATAATAGCAAATGGTTCATTTACTACTCCTTTACAACTAAGTATTGCATGTCCTGTACCTAAAGGTTTTACTCTATCACTTGGAAGTTTAACATTATCTGGTATATTTTTTATATCTTGAAATACATATTCTACATCTATTTTTCCTTCTATTCTACTACCAATAGTACTTTTAAATATTTCATAATTTTCTTCTTTTATTATAAAAACTACTTTTGTAAATCCAGCTTTAATAGCATCATAAATAGAATAATCTATTATAAACTCTCCATTAGGTCCTACTGGTTCTATTTGTTTTAGCCCTCCAAATCTACTTCCCATTCCTGCAGCCATAATTACTAATGTCATAAATTCCCTCCTCTTAACATTTTATATGGTTTTAAATAATTATCTTCCTTTTCATATATAGCTATTACTTCATTATTTAGTGTAAATATTATTTTATCTTCATTATAAATATTAGGTACTTTAGCACCATTTAAAATTTTCTTTTTTATGCTTTCATCTATTTCTATTTTTTTATAATCAAATATATCTTCTATATTTATTAAGTCTGTATCTTTAATACTTGAAAGTTTACAAGATTGATCAATACTAAATCTTCCTTGTCTTGTTCTTCTTAAATCAGTCATAATACCATATGTTTCAAGAGATGTTGCAATATCTCTTATTAAACTTCTTATATATGTACCTTTTGATACTGTGCATTTAAATGTAAATATTGTATGGTTATCTATATATTTTATATCTTCTAGTAACTCTATATCTTTTATATTTACTTCTCTTTTTGGAAGAGGTACATCTATATTTTCTCTTGCATATTCATATAATTTTTTACCATTTATTTTTATTGCTGAATATTTTGGCACTTCTTGAAGATATTTACCTTTAAATTTATTTAATGTATTAATTATTTCATCTTTTGATTTTAAAGAAATTATATCATTTAATACATTACCTGTATTATCTAGAGTATCTGTTTGTATTCCTAAAGTTGCGCATGCTTCATACTCTTTATCATTACTTGTTAAAATATCAACCAGTTTTGTAGCACTCCCAACACATACTATAAGTACTCCTGTAGCAAGTGGATCAAGTGTACCTGTATGACCTACTTTTCTAGTCTTAAATTTCTTTTGTATTTCATTTACTACATCTCTGCTTGTAACACCTTTTGGTTTATCTATTATAAATATACCATTCATCTTACCACCTATATTCATTATACAAAAGAAGTTTTCTATAGTCAAATAAAAAGAAAGTTTTTATCTAACTTTCTTCTTTTCACTATCAAATAAAATTATATTGTTTATATCGTTTCTATCTAAATAATATTTATCATTTCCTTTTATATTTAGTATTTCATTAAGTGGTATTATTATATAATCTTCTTCACTAGAAGATATTACATCTAAATCAAAAGTTAAAAACTGTTCCTTAGTTAATATTAGTTTATTATTAATAACATTATAATATTTTTTTGTTTCTTTTATTAATTGATTTTTACCTATATTTACTATTTCTGTATCACTTATAAATTCACGTGCTACACAAGTATTTTTAGTTTTTTTATTAAAAATATAATTAACATTACTATTTTTATCTATTACTAGAATTCCAAGAGGTATTTCTTCAAATGATTCATAACTTCTTAATATTTTATCTTGCATTATATCACCCAACAAGTATTATAACAATTTTTTTAAATTTGTCAATTTTTATTTTGCTTCATACCAATCATTTCCATATTCTATATCTATTTCAAGTGGTACTTCAAGTTTAACAACGTTTTCCATCACATCTTTCATTAATTTACAAACTATATCAAATTCATCTTTTTTACAATCTATAACAAGTTCATCGTGTACTTGAACTAGTATTTTACTTTGTAAATTATTTTTATTAAATTCATCATATAATCTTACCATAGCAAGTTTTATTATATCTGCTGCTGTTCCTTGTATTGGAGTATTTAGAGCCATTCTCTCTGCTCCACTTCGTATCATATAGTTTTTATTTTCTAACTCAGGTATTGTACGTATTCTATTAAACATAGTTTTTACATATCCTTTAGCATGTGCTTCTTTTATACATTTATCTTGATATGCTTTTATACCAGGATAGGTTTCATAATACTGATTAATAAATTTTGATGCTTCTTTTGCATTTATATTAAGATTTTCACCTAATCCATAACCACTAATACCATAAAGAATACCAAAGTTAACTGCTTTAGCAACTCTTCTTTCATCTTTAGTTACTGCTTCTACTTCACAATTAAATATATCACTTGCTGTCTTAGTATGAATATCAATACCGTGTAAAAAGGCATCTTTCATAGATTTTACATCAGCAAAGCATGAAAATATTCTAAGCTCTATTTGTGAATAATCAGCACTCACTATTATAGAATTTTCGCTTGGTATAAATGCTTTTCTTATTAATCTACCATATGGATTTCTAATAGGAATATTTTGAAGATTAGGTTCTATACTAGAAAGTCTACCTGTACGAGTTAATGTTTGTGTATATATTGTATGTATTTTATTATCTTCAAATATATATGATTTTAATCCTTCTATATATGTAGAATATAATTTAGTTAAAAGTCTATATTCTAAAATTTGATCTATTATAGGATGTTTATCTTTTAATTTCATAAGTACATCTGCTGCTGTTGAATAACCTGTTTTACCTTTTTTACCATGTGGCAAGTTTAATTTTTCAAATAATATATCACCTAACTGTGTAGGAGATGATATATTAAATTGTTCACCAGCATAATTATAAATGGTTTTACTAATTAATTCTATTTTTATTTTTATATCTTCACCCATATCAGTTAATTGAGCCTCATCTACTAAAAATCCAGTATATTCCATATCAGCAAGTACTCTACTTAATGGAAGTTCTATGTTGTTAAATAAATCATACATTTCTTTATTCTTTAATTCTTCTTCTAAAGAATTTTTAGTATCATATATAAATTTTGCTTTTTTAACTATTACTTCTTCTATATTTGTTCTATCCTTTAATATATTAGTATAAAATGGTAATTCAAAATTTAATTGATTTGAAAGGTATGCTATATCATCTTTTAAATTATATTCAAGCAGGTAGGCAGCTAATGATGTATCAAATACTACATTTGGAATCATTAAATTTTTCTTTTTTAAAGATACTATAACTTTTTTATAGTCATATGTATATATATCTATGTTTTTTAAAAAGTCAGTATTATTTAAATCATCACCAGATATATAAATAGAATTATCTTTATTATATACACCCATACCAATTATATTTGCTTTATGATAATTAATATCATCTACCTCTAAATAAATAGCGCAACTATCATCTATTTTTATTTCATTAATATCTTTTACTTTTTTATAACTAAATTGTTCTACTTCTTTATGAGTAGGTTCTTCTATATTTTTTAAAAATGAATAAAACTCTAAATTTTCATATATTTCTTTAAGATTAGATTTAGGTCCTAAATACTTAATATCATCTATATTAATTGTAAGTGGAACTTCTCTATATATAGTAGCTATACCGTAACTCATATAAGCATTAGGTTTATCTAATACAAGCTTATCATGAACACTTCCCTTTATTTTATCTATATTTTCATATATACCATCTAATGTTTTATATGTATGAAGAAGTTTTAAAGCAGTTTTTTCACCTATACCCTTAACACCTGGTATATTATCTGAAGAATCTCCCATAAGGGATTTTAAATCTATTATATTTATAGGATCTATTCCCCATTCTTCTTTAAAGCTTTCTAAGTTATATCTAATATAATCTTTGCTTTTTAATAATTTCATTTCTACTTGAGGAGAAATTAATTGAAGTAAATCTTTATCACTACTAATTATTAATCCTTCATAATCATCATCTGGTATATCACAATATTTAGCAAACGTTCCAATAATATCATCTGCTTCATAATTATCTATTTCATAATACTTTATACCCATAGCATCTAACATTTCTTTAGCAACCGGAAATTGAAGTTTTAATTCATCAGGTGTTTCTATTCTTCCCTGTTTATAAAAATCATATTTTTCATGTCTAAATGTTTTACCTTTATCAAAAGCAACTATCATATATTCTGGATTTTCTTCATGTACTATTTTATTTATCATATTAGCAAATCCAAATAGTGCATTTGTAGGAAATCCTTTACTATTTTTCATAAAATTTCCAGTATATGCTGTAGCATAATAACTTCTAAATAACAAGTTATTTCCATCTACCATTATTATTTTTTTCATAACATCACCATTATTATTTTACCATGAAAAAACACATTATTTCTAATATGTTTTAATTTTATATATATTTTTTTAATTTTTTAACTTTTGGTTTTAATGTTTTTTGCTCTTTTAATAATAATTCTAAGTCTAATTGTTCTAATACATTATGAAAGTCATATAAATTATCATTTGTTATATTTGTATAAAATTTATTTATTAAATTATCTTTATTTAGTGGTTCTCCATCTTCTATTAATCTTTTCATAAATATTACTGGAAAACCATAAAGATATTCAAGGCAAAGTGCCATAGCAGATTGATTAGACCATATAAAATCATTTATACAATCATCAGCAATCAATGAATCTATATCACATAGTTTTATATCATCTGTTTTAGGATTTAATAATATATTACCACAATGATAATCCATATAAGTTAATCCATTATCAACAAGCATATTAAAAATATCTATTACTTTATGACAATCTTTAATCTTTAGCTTTATATCCCTTTTTGAAAACTTAGCTAAACTTTTATAATTATCATAAAATTTAAAAGAATATCCAATAGCAAATCCTTCTTGCATTATAAAATCTTTTATTTTTATTAAATTATCATAATTGCACTCTGAAATATAATTTATTACTTCTATTCTATTTTGATCAAAGAAAAATGGTAATTTATATATTATATTATTATGATAATATAATATACTACTATTATTTGTATCTCTTGGTTTATATCTTTTAAACTTCACCACTTCTTCATAATCTATTTTATTTAACATTTTATCACCAGTTCAAGTATTATAACACGTTTTTTAATTTATATCAAAAAAGATGTATTAAAATTTATACATCTTTACTTTATAACTGATTTAGATAATGTTATTACTGGACGGATACCAAATTTATTTGAAAGTCCAACGTTATAATAATCTATATTGCTATTATTACCAACATACCATGCACCAATAGTAACTGTATGTGGAGTACTAGTCCAATATCCATCTACACCTGTTACTGAATGTAAAGCTCCAGATAAATAATCAGTTAACCATTTTTGTTCTAAAGTTGGATAGTCTAAATAATTCTTTCCATCAGCGGTTGCTATTTGACTAGCACTTGGAAAACTCACTTCTACTCCTTCTTTATTAAATATTTCTTTTATATGCCCTAAATAATCTTTTCCTGTTGGAGCACTACTTCCTGTTGTACTTATATTTTTACAAGTTGTGTTATCATCTTCACCATCTGTACACCAGGAAAGTGTTGTTGGTATATATGAATCTGTATAGTTTTCTTTCATGATTAAACTTACTGTATCTGTATTATTTTCTAGCACAAAGAATGTATTTGTGTAACTATCTCCTACTTGGCATGTATATTCATCTCCGTAGTTAAAACTTCCAGTAGGTACGTTTCCTGTTGTGGCAGTAGTTACTCCTGTACAGATTGGTTCAGAAGGTAGTGTTGGCATTCCACTTAAACTTGTTGATCCATATGTTAAATAAATACTACCAAATTTTATTGTAAATGGGCCATCGGCTATTGCTGAACCACTTGTATATTCTATTGTTATTTTTACTAATTCACTATTACTTTTCTTTAATACATGATTTGTTATATTTAGAGTTGTATCAGTATAAGAAGTACTTAATACTGTTGTTGTTACTTTTATTCCATTACATGCTGATTCTACCATTGAAGAACTAGTACCTTCTCCAGCTACACATTCTTTAAATACTGACTTACCACTAATATTATTAAATACTACACTACTTAAATATGCATCATAACTTCCTTCATTTCTTGCATAAAATGTATACTCTACTTTTTCTCCAGGTGCAGTAAATGAAGCACTTAAATTTTTAATTGTTGGATTACCACTATTATCTATTATTGGTGTTCCAGCTTGTGCATTCCCTGTTTTTGTTACACTTACATTAGTTGTTGAAAGTGATGTACTACTACTTGAAAATACTACTTTAAAATTTCCTGAATCTGGTGTAATTGTCGCATTACTTTTTACTGTTAGAGAACTAGAAAAAGCTGCAAAAGCTATACTTAAACCTAATACGCTTATTATAGTTATTATTAATATTAATGTTGTATTTTTTTTATTATATCCCATATACTTCCTACCCTTCTTTTATAGTTTACCACATATTACTATTTTTTTACATTCATTAATAGTATATATGTGCTTTGACTACTCTTCATTATATAACTATCATATCGCAAAAAAAACAAGTAATATTTTTGAAAATTAAAAAATTATTTCTTGCTTTTATCACTCTTTATTTATGATCTAGTTCAACTAAATTATCATCTAATATAGAATAGAGATATATATTTACTTTTTTACCACTTATATTACTTATATAATTTTTATAACCATTAAGTTGTTTTATATAAGCATCATCTACTATATTTTTAGTTTTATAATCTATTAACATTATATAATCATCATATTCTAACATAAGATCTATAAAACCATGTTTTATATCATTATTATCATTAAATATAAATTCATATTCTTTATAACAATTAATATAATTTTTATCTATATGTTTTAGAAATTTAAGTACGAATACATTATCTGTATTGTTAAAGTCTTCAGTTTCAAATATATAATGAAGCTTTACTCCCTCTTTCATATTATCTATTTCATTTAAAGTCAATAATTTATTACTATCTTTAGAAAATCTAGTTTGATTTATTATTTCATAATTAATATTATTATATTTATGTTCTATTTTAATTGAACTTTCTTTTATTTCTTTTTTATAATTATATTTTTTTATTTTATTATAATCTTTTGTAAGTTTTACTTCATTAAAATCTATTTGTTTTATATATGGTTCTAATACTGGTTTTATAGAGTTTAACATATCACTTATTCTTTTGTATTCTAATCTGTTTTGATCTGGTACTAAGTGTGTGAATGATTCTACCTTATCGTCAAATGGAAGTAATATTATTATTTTTTCTTTAGCACGTGTAAGTGCGACATAAAATAAACGTATTTTTTCACTTATATTATCCCTTATATTTTTATTTATTAATAAATCTTTTAGTATTGTATTTTTAACTCCTTCTTTTACATATGGAGTAATTATATTAAAACTATCATCTACTAAGAATAAAGATTTTATATCTTCATCATTATTTTTTTTAGATAATCCAGAAAAATAACAAATATTATATTCTAACCCTTTACTTTTATGTATATTTAATATTTTAACACTATTAACATCTCCACTATTTAATGAATACTCTATTACTTCTTTTTCACTCATTTTATTTAAATATTCACTAAACATTAATGGAGTATAACCTATTTTTGATAGATTAACACTTAAATCTTTTAAATATTCTATTTTTATTTCACTTTCTTTTATAGAAGATGTAGTTGTTATTTTTTCATAATAATTAAATTTATTTATTATTTCATTTAATAAATCTAAATTAGAAAGTTCATCTATATTTATACTTTTACATATTTTAAATAATTCTGTATCATAAAACTTATTACTTTTTAATATATCAAATATTTCTTCATCTGATATTTTATTTAAAAATGATCTAGAGCAACTAGTAAAGTAATATTTAAATTCTTGATCTAATTCATTATTATTTATTTTTATTATTAAATTTATGAAGTTTTTTATAACTGTTATATCATTACCACTTGTTAATTTTTCATTTTTTATTTGTGATAATGGTATACCTACATATTCAAATATTTTTTTATATAAATCAAAACTAGTACCACGATCCATTATTATAGCAAAGTCTTTATACATAGAGTCTCTTAATGTATTTGTTTTCTTATCTACTACCTGATATTTGTTATCTATTTTTTGTTTTATATCATATGCTATTGTAAATGCTTCTATTTCATCTGTTGTAAATTCTTTTAGATCTTCTTTATTATATGTTAATATATCCATAGAGTTATCATGAAGAGTTTTTAAATGTTCTATATAACTAGTATTACCAAAATTCATTCTATGAGATTTACTATATTCTGCATCTCCTACATTATTATCCATTATTAAATCAAATATTAAATTTATATTATCTAATACTTCTTTTCTACTTCTAAAGTTTTTTAATAAATCTATTTTTATACCACCCTTATTAATAGAATAATCATCATATTTATTTCTAAATATATAAGGATTAGCATGTCTAAATCTATATATTGATTGTTTTATATCTCCTACCATATAAACATTATTAGAGGCTATTAAATTAATAAATTCTTCTTGTATATCACTAGTATCTTGATATTCATCTACCATGATTTCATCAAATGAATTTTTTAATTCTTCTTGTATATCTTTATTATTTTTTATAACTTTAATAGCCATATGTGCGATATCTTGAAATGTATATAAGTTTTTATCTATTTTATATTTATTAAATCTTTCATCATAAAGATTTATTATTTTACAAATAGCTCTTATATAAGGTTTAATAGATAATAGAGATTCTTTTATTTCTTCACTATTTTCAAATCTAGTTAATTCTTTTAAAGTTTTTACTTTTTTTACAATTATATCTTTATATGTAGCAGCATCTTCACTACAGTTTTTATTTTTTCTTGGACTACCTATTATATTTAAACTAGATTTTATATCTTCATAAGAGTTAGATTCTAGTAAGTTTTCTATATTTAATGTAGTAATATATTTTTCATCTGTTAAACTAATTAAAGTTTTATATGGATCTTTTATTTCTTCTTTTTTAGTTATTATAAGTTTATAATACTCATTTATATAATTATTTATATTTTCTTCATTAAAAAATATAGTTTCATAATTTTTTAAATATTCTTGTTTATTTGGTAATAAATCTAATTTTTTTGATATTTCTTTTACTATCTCTTTTATTTTATCATCTGTTTTTGTACAAAAGTCTCCTACTAATTTTTTAAAGTCAGGATCATTATACATTGATAAAAAAACTTCATCTATTATTTCATCTGTTTTTGATACTTCTATTGAAGAATCCATAATTGATATATCTTTAGGTATTTTAAGTAAATAGTGATATTTTTTTACTACTGAAAGTGCGAATGAGTCAAATGTTGTAATATAACTTGAATCTATATAATCTAGTTGTTCTTTTAATCCAGCCTTTTTTATAGCTTGTCTAATTCTATCTTTCATTTCACCAGCTGCCATATTTGTAAAAGTTAATATTAATAGTCTATTAATGTTTTGACCATTAATAAGTTTTCTTATTGTACGTTCTGTAAGAACTGCTGTTTTACCACTTCCAGCTCCTGCAGAAACTATTATATTGGTACCTGTTTTAGTTATTGCTTCTTCTTGTTCTTTTGTAAAACCCATAATCCACTTCCTTTTTAAATATCATCATGTTCTACTATTTTTACATAATTAGATTCATTCATAAAACACAAGTCTTTAAAGTTACAAAATTCACATCCTATATTTGTTTTATCAAATTTTGGATTTATATCAAATTTAGAATCTAATATATTTTTTAATGTTTCTTTTATTTTAGAACTTGTTAAATTAATTAAGTCATTAATTTCATCATCACTTAACATATTCTTTAAACTATTAGAACTAAATGAACCATCATTATTAACTTTAATACCATTTATAACTTTACTATCCATATAATTATAATCAAATTGTTCTAAAATTTCTTTATTTGTATTACTATAACCTATAAGTTTTAAACTCTTTTGTTTTTCTTCTTCACTCATATTATCAAGCATTATATTTTGCATATAAAATCCTGCAAATTTAATATTATTAAAAATAGAGTGCGCTAAAAACATATATACTGGAAGTTGTAATCCTATACCATATTCTTTATATTTTAAGCTAGGTTTTTTTATATAAGTTTTATAATCTATAATAGAAGCTATTATATCTTCTTTATCTTTTTTATACATTATTTTATCTATAAAGCCTATAAAATTTATATTATCAATTAATGGTACACATATATTTTTTTCAGTTTCTATTATATTTAATTTTGAATATTTATTTTGTTCTTTAATAGTATTAATTAAATAATTTATATTATCTATTGTTCTTTTTATAAAAAACTCTTCATCACTTTTTAATACTATTTCATTAGCACTTAAATATTTATAAACTTCTTCTTCTACATTTATAGTATTGTTAGTAGAAAGTTCTAATATATGATGATATATATTTCCAAGTAAAACACTAAATTTATTTATATCTGTTTTTAAATTTAATATTTTTTCTATATAAAATCTAAAAGCACACCTATTATAATCATCCATTGTAGAAAATGATAAATTAAATGTTTTTAATGATTTAATATAAGTGTTTAATTTTTTTTTATTTAAACCTGTAAATGATGATGTATAAGTATTGTACTTAACTTCATAATTAGAATTTAAAATACTTAATTTATCAGACTTCTCACCATATTTAATTAAATTATCAAGTAATTTAGAAAGGGTTAAAATATTTGATAAATCACTATAACTCACTTTTAAATCTATATTTATTTTATTTACTTCACTATCTAATTCTTCTATTAAACTAGATGGATAGAATGTATTAAAATCAGTTTTTAATTTATATGTTATTATTAAGTTTTTTATATTTTTTATAGATCTTAAAGTTTGTTCTTTTTCTTTTTTATTTAAATCTACTGTATTATCTAAATAACTAGGTTTAATACTATCATTTATATAATCTTCATCCTTCTTTAATATAGGTATTATTCCTTGATTAAATCCTAACATAAATACATATTCATCATCAACAATATAATTTTTATAATCTATTACTTCCACTTCATTAGTATATTTAATATGTTCTATATAAGTATTATTTAAATCATTAAATATTAAAGTCTTTAAATCATTTATATCAGTACACCATATATATTTATTACATATATCTACTATTTTTTTATAACTTGTAGTATTATTATATTCTTTTATATTTTCTAAAGATTCCTCTATACCTAAATCTAAACTATTAAAAAATTTATTACCTATTATAGTTGATATAACAGGAATATTTTTATGCTTATTTATTTTTAAATTATAAAAGCTAAATATTTTTTCTATTATATTTATATAATCTTCGCTAATGTTAGTAAGCTTAATTTTAGAAATATCAATACCTCTATCTATTAATTTAGAAATAGAATAAGCAACGAATTCAACTTCTTCTTCTATAGTTTGTGCTTCAAATATTTTAGGTGTATAGTTATTATTTTCTTTGTTTATTATTTTATAATCTATATTACTTAATAAATATTTTTCAAACTTATTTAAATCATAATTATATATAATTATATCTTTTTCTTTAATATATTTTTTAAATCTAGTATTAAATATTAATAATTTATTTTCTATTAATTCATTTTTTAAGTTAACTAAAAAATCTAATTTTTTATTATTATATTTTTTATTTTCTATATATATTAAATTATCTAAATATTCTTTAGCAACCTCATATTTTAAGTTATATTTTTTTATTACATAAAGAATACTTTTTTCATCATAATCAAAATATAAGTTTTTTATAAACTCATTAATAGTAAAAAATTTAATGTTTACTAATTGTTTTAAATTTTTTAATATTTGTATTTTTGATTCATTAGATGAAATTATTATTGTATTATTTTTTATAATATTTTGCATATTACCACCTATATCAATTTTATCAAAAACGAGGTTCTAAGTCTATATATAAATAAAAAGCAAAAGTTTTTTCTTTTGCTTTTTAATAAATTATTTCTATTTTTGATGGAGCATTTGTAGTATTTACTGTTAATATTGTTGTATTTTGTATTTTTGATAATTTTGGTAAATCTACTAATTCTTCTGTTCCGCTACTTCTTATAACTTTTCCAAGCTCATAATCTATATAGTCTCCATTCATTAATGGTGAATTCAAACTTACTTTATAACTGATTGGTTCTACATATGCTTCGTATGCTGTTGGGGTTGTACCTTCTTCTATTTGGAATGTAGAGAATTTTGCTATATCACTTGAAGTAAGCACTAATGTCTGACCTTTTTTTACAAAATAATCATATCCATCCTCTACAGTAAATGTTGATGATGGTTGTAATTTATCTACTGTTATATATGAAAGAAATGTAAAAGCTGTACTATCTATTTTATAAAAATATATATATTCTGGAACACTAGAACTATTCTTTAATGTCGCACTTATTACATATTGTTTACCTGGTGTTAATTTATCCGTATATACTCTTGCTTTAGATTGTGTTGATGAAAATGGATAATCTGTTGTAACTAGTTTTGATGTATTAAAGAAATCTATTTTATTTTTACCACTAAGTGTTAATGGTATTTCGTATTTCCCTGTACTGGAATTCAAATCTCCTACTCCACTACTACTTCCATATATTCTATATCCATCTATATAACTTATACTATCATCAACTTTTATTTCATTTGTGGTTGATGACAATACTGTTCCAGTTGGTAATGTTGGTGTTCCGCTTAAATTTGTTGAGCCATATGTTAAATATATCTTACCAAATTTTATTGTAAATGGACCATCTGCTACACTTGAGCCACTTGTATATTCTATTGTTACTTTTACTAATTCACTATTATTCTTTTTTAATACATGATTTGTTATATTTAGTGTTGTGTCTGTATATGATGTACTTAATACTGTGGTTGTTACCTTTATTCCGTTACAAGCACTTGCTACTAAAGATGATGTTGTACCAGTACCTGCTATACATTCTTTAAATGATGTTTTTCCTTTAATATTATCAAATACTATACTACTTAAATATGCATCGTAACTACCTACGTTTCTTGCGTAAAATGTATACTCTATCTTTTCACCAGGTGACGTGAAAGTTGCTTTTAATCCACTTATAGATGGATTACCATCATTATTTATTGTTGGTGTTTCAGCACTCGCATTTCCAGTTTTCGTTATGCTTACACCAGTTGTTGCAAGTGATGTACTGCTACTTGAAAATACTACTTTAAACTCTCCTGAATCCGGTGTAATAGTCGCATTACTTTTTACCGTTAAAGTACTTGAAAAAGCTGCAAATACAATAGATAGTCCAAGCACTGAAATAAGTGTTATTACAAGAGCTAAATTTATATTTCTTTTATTATAATATCCCATAGTACTTCCTACCCTTCTTTTATATTTTACCACATATTTATAATTTATTACAACAATTATTAGAATGAAAAACTTAACTAATTCATTAAAAGAGTTAAGTTTTTATTTTTTTGTTATAATATACCATATATTTTTTAATTTAATTCTGATTTAGGAATTGTTATAACTGGACGAATGCCATCATAGTTGGCATCGACATCTTGACTATATAATGACCCATCACCTGTCACATCATAAGCTCTCGCATAATTTCCAGTAGAATCCTCAGAATACATAGAATATGAAATGGTCCAATAACCAAATACTTCTGATACTGGATGAGTTGCTTCCTCTAAATAATCATGTAGCCATGTTGGTAAATTTTCTAACAAATCATCATTGTCAACATCAACAGTTAAACCTAAAGCATTTGCTATCTGATCTGCTGTTGGTAATGTTATTTGAGATATATTTGTCCAAGCCGATGTATATTCTTTCAATGCATTAGTAACTGTTATTGGTCCTTTATTAGTTCTAATATATCTATTCCAATCACTTTCTGTCCCTCCGGCAGCTATATAATCTTCCTTTGTTACCCATGAAACTGTTGATAGATTCGTTGAAGATGATGTTACTGCTTTACCATCTATTCCTACATTTGCATTCATTATTAAACTTACATTATCTCCTGAAGTTTCTAGTACAAAAAATGTTTTTGAGTCACCATCGCCCACATCACATGTATATTCATCTCCATAAGCATAATTTCCTGTTGGAACACTACCTGTAGTTGCGGTTGTTACTGCTTTACATATATAATTTGAACCTTCACTAATTGTGATATCCCCATTAACATTAGGTATTGTTAACAATTTAGTAGCTTCATCATATGTATAATCTATATCTTTTGTTAATATTATATCTCCCATAACAATACTTGGAGTACTTGAATTTATAGTTGCTGTATATGTATTACCTTCTATCGATTCTGTATTACAATTAGTACAAGTTATTCCATCGTATGTTACTTTAAATATTTGTTTGTAATCAAATCCTATATTAAAAGTTTGTGGTTCACTAGTTACTAAACTGTCACTTATTCCATCTTTATATTTTATTGTTACATATATCTTTTTAGTTGCACCATTTGTGCAGTTGTCACCATCACATACTGGTATTGCTTCACCATTACTATAACCATCTATTGTGTAATTTAAACTAGTATCTGCTCCAAATGCTGATTTAGATATTTTTATTACTGGACGAACACCGTAACTTCTAGAATCACTGACGGAGGGGGTGCCGCCGTTCAAATAGCCGTTATAGTGAACAATCCACGCGCTGCGAGAGAAATTACCAGGCGTTATTGTCCAATAGCCACTTACGCCTGTTACTGGATGGGTTGTTTTATCTAAATAATCATATAGCCATGTTGGAAAACTAGAACTTTTATTTCCTGCTGCTTTATATATTTGAGCTTTTGCAGGAAAACTTACTTCTACTCCAGATTTATTAAATATACTTTTTATATGTCCTAAATAATCTTTACCATCAGGAGCATTACTTCCAGTTGCGGTTATATTTTTACAAGTTTTATGACTGGAACCACCATCTGTACACCAAGCTGTTGTTTTAGGTACATAAGAATCTGTATAGTTTTCTTTCATAATTAAACTTACTGTATCTGTATTATTTTCTAGCACAAAGAATGTATTTGTATAACTATCTCCTACTTTGCATTTATATTCATCTCCATAATTAAAACTTCCAGTTGGTACATTGCCTGTTGTAGCTGTAGTCACTGCTGTACAGATTGAAGAGTGTGTAACTGGAGGAAGTGCTCCCATTTTTACATTACCCAAATTTGTTATATCTACTTCATATTTTACATATGAATCTTTACTTGGTAATACTACATCTCCAAATATATTAGATACGTTATATTCTTCAGTTCTTGATATAGCACCTCCATTTGTAGAATTTACTTTTATACCAGTTAATCTTACTGTTTTATCTACTCTTATCATAGCTATATTTTTCATAACTAAGTTTGAACTAAATGAAGCAAATCCTATAGTTAAACTTGTTACTAATATAGCACATATTACTATTAAATATTTTGAGATCTTTTTTCTCTTTATAAAACTAAAATTATTAAATCCATAATTATTTTTATGCCTCATATTTAATTCATACCCTTCTTATATAGTTTACCACATATTACTATTTTTTACATTCATTATTGTTATATTTATATAAAAATATTCTTCATTATATTATTATCTTATCACACACAAAAAAACAAGTAATATTTTTGTAAATTACCCGTTTTTTTACATTTAGTTGTTACTATTTAATTAATTTTTTCTCTTGACTTAATTCTTTTTCAAATTTTTTTACACAACTACCATACTTAAAAGTTTCAAATGGTATTCCTAATATTCTTAACATTTCTTTATCATTTACTTTAGCATAATTCATATTAAAACAATCTAACAATTCTTCATAATCATTACTTTTGTATTTACTATAAAAATATAAACATAATAAATCACTCATAAATTGCTTATACTTATAATCAAAAATTAATTTATCTATGGTTGATATATTATCTGATAAATAAGAATCTAAGCTATCATTTAAAATAGAATGATTTAATATTATCTCATTAATAATATTCACTTTTTCATTAAAGGATTTTTCTTTAAAACCATTTTTTCTTAAATAATCTATAAATTGTAATTCTAAGAATGAAGAAAAACTTTCCATAAAACATGTAGAATAATAATCTGTTTGTTTATACCCATTTAAGTTTTGAAAAGCATGTCCTAATTCATGTATTAATGTAAGTTTTTTATCGAATGCTGTAGCATCATTTATTATAATATAATTCTTTAACAGACTCTTTATATAAACTGTACTTCCACATATATTTTCATCTATAGTAGTATAAATAATATTATGTTTTTTCATCTTAGTATAAAGTTCAAATAAAGGTATATTAGTTGTTATCAAAAAATCTATAAATATTTCATCTAATACTTTAGAACTTATTCTTTTACTTAGTTTTACTTTTTTGTTTGTATTTTTAAGAAATTTATTATGAGTCATAATATCTAAAATTGATTCTTTATTTAAATAATTAGAAGTAAAACCTATACGTTTTTCGACTAATTCTTTTGATGTATTTGTTATAACTTTTTTATCCTTATTTAAGGAATATAATATATCTTGATCTGTCGTTAAATCTGATAATTTGGAAAGTGTTATTAAGTCATTCTTTTTGGTATTCATATTATACCCCCCAATACGTACTTAATATAATACAACAATAAGAAAAAAAAGGCAAGTTTACTTGCGTAAGTTCTTGCTAATCATTTGTAGGTTTACAGTTAACTGTTCTATTCTAGAAATAATTCTTCTTGCCTTAACTTCATCTACTCCATTTTTAGAATTTGATAAGTGACATTCTAATTCTTTCATATTTAAATTAGAAGTAAAAAATGTAGTTAAATTATTATCCATTCTATATTGAAGTAATGGACATAATATTTCATCTCTATTATAAGCAGTAAGTCCTTCAGCACCTATATCATCTATTAAAAGTAGTGGTACTTTTTTTACATAATCAAATTTTTCTTTAAAATCATCATAGAAAGCTTGTCTTAAAAACTCTGGCCAAAATATAATACAGCTTTTAAAATTTTTAAGTGCTAATTCATTAAATATAGCTGCTATTAAATAAGTTTTACCACATCCAAAATTACCGTGCAAATAAAGTCCTTTACAAGGTTTATGTGCTTCATAATCATCTAAGAAATCCATTAAATAGTTTATTACTTCAAATCTATTTTTATCTGTTTTATATATATTATTAAGAGAAGCATCTTTTACATATTCTGGAGTATTAAAATATTTTATATTATCTAAATATTTATTTTTATTATCAAGTGCTTCTTTATATCTACAAGGTTTATAAGTAAAATTAATATTACCATTAACATTAATAGGTAAATAACAAAATCCTTCTATTTTATTTTTACAATCTAATAAACATGAACAATTTTTACAATTTTTATATTCTTTACTACACTCTTCTATTACACTAGTATATTTTTTTAATATAGAAGAATCTAATTTAGTACTATTAACTATTTCTTTAAAGTCTTTATCTTTTAATGCTTCATTATATTCTTTATCTAAATCATATATATTATTATTTATATCTAAATCTTCAGTTATATTATGCATAAGCTAACCTCTTTTCATACGACTTTCTAACTTTCTTATTTCTTCTTCATTAGCAATATCTTCTTTTATTTCTTTATTAAACCAATCAGGTGTTATTGATGATTTTTTATTTACTTTTACTGTAACATTTTTCTTTTTCTTATATTCATCTTCAGCTATTTTCATAGCATCCTCAACAGTTTCAATACCACTCTTACTCCATTGTGAAGCAATTACTTCTACAAATGATTTAATTAGTTTATTATTATTAATTTTTAATACATAATCAATTAATACATTAACAACACCAGGTTTAAGATTAAGATCTATAAGCAAATAAGAAATAATAGCTAAATCTGAACTTGTAGGATTAGAATTTTTATATTTACTACTTATAAAATCATAAGGACTTGTAGTTTCAAACATGTGTATTATTCTTGATCTATTTGATGTATCTAAATTTTCTTTTCTTAAATATTCTGGTTGATTTTTATATATTATACTAGGTAATTTACCTAAGTTATCAAATCTATAGTATTTATTAGCATTCTCTTGTAATAATTTTTTATCTATAGTATGTTTATCACTTATAGAATTTCTAATAAGTTCTACCATATCATCATTATCATAATTATAAATGTATGCTATTTTATATAAAAAATCTTTTGTTTCTCTAGTTAGTGATTTTTTATTTAACATTTCATCACTTATAAATTCTAATATAGTATTTATATCTATCTTAGATAGTATTTCTAATTTTCTATAATTAGATTTTTTTATATCATATATTAAGTTTTCATTAATAGGCTCACTCGAAAAAGCAAATACATCACTAAATCTACTAGTTATATCTTCATATTCTCTTAAATTAATTTTTGGTATTTTAAAGAAACCAATAATTCTATCATATTCTAATTTTCCAACAGCATTAAGGAGTGCTATATTAAGAGCTGGATTGTTTATAAACTCTGATGCACTAATAGGAGAATATAATTCATATACAAAACTATTAATATTACCTTTTTTTACATATGTTTTAATTAAACCTATTGCTTCTAATTTTACTCTAGCATCCATAAGTTCATTATTACTTATCATCATATCTCTAAGTATATGATGATGTGTCCATTCATTAGATAATAATTCCATTTTATCTAAATAAGACCATAATGTATAATATAGACTTATTGCTTGTGAACCAATTATTGGTTGATATAAAAGAAATAATAAATTTCTATCTTTATCGCTTAATGTTGTTTTATTTACTACAATAAATGTATCTGCAGGAAGTATAACCATATTATCACCAACTTACATGTCTATTTTAACATATTTAATAATTAAATAAAATAAAAACTATTAATATAAATTAAAAAAGCAAGGTTAGACCTTACTTAATTTATTAAATCTTTTGAAATAGTTATTACTGGACGGACACCATACTCGCTAGAATCGTTAACGTTAGAATAATACAAAATATTAGAATTATCACCACTCCATGCAACGTTATTAATAGCAGCATTAGGCGTTGTTGTCCAATAGCCATATACTCCTGATACTGGATGTGCTGTATCTATTAAATAATCAGATAACCATTCTGGTAAACCTCTAATATAATTTTCATCGTCAAATGACTTACTAGAAGCAGTGGCTATTTGACTAGCACTTGGAAAACTCACTTCTACTCCTTCTATATTAAATATACTTTTTATATGACCTAAATAGTCTTTTCCAGTAAGAGCATTAGATCCAGTCGCTGTTATATTTTTGCAAGTTGTATTATCTTCTCCTCCATCTATGCACCATGCCAAAGTTTTTGGGACATATGAATCTGTGAAATTTTCTTTCATGATTAAACTTACTGTATCACTAGAATTTTCTAATACAAAGAATGTATTGCTATAGTTGTCGCCTACCCGACAAGTGTATTCATCTCCATAATTATAACTTCCACTCGGTACATTGCCTATTATTGCTTCTGTTACTGCTTTACATCCATATTCTTGAGGTGCTACTACTGACCTAGGTACTTCTATTACTGGACGTAAGCCTATACTACCACCATATATATCATAAGTAGACATTGAATAATCTGTCATTACTGTATACACTGAATTAGTATCTAATACAAACTGTGTAGCGGTCCAATAGCCTAGATCTGAAGTTCCAGATAACCATTGATAATTACAGCCTGTTGTAATATCAGTTTCAGTTTCTTCATCATATTTGCAAGTATCACTTGGTTCAGATGTATTAGTATCAAAATAGAATACTCCTTCTTCATCTGTAGATACATCAAAAGATGTATTACCAGTAATTCTAGCTACTTCTTCTGCTGTTATTAATCTTGCTTTATATCCTGTATAATCTATTGTATAATTAGGATGACTATAATTTGTTGGAGTTAATGTACCTTTCCAAGACGATGTGTCAGTTTTTAATTGATCTAATAAAGAGGTAGGACCATTTGTAACATCATCACTATCATTCCAATCTATAAGTTGCGTGGTATTATGATCTAATATCAGATTGACTTTATCTCCACCATCATCATTGAAAACATAAAATTTCATACATCCTGATTTTACTTCTGTTTCACTTTGAGATTCAGTGTAATCTGTACAAACTTTTCCAGTATCTACATTAAAATATACAATTTGGCCATTAGAAATTTTTCCAGTGTCTTCTTTGACCTCTTCTTTAATTGTAATATCGCCATTAACATTAGGGATTGTTAATAGTTTAGTGGTTTCATCATATGTATAGTCAGTATCTTTTGTTAATAATGTATAACCCATTGTTACTCTAGGATTTGTTAAACTAATAGTTGAAGTATAAGTATTGCCTTCTACTACTTCACTTATACAATCTGTACAAGTTACTCCATCATATGTTACTGTAAATATTTGCTTATAATCAAACCCTATATTAAAACTTTGTGGTTCACTAGTTACTAAACTTTCATCTATTCCATCTTTGTATTTAATTGTTACATATATTTTTTTAGTTACACCATTTGTGCAGTTATCACCATCACATACTGGTATTACATCACTTTTATTATAATCATCTATTGTATAATCTAAATTATTATTTAAGCCAAACTGTAATTTTGATAAAGTTATAACTGGGCGTACTCCAATACCAAGATCACTAGCTACAGTACTTCCATATCCTAAATGTTCTGTCGAAATAGTTCCATTTTCAACACAATATGCATAAGTTTTTGAAGCATCTAATAATTTAGAAGTCCAATAACCTAAGACCTCATCAACAACATGTTTATTTTCAAACGCAGAATCATATGCTGTATAATCATATAGCCATATTGGTAAACCTGACATTTTATCGCCTGCTGCTGTAGATACTTGATCTCTTGTTGGCAGTGTTATTTGAGATGATGATATATTTGTCCAAGTTGATGTATATTCTCTCAATGTTTTATTTGCTGTTAATGGGCTCATATTAATATTTTCATTCCATTCACTTTCTGTTCCTCCTGCAGCCAGATAATCTTCTTTCGTTAACCAAAATACCTTTGATTTATTTGTTGAAGATGATGTTACCATTTTTCCATCTGTTCCTACATTTGAATTCATTATTAAACTTACTGTATCTCCTTTGTTTTCTAATACAAAGAATGTTTTTTCTTCACCATCTCCTACATCACAAATATATTCGTCACCAACTACAAATTTTCCTTCTGGTACATTACCAGTTGTTGCTGTAGTGGCTGGCATGCATATTTGATTAGAAGTAAGAGCACCCATTTTTACATTACCCAAGTTTGTTATATCAACTTCATATTTTACATATGAATCTTTACTCGGTAATACTACATCTCCAAATATATTAGATACGTTATATTCTTCAGTTCTTGATATAGAATTGCCACTTGTAGAATTTACACTAATTCCTGTTAATCTTACTGTCTTATCTACTCTTATCACAGCTATACTTTTCATAACTAGGTTAGCACTCGATGCAGCAAATCCTATAGTTAAACTTGTTACTAATATAGCACATATTACTATTAAATATTTTGAGATCTTTTTTCTTTTTATAAAACTAAAATTATTAAATCCATAATTATTTTTTCTATGCCTCATATTTAATTCATACCCTTCTTTTATAGTTTACCACAAAATACCATATTTTTACATTCATTATTGTTATATTTATATAAAAATATTCTTCATTATACTATAATATAATAACAAAAAAAGAAAAAACAAGTAGTTTTTAAGAAAAATAATTTTATTCATTTTGTACATTAGTAATAAGACTAGGTGTTTTTAAATAACCTCCCATATAATAACTAGGTACATTACCTTCTATTATTTTCATAATTATAGGAGTACTAAGAGTAATTGTTGTTATACTAGATGTTACTGGTAATAATATTTTAACATCAGTACTCATAGTTATATTAACAGTTATTAATGCATTATTTATTCCATAATCTTTTATATCTGTTTCAAGTCTACATATAATATTTCCAATTGGGCTTATCCTAACTGGTATTTTAGGAAGTATATTAGCAAGTAAAAAATTATTAAATATAACTCCACTAGGTAATTCATATATAATACCTCTATTTAAATTTTCTTTAGAATAATTTGATAAAGATGATTCTGGTAAATCTAGTTTACCCATATCACCATTTTCTAAGTATCTTAAATTCTCTTCTACTTTTCTTGTAGCAATCACTAATATATCATTAACTACTTTAGAATTAAAATCTATACTTCTTATATTACCATTATCATCTTTTTGGGTTATAAATAGTTCATCCATAGTTGTGTTGTTAGCAATCTCTTTTGTTATTGTACTACTAATAATGAGTGTTACTATTTTTTTAGTTTCTATTTCAGAATAACTCTCTAATATTGGAAGTGCTCTTTCATTAAATATTTGAAATATATATATGATTGCTATTACAATAAATATAATAATTATTATTATTTTGTTTATTATTTTATTTTTTTTTACTTTTCTTCTTCTTAAATGCATTCTTTTCATACTTAATAATATGAATAACATTTAGTTTTTAATCAATAATATTAATGGTGATAATATGATTAATGAAGTTATTAGTAAAAATATTATATATATAGATAAAAACAATTCTATTAAAGATGCTTCTATTTTAATGAAAAAGAATAATATTGGTTTTCTACCTATTAAAGATGATAATAAATATATTGGAGTTATTACTGATAGAGATATATGTCTTAGTCTTAGTAGTATTAAAAGTATTGATGATAAAGTAACTGATTATATGACTAAAGATATTATATATATAAATTATAGTTTTACTTTTGATGAAGCTTTAGATACTATGGCTCATTTTAAAGTTAAAAGATTATTGGTAAAAGAAAAAGATAATGTTATTGGCATATTATCTTTATCTGATATTATTAAATATTATAGTTCAAATAAAATTATTAATACTATTAAAACTATTTTTTATATTCATGATAGTATAAATTATAATAGTAGTGAAATAGATGAATTTTATCTTTAATTATTATTTTTTGTTATACCTGATTCTAAAGTATCGATAATATAGTAATATTCTATTTTATCATCTTTAGAATTTTTATTTTCAAAAGTTAAGTAAATACCTTCTTTATTATCTTTAGATTTTTTACCTGATAAGTTCTCATTAAATTCATATTTACTATCTAATGTATCTTTAAAAGCTACTAATTCTTTATCATTAAAATTTACTATTTTTACTATATTTTTATCAAGTACTGCTATATATTTATCATATAGTCCTAATAATTTAGTATAAGTTTTACTTCTTTGTATTAGATTTGAATCATAGTCATATGTTTCAAATCCTTTAGAACTCATTAAATATATATAATCATCTAAGAACATCATTTTCGTATATTCTATATCTTGAAATAATTGTTTACCATTACTATTATATACTTTAAATTTATTTATATCTGTTGTATATGTAGTTATATATACTATATTGTTTTTAGGACTCTCTATAAAGTTACTTATTTTATTATCTATTTTATAACTTATATTACCTGTTTTTAGATTAATAAAGTTATTAGTATTATTATTTCTTAATACTAAATATCCATATTTATACATGATAGATGGAGTAAAATTAATATTTTCTTCTAATAATTCTCCTTTTATATTTTTAAATGTTTTTTTAGAACTTATACTATATAAGTTTTTTGTATTATCTTTAAAAATAATACCATAAAGTACTGAATTATAGCTTAATAAGTTTTTATCTTCCATATTAAATGGTCCAAATTCTTTTTTACTATCATAGTCATATAAGTAATATTCATTGTTTTCTTTTACTATTACTCTATTTTCATATGCTCTTTCTAATGTACATTCATGACACATAATAGTTTTATATAAAGTTCCTTCTTCATTACTTGAATAATAATTATTATTTACATATATATCTATTTTAGTACTTTCTTTTATTTCTTGTTTTTCTCCATATGTATATTTAACTTTTTTATTATCTATTACACATTTATTTAAATAAACTTTAGAATCACTATATAACTCTTCTTCTTCACATTTTATTTCATGTTTTTTATAGTCTAATAATTTATTTATTTCTTCAATAGATGGTACTTCATCTTTTTCTTTTAAATATTCTTTTAAAGTACTTTTTAATGCATCTCCATATTCATTTAATATTTTTTCATAATCTACTACTACTGGTTCTTCTTGTTTATCTTTTTTATTAAATAGTAAGAAAAGTCCTACTAAAGATATAAGTAATAATATAATTATTGAGATTATTATTATTAACTTAGTTTTATTTTTTTTAGGGTTTTTACTTTCTTCTTTTACTTCTTCCTCTTTTATATTTTCTTTTTCTAGAGTTTCATATTCTTCTTTATTTTTTTCTTCTCTTGTTAATTCATTAACAGGTAATTCATTATTATTTACTGTATTATTAATTATTATATCTTTATTTATATCATTTATATCATATAGTACTTTAGTATCATCCATATCACTAAATGATTGTTGACTTTCTATTAATTTTTTTAATTCATTTAATTCACTTCTTGAAGATATTTTTTTTATTTCATCTTCACATGACTTACAAAAAATTTTATCATCTTCTATTTGTTTTCCACAATTCTTACAAGTCATAATATCCTCCTTTATTTTCTTTCTTTATTATATCACACTTAATTAAAAATATGAATATATAAAAAGAAAATGACTTATGTCATTTTAAAGTATTATACAAAGTATAAAAAATGCTATTCCAAGAAATACAGTAGAATAAGTTATAAATAACTCTCCACCTCTTTCTTTTCTATTTTTAAATAAATCATCATTTCCACCTATAATAATAGATGAAGCACCTTCTGCTTTACCGCTTTGTAAAAGTACTATAGCTATTATTAATATTGATACTATAATTAATAATGTTGTCATATTTGCCTCTCCTAACACTAATTAATTTATCATAAATTTATAAATAAATCAAGGTTTATTTATAATATAAGTAGTTTTATTACTTAAATCTAACTTTTCTATTATTTTATTCATTGTTTTAATATTTAATTCATCTATTCTCTTATAATCATCTTCTATTACTTCATTATAATTCATAATATTACCAACTATTTTATTATTAATAGAATATATATTATCACTTCTATAAATACAATTACTTTTTCTAACTTTTTTCTTTCTTTCTAATTCACTTTCTGATATATAAAGATTTTTTAATTCTTCGTCTAATAATTTTATTACTTTTTTAGGATTATTAGTTTCTATCATAGGCATTATAAGTACTGTTTTATCAGTATTTATCATACTAAAATCAATATCGTGTGTTATTAAATTTAATTTTTTTAATTTTTCATTTAATAAAGATGTTGGTCCAATTTTTAAATCAAATAATATATTTAAATATATTTTTATATCATTTATACTTAATTTCATCTTTGAACAATTTATTTTATAACCTATTCCTACTTTAGGAATTTCTACATCCATAGTTATTTCTTCATTTTCTTTTTCTACTTTATCTGGTTCATTATATGTTTTTATTTCTATTTCTTTTTTAGAATCAAATTTTTTCTTTTCCTGATTTATTTTTATAACTTCCATAGCCTCTTTTGGATCAACATTTCCTGTTATTACTAAGAACATGTTAGATGGATGATAGAATGTATTATAACAAGTATATAAATCTTCTTTTGTTATTTTTCTTACATCTTCTACTGTACCTGCTATAGGATATTTTATTGGATGTTTTATAAATGTATTATATATAATACCATCATACATTTTAAAATATGGATCATCTTCATACATTTTAATTTCTTGTTCTATTATTCCTTTTTCTTTTTCTACATTTTCATCAGTAAAATATGGATCTTGTACATAATCAAGTAAATAATTTATATTTTCATCAAAGAAATTTGGACCACTAAATAAATAAGTTGTCTTATAATTAGAGGTATTAGCATTCGCATCGCTTCCTCTTTCTGAATAAAAAGTAAATGGATCTATATTGTTTTTTTGTTCAAACATTTTGTGTTCTAGAAAATGAGCAACTCCTAAAGGTACACTTACCATTTTTTTCTCATTAAGTGGTACAAATTCTTTATAAACTGATCCAAATTTAGTAGATAGTGTAGCATATATACCATTTACATCTGTTTTAGGTACAATAAATACTCTTAAACCATTATCTAATTCTTCAGTATATAGGGATAAATCTAATTTTTCTAATTTACTTTTTTTCATGACTATCCCCCTCTTCTAATATATAAACTGTATCTAAATGAATTTTATTAGCTAATTTTATTATATCTTTTTTAGTAACTTTATTCATTTTAAATAATCTTTTATCTATATCATCACTATTTAAGTATTCAATACCTGCATATAAACTAAGTAAACTTTCAGGATTATCTTCTAATTCCTTTAAACTATTTATATAAGTTACTTTTGCTTTAATTATATCATCGTTATTAAATTTACCTTTTTTCATATCAGATACTTCTTTTTTTATAAGATTAACAGCATTCTTAAAATCTTTTTTATTTATTCCAGCATTAATAGTTAGAATGCTATTTAAAGGTTGACCAACACTTGATATGTAGTAGCACATACTATTTTTTTCTCTTACTGTTTTAAATAGTTTTGAATCTGGTCCTCCACCTAATATATATGAATAAACATTTAATACGTATCTTAATTCAAAATCAGTCATTTTATCTATTTTATACCCTAATACTAACTTACTTTGATTAATATTTTTTACTTCTTTAACTACTTTTGGTAATAATCTTTTTTTCTTAGGTCTAACGAAATGAGATTCACTAGGTTTTTTAAATGTTTTAATATTTTTAAATGTTTTTTCTATAACTTTCTTTATATGTGATTCATTAACATTACCTATTACAAATATATCTATAATATCACTATTTAATATAGATTCATAATAATTATATAGTTTTATATTATCTATTGATTCTAAATCTTCAATATATCCTGTACCTCTATAAGAAAGATAAGAATTAGGTTCCATATTTTCTAACATTCTAATTCTAGCATATCCATCTAAATTTTCTTTTTGAGTCATTATACTACTTTTTAATAAGTTATATGAATAATTAAAATTCTCTTTATTGAATGCTATTCCTTTTCTTGTTCTTTCTATATTTGGTTTAAAAATTAAGTCTGAAAGAAATTCTATTGACTTATCTAACATTCCAGGTTCTGTATATTCTTCATTTAAGAATGTTATATCAAATCCCATGACATTATATTTACCTGATATATAATTCATCCCTTTATAAGATAAATCATATAATTCTTCGGTTGCTATAGTCATAAGTCTTTTACTAGGATAAACACTACTAGATTCACATAACATATTTATAATCATGTTTCTATAAGTTATTTCTTCCTTTATTAATTTTCTTTTAAAATTTATTTTTACTGTTACTGTCTTAAATTTATCGGTTTTAATTACATGTAAATTATAAGAGTACGTACTAGTTTTCTTGTATTTCATATTTCACCTCTACTTCTTTTATTATGCTCTAAAATCTATAATCTAATCGCTGATTCAAGGGCTAAAATTATCATATCATTAAATGTTTTTTGTCTTTCCTCGCTTGTCGTTTCTTCATGTGTTACTAAGTTATCTGAAATAGTAAGAAGACATGAGGCTTTTTTATTAAGTTTTTTTGCATTGTAGAAAAGTGCGAAAGACTCCATTTCTACACATAGACATCCTTCATTATATAATTCATTTATGTCTACATTATCATAAAAAACATCTGTTGAATATATTTTTCCTACTGTTAATTTTTTATTTAAAATTTCAGATGTAGATTTTATTATATCGTTTATACTTTCACTAGAACTTATTATATCACTATCATATCCTTGTATTTTAGCAAAACTAGATTTAGAATAAGCTTCATTTACAAGTACTACATCATATAATTTTAAATCTTTACTATAAGATCCAGCACTACCTACTCTTATAATATTTTCTACATTATAAAATTTAAATAATTCATAAGAATATATACCTATACTTGGCATTCCCATACCACTTGCCATTATTGTTACTTTAACTCCTTTATAAGTACCTGTATAAGCATATATATTTCTTACTTTATTTACTAATTTAACATCATTTAAATAAGTATTAGCTATATACTGTGCTCTTAAAGGATCTCCTGGCATTATTACAGTACTAGCTATTTCATCATTTTTTGCTTCTATATGCGGTGTCATATATTACCTCCTCTTATTATTATATCATGACATTTAAATCAAAAAGAAAGATAAAAGAACTTTATCTTTCTTTGTTCTAATCTTCTATTTTATATTCATAAGTTTTTACGTTAATAGCAATCCCTATTACTAATATATAAGATATTAAATAAGTTAAAAGCATTAATACTACTATATTAGATAAACTTCCATAAAATATATCGTAATGAGTAAAATGTGTTACCCAAAAAGAATATCCTTGAACTACAACAATCCAACTAAATGTAGTAAATAAAGCTCCACGAGTAGTATGTTTACTCATAATTTTCCAATCGGGTGCTATAGTATATATTAATTTTACATTAAAGAATATTATAAAAATTGAAAATGGCCATTTTAATATAACAAAGGTCATATAAATAATATTTTTTAAATTACCTGTGACAAACTTATCTAATAATATATTTAAAATATGGTTACCAAATCCTAAGAATCCTAACATAAATATAAATAAAAGTACAATTAATATAATTAGAAAAATTGACTTTATACGTCTTTTAATATAGTCAGAATTAGGAAATCCATATAAGGTATTACTAGCAAGTATTATAGCATGCGAACCATTGCTTGCTAAGAAAAAGCCTATTATCATAAATATACCAATATTAGTATCAAAACCTTTACCTTCTACAAACGTAACTAAAGTAGAAGCTACATCGCTTGGTAGTGCTGTATTAATTATATTAACTAACGATGCTACATTTATTGAAAACCTAGATGCTATAACACCTATTAAAGTAAGTATTGGAAAAATAGACAATACCAAGTAAAAAGCTAAATTACCTGGAAGGAATGTCATACTTGGTGTCATAATAATTTCATATAAATCTTTAAAAAATTTTTTTATTTTATTCATTATTAATCCTCTTTTATATGAATTAAACCTTTAGATACTTCTTCTAAAGCTTTACCTATATTTTTTGAAGATTTATAATCAGTTAATTGATAGTAATTATCTTCTTCCATTTGTTTAACTCTTTTTGATACTATATTAACAAGTAAAAATTTAGAACCTACTTGATTTAATAATTTATCTATTGATGGATATATCATGTTTCGCCTCCCACTAAATCTCTATAATTAGAATATAATATTTTAAATCTATATTCAAGTGTTTACTAAAAACTTTACAAAACTTGACATTATTTAATTATATCCAATATAAGTTTTGGAACTTCTTTTAATTCTTTTTCTATTGTAAAACAAGAAAGAATCTCATCCATACTTATATCTTTGTTCTTTAAATAAACGTCTACTAAACATTCGTCTTTTTCTACATAATCTCCAACTTTTTTCTTTAATACTAATCCAACTTCATAGTCTATTGTATCGTCTAATGTATTTCTTCCAGCACCTATATTTTTAGCAATCTCTCCTATTTTCATAGTATCTATTTTTGTTATATAACCACTTTTTTCACTTTTTATAGAAAATACTTTATCTGATACTTTTAAGCTTTTAATATCTCCACCTTGTGCTTTTACTAATTGGTAAAATTTTTTTAATGCTTCTTTATTATTTAATTGTTCTATTAATAATTTTTTAGCTTCTTTATTTGGAATCTTCTTTACTGCACCTATTATTATAGAACATAAAGTAATAACTACATCAACTAAATCTTTAGGTCCATTACCCTTTAATGTTTCAATAGCTTCTTCTACTTCAAGAGCATTACCAACAGCATACCCTAAAGGTTCTTCCATACTTGTTATTAAGCATAATGTAGGTTTTCTATAAGCTTTACCTATTTTTACCATAAGAGAAGCAAGAGCTTTAGCATCATTTATATTTTTCATGAGTGCTCCATCTCCTACTTTTACATCTATCATGATTATATCAGCACCACTAGCAAGTTTCTTTGACATTATACTAGAAGCAATAAGAGGTATTGAAGATACAGTACCTGTTACATCTCTTAGGGCATATATTTTTTTATCTGCTGGTACTAAATTACCGGTTTGACTTACTATAGCAATATTAATTTTATTTACTTGATTAATAAATTTTTTCTCACTTATAGAAGTATTAAATCCTTCTATAGACTCTAATTTATCAATAGTACCACCAGTATGTCCAAGTCCTCTACCACTCATTTTAGCAATCTTAATACCAAGAGAAGCTAAAAGAGGTCCTAAAACTAGAGTAACTTTATCTCCTACTCCACCTGTTGAATGTTTATCTACTATAACACCATCTATAGCACTCAAATCAAGTACATCACCACTTTTTAGCATCATATCAGTTAAATTAATAGTTTCTTTATCAGTCATACCATTAATTGTTATAGCCATTAAAAGAGAACTCATTTGATAATCTTTTATATCACCATTTACATAGCCATCAACAAAAAATTTAATTTCATCTCTTGTTAACTCTTTCTTTAACCTTTTTTTATCTATAATATCTATTATATTCATACTTAGCACCTCATATATAATTAAATTTTTAGTGATTAAAAATGATTATTATTAAACAATCATTTTATTTTTTCAAATATCTTTCTATTACCGTTTGCTACTAATACTATTTTATTTTTACTAAAATATTCTACTTTTATAGTTTGATCTTTTTCAATACCACAGCTTAATATTAAATTCATATTATCCTTATCAAATTTATAAGAAGTACAATTCTTATATTCCTCTACAGGATTATTATATGAATAATAATATGAAAAACTATTGTTATGACCAAATTCTATATACTCTGCTGTTTCACTACCTGCTATTTTCCAATTTGTATTACTTAAATCTTTTTTAGAACTATTTAATAAAAGGTATATTATTACTAAGACAATTATAAGTATTACTATTAAACTAATTAAATTTTTTGATTTTAACTTTGACATTTTATTCATCTCCTATTGTTATATAAATATTATATAATATTTTTAGAATATTAACAATATGTTTATAAAACAAAAAAGATAATTTTACTTATCTTTCTTACTTTGTATAGTCACAAGATGAACACTTTATTTCATTCTTTTTTATTGTTAACATACTATTACACTTAGGACATAATTCACCTGTTGGTTTATCCCAATATGCTTCCTTACATTTTGGATAGTTATTACATCCATAAAATATTTTACCCCTTTTACTTTTCTTTTCTATAATTTTTCCATCACATTTAGGGCAATCACAAATTTCAACAACAGTTCTTTCACTTTGTTTTATATATTTGCACTTAGGATAATTACTACAAGCAACAAATTCACCATATTTACCTTTTCTAATAACAAGTGCACTTCCACATTCTGGACAATCTTCTCCAGTTTTTTCTGCTTCTTTTTTAGGCATAGCATCAAATGCATTTTTAACACTTGGTTCAAATTCATCATAGAAGTTTCTTAATACTTTTACATAATTTTCTTTACCTTCTGCTATAGAGTCTAAATCATTTTCCATGTTTGCTGTATATTCTACATTTATTAAATGACTAAAATATTCTTGTAATTTATCTGTTATTTCAAATCCTATATCAGTAGGTACAAATTTCTTTTCAACTAAATTAGCATAACCTCTTCTTTTTATTATATCCATAGTTGTAGCATATGTAGATGGTCTACCTATTCCAAGTTCTTCCATTTCTTTTATTAATTTTGCTTCTGTATAACGAGATGGAGGTTGTGTAAAGTGCTGCTCTTTATTAATTTCTTTTGAAACTAATACTTTAGAATTATAAGTTTCAAGAGGTGGTAAATAAGTATCTTTTGTGTCTTCATATTCTTTATATACTTTTAAATATCCATCAAAATCTATTATTTGACCAGTTGCTTTAAATTGATAATTATTATTATCAAGTATTACAGTTGTACTTATTGCTTTAGCACTCTTCATTAATGAAGCAAGTGCTCTATAATAAATTAATCTATATAATTTATATTCATCATTTGTTAGGAATGGTTTTACATCTTGTGGTGTTCTATTAATACTAGTTGGTCTTATACCTTCATGAGCATCTTGAACATTTTCTTGCTTTTTAGCAACCTTAACACTACCTATATATTCTTTACCAAATTTAGATTCTATATATTTATAAGTAGAAGATACAAAATCTTGTGATAATCTAATAGAATCTGTACGCATATAAGTAATTAAACCTACTACTTCATTTTCAAGTTCAATACCCTCATATAATTTTTGAGCAACTTGCATAGTCTTTTTAGCATTAAATCCAAGTTTATTTGAAGCATCTTGTTGCATAGTACTAGTAGTATATGGAGGTTTAGATTGCTTTTGTTTTTCTTTTTTATCTACACTCTTAATTAAAAATGAATTACTTAAATTATTTAATACTTCATTTGCTTGTATTTCATCTTTAATTTCAAACTTTTTATTATTGTAATTAAATAGTTCTGCTTCAAATTCTGGAAACTTAGCAGTGATAGTCCAATACTCTTCTTTTTTAAAATCTTGTATTTCACGTTCTCTATCAACAATTAATTTGAGTGCTACACTTTGTACACGTCCAGCACTACTACCATCAGTTTTTGATTGAATTAATTTACTTAATCTAAATCCTATAATTCTATCTAGTATTCTTCTTGTTTCTTGACTATTTACTAAATTCTTATCTATTTTCCTTGCATGATTAAAAGCATCTACTACTGTATTTTTTGTTATTTCATTAAACACTACTCTATCATAATCTTTATCATTTAAATTTAAAACATTTTGTAAATGCCAAGAAATAGCTTCACCTTCACGGTCTGGGTCGGTTGCAAGATATACATGATCTACTTTTTTTGCCTCTTTTTTTAATTCATCTATTACTTTTTTCTTACCTTTCATAGTTACATAATCAGGTTTAAAATCATTATCCACGTCTACTCCAAGTCCATATTTTCCATGAGTTGATAAATCTCTAACATGTCCTTTACTAGATAAAACTTTATAATCACTACCTAAATATTTTTCTATAGGTTTAGTCTTACTTGGGGATTCCACAATAACTAAATTCTTAGGCATAATCCATCTCCTTTTTCTATTTATAATTTATACACTATAAAATTAGTTTTGTCAACTATTTATCTTTTCAACAACATTTAATAAAGCAATTAAAAATTATTTCTATTATTTAAATGTTCTAATAATATTATTTCATTATTGAATTATTTATTAATATTTTTATATAGTTTTTTAAATTTATAATTTTTTTATACTTATCTAGATAAAACAAAAGAGAACTAGTATTTGTTCTCTATTATATATCTGATTTAGATAGTGTTATTACTGGACGGACACTAATAACGCTCGCACTGTTGATGGAACCAGTGCTCACGTTGCCAGAATTACTAACATACCAAGCGTTGGTAGAGGAAGCAGCCTGGGGCGTTGTTGTCCAGTAACCATTTACTCCTGATACTGGATGAGTTGTACTACTTAAGTAATCATATAGCCATGTTGGCAAATTATAAATACCATTATTATTAAATGTTTTACCCGAAGCAATCGCTATTTGACTAGCACTTGGAAAACTTACTGTTACTCCTTCTTTGTTAAAGATACTCTTTATATGCCCTAAATAATCTTTACCAGTTGAAGCATTACTTCCTGTTGCTGTTATATTTTTACAAGTTTTATTACTAGTACCACCATCTGTACACCAAGCTGTTGTTTTAGGTACATACGAATCTGTATAGTTTTCTTTCATAATTAAACTTACTGTATCTGTATTATTTTCTAGCACAAAGAATGTATTTGTATAATTATCTCCTACTTTGCATTTATATTCATCTCCATAATTAAAACTTCCTGTTGGCACATTCCCTGTTGTTGATTCAGTTACTCTTTTACAAATACCACAAAAATCTTCTATATATTCATATGAATATTTTTTACCATCCATTGTTATTTTAACTGAACCATCCATAGTTTCTTTTGTTTGTGGATCCTTTACTTGATTAGCTTTTAAATACCCTTTATCAATTAAAGTATTTAAACTTACACAAGCAATTTTATTGTTTCTACCTTCTTCTATATAATACATTTCTGCTGCATGTTCTATTATATTTTTTTGTGTAGTTGATAATTTTTTCTCTGAATCATTTATTGTTTTACCTACTGATATAGTAACTATAGAAAAAATTATTGCAAGTATTACTATAACTGCTAAAAGTTCAATTAACGTAAAACCATTATCTTTCATATACTCATCTACTTTCTATAATTATTTTAATATAAAAAAAAGAAAAACACAAGATATTGTATCTTCCTTTAGGTTTAATTATTTAAATGATGATCCGATTTTATTAAGTATATGAGTGAAGAAGATGAAGCTAGATTACTTAAAAACACTTTAAAAGAAGATGCTTATCAAACTGGTATTGAAGAAGGAAGGAAACAACAAAAACTAATAACAGCAAAAGAATTATTGAAAAATAATATACCAATAGACATTATAGTTAAATCTACTGGTCTTACGGAAAGCGAAATTAATAGCATCTAAAAAAGAATTGAAAAATTCTTTTTTTTAAACTTTTATACTCTTATCGCATCTATTACCGAAAGCATCTATTAATTTATTATCTTTAAATATTTTAATTATTTCACAATTATTAGGACACCCTTTACATTCAAATCCTTTTGTTTCAAATTTGATTTTTTCTATATTTAAATTAAATTCCTTATTATCATTATTAGTTTTACTTGATAATATAGCTGCTCCTATAGCGCCCATTAAATGACTATTATCATCTACTATAACATTAGTATTTAATATTTCATTAAAATATTTTACAACACCTTTATTTTTACTAACTCCTCCTTGAAATACTATAGGTTCTAATATTTTTTTACCATGACCTACATTATTTAAATAATTTAATACAATACTTTTACAAAGACCTGCTACAATATCTTCTTTAGAATAACCAAGTTGTGCTTTATGTACTAAATCAGATTCTGCAAAGACAGTACAACGAGCAGCAATCTTTACTGGATTTTTACTTTTGAGTGCTAAAGTGCCAAAATCTTTTATATCTACTCCAAGTCTTTTTGATTGACTAGATAAAAAAGAACCGGTACCAGCAGCACACAATGTATTCATCGCATAATCTTTTATTATTCCATTATTAAGTAAAATAATTTTTGAATCTTGTCCCCCTATTTCTAATATAGTCTTGCAATCAGGATAATAATTTAAAGTACCATAAGCATGACATATTATTTCATTTTTTACTAAATTAGCACCCAGCATTAAACCAATTAATTTTCTAGCACTCCCAGTTGTTCCTATACCACTTAATTTATAATTATTAGGTACATTTAAAGTATTAATAAGTTTTTTAACTGCACTTATAGGATTACCTTCTGTCCATATATAATTAGAAGATAAAATATTATAATTCTCATCTATTATTACTCCTTTAGTAGAAATAGATCCTATATCTACTCCAAGATAACACTTTTTCATGAATATTTCCTCATTTCTATCATATCTATAAAGGCTTCTAATCTAGTTTCTAAACCAACTTTAGAAGTATTTGTATCCATACTAAGAAAAAGTATAGGCATATTATTTTCTTCACACATTTTATTAATAATGCTCATATTTCCTATTTCAGGAGTACAAAAACTAGATTTAATATGTATTATTCCATCATAATTATTATCTATTAACCAAGATGTATAATAAATATTATCCATCGCATCTGCTCCCATTTTATATTTTATATTTTTTAATTTTTTTAAATATTTCTTACTTTTTCTTTTTTTCTCAAATAAAAGATAAGTTACATTAGTAAATCTTTTAATAGATACACCATAACTAATTAAAATATCTTCTATATTATAATTAGCTCTACTTTCCATTAATGTATATAATTCTCCTATTATTCCTATCTTTATATTATTAGTATTTTTTTTATTTTTAATATTCTTTATATTTTTAAAATGCTTTCTATAAGATTTATTTAAAGAAGTTAAACTTTTTACTTTACTAAAATCATTTAACATATTTAAAACTTCTTTTTTACTTTCACCCTTATTTATTTCATAACAAGAATTAAGTCTAACATAATCATCTACTAAATCCATATATTTAACCATTTTCTTAGTTATTAATAAATAATATAAACTTTTTATAATATTTAACTTAGGATTTATTTCTTTCATTATTTTATATATTTTTTTTATATCTGTATGTCCCATACTTACAAGATTATAATATTTAAAATCATATCCTAAATCTTTTAAAATTTTTTCTTGTAGTGGATAGTAATATCCATATCTACATCCACCACCCATTTGAATTAATGTATCAGCTCCCATATCTAAACACTCTATAAATGTACCTAAAGTATATTTAAATGGTGTACAAATAAAATCAGGACTATATTTACTACCCAGTTCTATTGTATTAGAAGTAATACAAGGCACATCTAATATTTTACAATTACTAATATGGGAAAATAAAAACATTACTGGTATATTATAATTTCCCATTAAAGGAAAGGCTATTGTCTTGTCCATGTTATCACCATTTAATTATATGCATAAAAAAAATAAGCATTAAACTTATTTTTTAATTTATTAAAGATTTTGAAATTGTTATTACTGGACGGACACCAAAATAGTTCGAAGTACTGACGATGCAGACATCGTCCAAGTTGCCGTTAAAGTAAACATACCACGCGTAGCGAGAGTCAGTAGCATTAGGCGTTATTGTCCAATAACCATACAATCCTGATACTGGATGAGTTGTATTATTTAAATAATCTTTTAACCATGTTGATAAACCTGTAACATAGTTCTTACCATTAAATGTTTTTCCTGAAGCGGTTGCTATTTGATTTGCACTTGGAAAGCTTACTTCTACTCCCTCTTTATTAAAGATACTCTTTATATGACCTAAATAATCTTTTCCATCTGGGGCTTCACTTCCTGTTAAAGTTATATTTTTACAAGTTGTGTTATCTGTTCCTCCATCTGTACACCAAGCAAATTTTGTTGGTACATATGAATCTGTAAAATTTTCTTTCATGATTAAACTTACAGTATCTGTATTGTTTTCTATTACAAAAAATGTATTTGTGTAACTATCTCCTACTTGGCACGTATATTCATCTCCATAGTTAAAACTTCCAGTAGGTACATTTCCTGTGGTTGATGTAGTCACTGCTGTACAAATTGGCTCTGTTGGTAGTGTTGGCATTCCACTTAAACTTGTTGAACCATATGTTAAATAAATACTACCAAAGTTTATTGTAAATAGGCCATCCGCTACTGCTGAGCCACTTGTATATTCTATTGTTACTTTTACTACTTCACTATTATTCTTTTTTAATACATGATTTGTTATATTTAGTGTTGTGTCTGTATATGATGTACTTAACACTGTTGTTGTTACTTTTATTCCGTTACAGGCACTTTCCACCATTGATGCAGTTGTACCTGTTCCTGCTACACATTCTTTAAATACTGATTTATTTTTTATATTATCAAATACTACGCTATTTAAATAAGCATCATAACTTCCTTCATTTCTTGCATAGAATGTGTATTCTACTTTTTCTCCAGGTGCAGTAAATGATGCACTTAAATTTTTTATTGTTGGATTTGTGGTGTTATCTATTGTTGGGGTTCCAGCATGGGCATTTCCGGTCTTTGTTATACTCACATTAGTCGTTGAAAGTGATGTGCTGATACTTGAAAATACTACTTTAAAGTTACCTGAATCTGGTGTGATTGTAGCATTTCCTTTTACTGTTAGAGAACTTGAAAAGGATGCAAAAGATATACTTAAGCCTAATACACTTACCAAAGTTATTATTAATACTAATGTTGTATTTCTTTTATTATATCCCATATTTAAATCCTACTTTCTATTTATAGTTTACCACATATTACTAATCATTTGCATTCATTAATAGTATAGTTATATTTTGACTACTCTTCATTATATAATTATCATATCGCAAAAGAAAGAAAAAAACAAGGTAATATTTTCATAAAATATGAAAAATCTACTTGTCTATATACTTAATTATATAATTATCTAGAATTAATAACATCAATAAAACTTTCTAATCTTGTTTCAATACCACCACTAATAAAATTATCATCTATTACTAAGTTTATATTTGGTTTATCTATTTTTCTTATAACAAGTTCATTAACTAAACTATCCACACCACATGGAAAAACCGATAAGAAAATTATTCCATCTACATTATCAATAAAATCAACTATACTACTTACTAAAACTTTACTATATTTAAAATATAAACCAGGACATAATTTCTCATAACTTGATGAATCATAAAATATATCAGCACATATTATTTCTACATCAAGTTTTTTTAGTATATCTTTTATGTCTCTACTTATTAATTCATCATGTATATTATAAGAATGACCTACTAATAATATTTTTACTTTTTTAGAGTTTAATTTATTAATGTTTTTACTTATTTTTGAATCTCTTATTTTATTTGCGCGTTTTAAAGCAAATTGATAAGCTTCTTTTATTTTATTCTTACTTATTTTTAATTCTTTACCTATTTTAAGTAATCCTAAATATTCTGTTTCACCATTTAATAAGTTTATATTATAATTTAGTATTTTTGTATCGATTAAATTATTAATAATATCAAAGAGTGCTAAAAAATTAGTACATGTTTGATTATCACGTCCATAGTTATCAACACGTGGTACTAATATATAATCTACTTTATCTTTTAAATATAATACATGTCCAATATAATTTTTTAATGATATACACATTTCATCATTTGAATATTTTATTCCTAAATCTAATATTTCTTTATTAGTTTTAGGACTTATTACTACAGAAAATCCTAAATATTCAAAAAAATTAATCCATAAATCTGAAAAATAATAATAAAACAAACCACGTGGTATTCCTATTTTCAATTTTATCACCTATTAATTGTATGAAATAATTTTTATAGATAATACTATTTAATGGGAGGAATTTTCATGAAAAGTGATAAACAAACTATTAAATGTGATGTATATGACTGTTGCCATTGTGATGAAAAAAATGAGTGTTGTTGCTTAGATAAAATTAAAGTATGTAACTGCTCAGGTGATAATACTAAAGAAGCAACTATGTGTGATAGTTTTAAAGCTAAAGAAGACTAATGGTCTTCTTTACTTTTTTATATATTTGTAGTAAAATCTTTATATAAGAAACAGGTGACTATATGTATTTAAAAGAATTAACTAATCAAGAATTTAATACTTTTACTGATACTTTTATGTACTCATCTATTTATCAAACAAGTGAGTATGGTTTTATTATGAATACTCAAAAATATAATAGTTTATTTTTAGGACTCATAGATGATAATAATAAAATATGTGCGGCAAGTCTAATATTAATAGAAAAAAATAGTATGTTTAAATATGCATATGCTCCTAAAGGATTTTTAATAGATTATAGTAATAAATACTTAGTAGAAGAATTTACTAATCTTATAAAAGAATATTTAAATAAAAATAAGATAATGGCTATTAAAATAAATCCTATGATTGTTAAAAGTTCTTATGACTATAATAAGAATATAGTTAATAATAATCCTAATTTTGATAATAATTTAAATTTTTTAAAAAGTCTTGGATATTATCATTTAGGGTTTAATAATTTATTTGAATCTTTTAAACCTAGATTTGAAGCTATATTAGATTTAGATAAACCAGTAAATACACTTTATAAAAATATAAATAAAAATTTTAGAAATAAAATTAAAAGTGCGGATAATAATGGCGTTAGAATAATTAAAGCAAATGAAAATGAATTAGATTTTTTATATGAACAAGTAAAAAAGAAATATCCAAGAGATAAAAAATATTTTGAAGATGTGTTTTACTTCTTTAAAAAAAGAAATATGATTGATTATTATTATGCTAAATTAGATACTAATGCATATCTTATAGATGTTCAAAAGCGTTATCAAAGTCAAGTAAATATTTGTAATGATATAAATAATAAATTATTTCAAAATATAGGTAAAGATAATTCTAAAATTATAGATTCTAAAATACAGGAAGAAAATAAATTAAATGAATTAAAAAATGAATTAGTTTATGCGACTAATTTATTAAAAAATAAACCAGATGGTATTATTTTATCTACTGTTTTAATTACTAAATATAGGGATGAAGTATATTTATTTATGGATGGATATAATAAAGAATATAAGAAGTTTAATGCAAAGCATTTAATGACTTATAAACTTATAGAAAAATATTCAAAAGATAAATATAAAAAATTTAATTTGGGTGGTATGACTAATCCTAGTATAAATAATGAAAGATATAATGGATTAAATGAGTTTAAATTAAGTTTTAATGCTAGATGTATAGAATATATAGGAGATCTTGAACTTATTTGTAATAATACTTTATATACATTATATAGAAATTCTAAACCTCTTAGATTTATATTAAAAAAAGACAAGAAATAACTTGTCTTTTTTATTGATATATTAAATGAATATCACCAAATTTTATATTAAATGGTACCTCTACTGTTTTAGCACTCTTATCATATTTAATAGTTATAATAATTTCATTGCTATAACCAGTATCTAATATATTATTTGAAATATTATTAAGTGTTTTATTTGTAACAGTACCATTAACACTTACATTAACGCTTATTTTATCACAAGAATCTTGTAATAAATCTAAATCCATACTTTTTTGTGCGATACACATTTTTGTAACATTACTACTCTCTACATAATCATAAATAATATCTGTAAGATGTGCTTTATACTCACCAGTATTTCTTACATATAATTTATAAGTTACAGTTTGTCCTGGAGCAGTAAAATAAGCTTTTAATCCACTTATTGTAGGATTTGGAGTATTAGATATTGTTGCTGTATCTCCAGTTGCTCCTATTGTAAATGATGGATATATTAATTCATTTGATATAACATTAGGTTTAGATGTTAATTTTACTCCAAATGTTGCTTCATTAGCACGCACTCTTATTTCATGATTAATTTTAATTACTTTAGAATACATAGTAAATATTATAGTTAAACTTAAAATAGCTACTGTAAGTGATGATATAGTTATTACTTCATTCCAATCTATATTTTTTTTATATCTTTTCATAGGCACCCCTACCTTCTTATATAATTATAATATTAAAACAATAAAAAAACAAGTAAATTTTTCTATAAATAGAATTTTACTTGTTTTTGATATAATTATTAATTATTTAATAATTTCAGAAATTGATCCAGAACCAACTGTTCTACCACCTTCACGGATTGAGAATTTAGTTCCGTTTTCAATAGCGATTGGAGCTATTAATTCAACAGTCATTTCAACGTTGTCTCCAGGCATAACCATTTCAACACCTTCTGGTAATTCAATAACACCAGTAACGTCTGTAGTTCTGAAATAGAATTGTGGACGATAGTTACTGAAGAATGGAGTATGTCTTCCACCTTCTTCTTTAGTTAAAACATAAACTTGTGCTTTAAACTTAGTATGAGGTGTAACACTTCCTGGTTTAGCTAATACTTGACCACGTTCAACATCTTCTCTTGCAATACCACGTAATAATACACCAGCATTATCTCCGCATTCAGCATAATCAAGAGATTTTCTGAACATTTCGATTCCTGTTACAACAGTTTTCTTAGTATCTTTTAAACCAACGATTTCAACTTCGTCATTTAATTTTAATTGTCCACGTTCAACACGTCCAGTAACAACTGTACCACGTCCAGTGATTGTGAAAACGTCTTCAATTGGCATTAAGAATGGTTTATCAGTATCTCTTGTTGGAGTTTCAATCCAAGAATCAACTGCATCCATTAATTCCATAATTTTTTCTTCATATTTTGGATCTCCTTCAAGAGCTTTAAGAGCAGATCCACGGATTATTGGAGTATTATCTCCATCATATCCATATTCGCTTAATAATTCACGAACTTCCATTTCAACTAAGTCTAATAACTCTTCGTCATCAACCATATCACATTTATTTAAGAATACAACCATACGAGGTACTCCAACTTGACGTGATAATAAGATATGTTCACGAGTTTGAGCCATTGGACCATCTGTAGCAGCTATAACAAGGATAGCTCCGTCCATTTGAGCAGCACCAGTAATCATGTTTTTAACATAGTCAGCATGTCCTGGGCAGTCAACGTGAGCATAGTGACGTTTGTCAGTTTCATACTCAACGTGTGCAGTATTAATAGTAATACCACGTTCTCTTTCTTCAGGTGCTTTATCGATATCTGCATATCCTTCGAATTTAGCTAAACCTTTTTTAGATAGAACACTAGTAATAGCAGCTGTTAAAGTTGTTTTACCGTGATCTACGTGTCCAATTGTACCAATGTTAACATGTGGTTTTGAACGATCATATTTTGCTTTTGCCATATTTATTTCCTCCTTTAATTTAAATACAATAATATTTTATATCAATTAGCAAAAAATATCAATACTTTTTATTTTAAATATTATGTTTTTATACATATAAACTAAATATTTTATATATATAAACTAATTTCCATTTTTCTTAATTACTTCTTCAGCAATGTTTCTTGGAACTTCTTCATAATGATCAAATTCCATAACAAAGTTTCCACGACCTTGAGTATTACTACGAAGTGATGTAGCATATCCAAACATTTCTGAAAGTGGTACCATAGCATCTATTGCAAGTGCATTACCACGAGATTCTTGACCCATAGGACGTCCACGACGAGATGTAATATCTCCCATAACATTTCCTAAATATTCATCTGGTACAACAACTTGTACTTTCATGATTGGTTCAAGAAGAACAGCTTTACATTTATTTTTAGCATCTTTAAGTGCTAATGAAGCAGCAACTTTAAATGCCATTTCTGATGAGTCTACTTCATGGTATGATCCATCAAATAATGTAGCTTTAACATCTATCATTGGGAATCCAGCAAGAACTCCTGATTTAAGAGCTTCTTGAAGTCCTTTATCAGTAACTGGTATATATTCACGAGGAACAACACCACCAACGATAGCATCCACGAACTCATATCCTTTACCTGGATTTGGTTCAAATTTAATTTTAACATGTCCGTATTGTCCACGTCCACCTGATTGTTTAATATATTTACCTTCACATTCAGCAGCTTGAGTAATAGTTTCACGATAAGCAACTTGTGGTTGACCTATGTTAGCTTCTACATTAAATTCTCTTTTCATACGATCTACTATAATATCAAGGTGTAACTCACCCATACCAGCAATTATTGTTTGACCAGTTTCATGATTTGTTGATGCTCTAAAAGTTGGATCTTCTTCAGATAATTTTTGAAGAGCAATAGCCATCTTATCTTGGTCTGCTTTTGATTTAGGTTCAACAGCAAGTTCAATAACTGGTTCTGGGAAAGTCATTGACTCTAAGATACATGGATGTTTTTCATCACATAAAGTATCTCCAGTAGTTGTATTTTTAAGTCCTACTGCTGCAGCTATATCTCCTGTCCATACTTCAGTTATTTCAGTACGATTATTAGCATGCATAAGTAATATACGACCTATTCTTTCTTTAACATTCTTAGTAGCATTTAATACATAAGAACCACTTGTTAAATGTCCAGAGTAAACTCTGAAGAATGATAAACGACCTACAAATGGATCTGTCATAATTTTAAATGCAAGTGCTGAGAATGGTTCAGAATCTTTAGGATGTCTAACTATTTCTTTTCCATCTAAATCAACACCTTTAATAGATTCTACATCTACAGGGCTTGGTAAGTAATCAACTATAGCATCAAGTAATAACTTAACTCCAGTATTTCCAAGTGCAGTACCACAAAGTACTGGGAAGAATTCTACAGCTAATGTTCCTTTTCTTATAGCTTTCTTAATTAATTCAACACTTACCTCTTCACCCTCAAGGTATTTTTCCATTAATTCATCATCGAATTCAGCAACAGCTTCAATTAAATCATTACGTTTTTCTTCTACTATATCTTTTAATTCTTCTGGAATATCAATTATAGTAGCATTTTCATGTTGTTCTCTATCATAATGATAAGCTGTACGAGTAACTAAATCTATAATTCCATCAAATTCATTTTCTGCTCCAATTGGCCATTGAATAGGTTTAGCATTTACTCCAAGTCTTGAATCAATAGTCTTTAAACTATATTCAAAGCTTGCTCCCATTTTATCCATTTTATTACAGAAAATCATTCTTGGTACTCTAAATTCAGTAGCTTGTCTCCAAACAGTTTCTGTTTGAGGCTCAACACCAGCTTGAGCATCTAGAAGTGCTACAGCACCATCAAGTACTCTTAGTGATCTTGAGACTTCAACTGTAAAGTCTACGTGTCCTGGAGTATCTATGATATTAAATCTATGACCTTTCCAGTAAGCAGTAGTTGCAGCTGATGTAATTGTTATACCACGTTCTTGTTCTTGTGCCATCCAGTCCATTTGTGATTCACCATCATGTGTCTCACCAATTTTGTGAATTTTACCAGTATGGAATAATATACGTTCAGTACAAGTAGTTTTACCTGCATCGATATGAGCCATTATTCCTATATTACGTGTATTTTCTAGACTATATTCACGAGCCATAACTTATTTCCTTTCTTAAATTACCATCTATAATGTGCAAATGCTTTATTAGCTTCTGCCATTCTGTGAGTTTCTTCACGTTTTTTAACTGCTGCACCTGTATTATTTGATGCATCAATTATTTCATTAGCAAGATTTTCAGCCATAGAATGACCTCCACGAAGTCTTGCATAATTAATTAACCAACGAATACCTAAAGCTTGCTTTCTATCTGCTTTAACTTCAATTGGTACTTGATAGTTAGCTCCACCTACACGACGAGATTTAACCTCTAAAGCAGGCATGATATTTTCTAAAGCTTTATTTAATACGTCCATTGGTTCTTGGTTAGTTTTTTCTTTAACCATTTCCATAGCGTCATAAAAAATTGTTTGAGCTATACCCTTTTTTCCATCGTACATAATAGCATTTACTATTTTAGTAACTAATTTAGAATTATATATAGGATCTGCTAAAACATCTCTTTTTGCTGCACGTCTTTTACGCATTTAATTTCCTCCTTTATAATTATTTATTTTTTGGTTTCTTAGTACCATATTTACTACGTCCTTGACGACGTTTTTCAATACCAGCAGTATCTAATGTACCACGTATAATGTGATAACGAACACCGATTAAGTCTTTAACACGACCACCACGTATCATAACAACACTGTGCTCTTGTAAGTTATGTCCTTCACCAGGTATATATGCTGTAACTTCCATATTATTTGAAAGTCTAACACGAGCATATTTTCTTAATGCTGAGTTTGGTTTCTTTGGTGTCATTGTTCCAACACGAGTACATACACCACGTTTTTGTGGAGCTGTTTTAGAAGTTTGTACTTTATCTTTGCTGTTATATCCAATATTTAAAACAGGTGATTTACTCTTTCTAGTTTTTTTAGATCTGTTCTTTCTAACTAATTGATTTATAGTTGGCATAAATTTCTCCTTTCTTTTCCACACACCCAGGTGTTTCATTTTTATCTTAATTAAAGATTTGCACATAAGCAAATCTAAATTAACACTTTTTATAAAAGCATAAATAATATATCATTTTATTATATTATTGTCAACAGTTTTTATTACAATTTTTAATTTTATTTACAACATTTTATTACTTATCATACACTACTTCTTACATAGGTTTTATCATTACTAATCACTTCTTTAAATCTATTTATTATTTCACCTATATCATTAACATTTAAATTAGTTATATCTATATTACTTAATAAAACTTTTCTAATATCTTGATTAACTATTTCTTTTAGATTATCTCTATCTTTATATCTATTTGTAAAATACATAATATTTTTATTAATTAAAAGTTCTTCTATTGCTTTATCTGCTTGTTCTTGACTATAGCAAGCTAAAGTACTTTGATAAGCTTTTTTTATTATTTCAAATGATCTTTGATAGTTATTTTGTTTATCCAAAACTAAATCTAAATACTTATCTATTAATTCTTTATCACTATTTGGTACAACAACATTATTATTTTTTAATTTAGTTCTCATAATACTTATAACGTTTCCTGGATCAACATATTTCATAAGTGAATCTCTAGATCTTTCTTTATTTGTAAAATATTTTGGATCAAAGTGTAGATAGTTTAAAATAGCTACTCTTGTATTTTCTGGGTGTGCTACACTTGTTTCTCTTACAGCAGATTCAAAATATATATTAGGATCTGTTATTCTTTCTCTATAAATTGTATATTTATCACATAGTTTATTTTGTGCATGGCTTACAAAATTATCTATTTTAAAATCAGAAGTTGTAACATCTTCTAAAAGAGAATATATATCATTTAAGTCTAAATCTTCAACTATTTTTCTTTTTTCTCTCTTTATATAATTATTAAACTCTATTATATTAGCACAATCTAATCTATTTATTTGTTTTAAATAATTTAAGAAATTTGCTACTAAACTAGAAACTGTAAAATTATAAGAATAATTATTATCCATAGTTATACCTACTCCACCTACTTGAGGTAAAAATGGATTTACTTTAATCATTCCCTCTTTTATATAATTATTACTAGTTACATATCTAATTATTTTATCAGCATCTTCTAAATTATTTACTCTAATAACTAAATCATCATTTCTTATTACATCAGCTATTTTAGATTGATGTGCTATACCAGTACTTGATATGAATTTGAATATATCTTCAGCGCCATATTTCAAATGTTCAATATCAAGAGGTATATAAAGTTTCACTTCATTACCTTTAAGTTTACCATGTTCAAAAAATAAAAAATGTTGCATACGTTCACTTGTATAAACTTTTATATTATTATCATAACTAAAATCATTTTTAAAAGTATCAAATAGATGTCTTGTAGACTCTAAAGGTTTTCTTTTATTTTCAACATTAAATACCATTAAATTAGAATAAACAAAATTACTATCTAAAGGAAGATCGGGATTTGATACAACTATTTCTTTTAAATAATTTATAAAATAATTCATTAATTCATAATTACTCATGATTTTCTCCATTTAATTCTTTTGTTAAATCCATTGTATCTTCTAAAGTTTCATCAGTATTTTTTTCTATTTCATCTTCATCAAATACTGGTACATTTATAAATCCATCCTTATATCTTAGTTTCTCTATTCTCATATTATCACCAATATTATTGTAACAATTCTTTTAAAAATTATCAAACAAATAATACATTTTAGAGTAAAGCAAATGTAAAAGGAGCAAGTGCTCCTTTTTATTTATTCTCTTCTAATGACTTATAATAGTCATATTTTTTAATAGCATTCTCTTTATTAAGTTTTAATAATTCTTGACTGTTTGTTTTGTTTATTTTTGATAACATTGAATATCTAGTTTGTAGATTTAAGAATTCATCATATTTATCAAAATCAACATTCTTACTAAATAATTTAAATCCATCTATTGGATGTCTTCTAAATGTTAAGAAGTATCCTGAATTAACTGCTAATTTTTGAATATCTAAACTATTACTCATACCACCCTTAATACCATGTGAAATACAAGGAGAGTATGCTATTACTATTGATGGGCCATTATAATCATTTGCTTCTTTTAAAGTTTTAATAACATCCATCATATTTGCACCAAGAGAAATTTGTGCTACATAAACATTTGGATAAGTGAGTGCTATATGTGCTAAATCTTTTTTCATAGTCTTTTTACCACTTGTAGCAAACGATGCTATTGAGCCTATATTACTGGATTTACTTGCTTGACCACCTGTATTTGAATATACTTCTGTATCAAGTACTAATATATTTATATTATCATTACTTGCTAAAACATGATCAATACCGGAGAATCCAATATCATATGCCCAACCATCTCCACCTATACACCAATAATTTCTAGTTGGTATATAATCTTTTAACTCTTTTAGTGATGAAGGTATATTATCACTTAATTTATTATAAACTTCTAATGTTTTATCATAATCATCATAATTATCTAACCATTCTTTAAAAAGATCAGAGTTTTCATTATCCATATTATCTAACATTATATTTTTAATTCTATTTCTAATTAAGTTATTTGATAATAACATACCATATCCATATTCAGCATTATCTTCAAATAATGAACTTGCCCAAGGTATACTATAAGGAGTACTTGGAGCACTTCCACCATATATAGAAGAACATCCTGTTGCGTTTGCTATTATTAAATTATCTTTAAATAATTGAGTAAGTATTTTTATATAAGATGTTTCACCACATCCAGCACATGCTCCACAATAAGAAAATCCAGGTTTAATAAATTGACTTCCTTTAACAGTTAATTTATTAAATAATTTTTTCTCTGTTATATTCTTATCTAAGTATTCAAATATTTCTTGTTCTCTATCTTTTATAGAACTACTTAAATTATTAAATGTTAGTGCTTTAACGCCTTTAATACCGGGACATGTCTTAACACACAATCCACATCCTGTACAATTTTTTATAGATATTCCTATTGTAAAATAATAATCATTTAATCCAATAGCCTTTATACATCTCAATTTTATATTTTCTGGTAATGTTTTATACTCTTCTTCATTTATTAAATATTCTCTTATAACTGAATGAGGACATACAAATGAACATTGACCACAGTTAATACAATTACTAGGTATATATTTAGGAACTATCTCACTTGTAAATTTATCTTCTAATTTACTTGTTGAAGGCATAAATACTCCAGTTTTTAAGTTTTCAAAATCTGAAACGCTTAAACTATTACCTTCTCTTTTAAACATTTTAATAATTATATCTTCATCTTTATTTTCAACTATTCTCTTTTTTTCTAAAGCTTTTATTTCTTTTATTTGATCTTCAGTCATATTAAGAGCTTCTATATTAGATAAAACTATATCCTCACCCTTCTTACTGAATTTGTTTTTTATATATTTAATTAATTCTTCCTTAGCAAAATCATAATCTACTAACTTAGTAATATATAAAATAGCACATTCCATTATCATACTTATCTTATTACCAAGTCCTACTTTGGATGCTATTTCATACGCATTTAAAGTATATATTTTAGTATTATTTTCTATTAATAAATTAGTAAGTTTAGGACTTAATGAATCAATTAATTCACTTTCACTTTTTGCAGTATTTACTATTAATATTGAATTTTTACTTATTTTATTAAGTATTTCAAATTCATTAAAATAAGTATCTTTAGAAACAACTACTATATCTGGATCTTCTACATAATAAGTAGATCTTATTTTTTTATCACTTATTCTTAAATGTGATACTGTAACTCCTCCAGATTTTTTAGAATCATATTGAAAATAACCTTGTACATTGTTTAAAGTATTATCTCCTATTAATTTTATTATAGACTTAGAAGCACTTACCATACCATCAGATCCATAACCATAAATTAATATTTCTTTAGAATTTTTAATACTAAATAAAGTTTCCTTTAAACTTAAATTAGTAACATCATCATTTATTCCAATAGTAAAATTATTAACTGGATTATCTAACATATCATATACAGCTTTTATTTGACTAGGTGTTGTATTTTTACTAGATAAACCATATCTTCCACCTACTATATTAATATCTTTATCTTTAAGTGAAGAAACTATGTCTAAGTAAAGTGGTTCTCCATTTGAACCAAATTCTTTTGTTCTATCAAGAACAGCAATACTTTCTACACTATCTGGAAGTTCTTTTAATAAATAAGAAGTACTAAAAGGACGATAAAGGTGAACTTCTATTAATCCTAAATCTTCATTTAGTTCATCTATTGTCTCTTTTATTGTTTCACAAACAGATCCCATAGCAACTATTACTTTTTTAGCACTCTTACTTCCATAATAATTAAATGGTTTATAATTAGTATTAGCTATTAAATTTATTTTTTCCATATAACTATTTACTATATCAGGAACTTTATCATAATATTTATTTCTTATTTCAGTATTTTGAAAATATATATCATCATTTTCTGCAGTACCACGTGTATTTGGATTAAATGGATTAAGAGCTCTTTTTCTAAACTCATTTAGTGCTTCATAATTTAATAATTTCTTATACTCCTCATCATCTAATACCTCTATTTTATCTATTTCATGACTAGTTCTAAAACCATCAAAGAAATGTATAAAAGGAAGACTTGCTTCTATACTTGAAAGGTGCGCTACAGCACTTAATAGTGATGCATCTTGTACTGAAGAAGATGCTAACATACAAAATCCCGTAGAACGACAAGCATATATATCTTGATGATCTCCAAATATACTTAGAGCATGAGTTGATAATGAACGTGAAGCAACATGTATAACACAAGGTAACATTTCACCTGCAATCTTATACATATTAGGTATCATAAGTAGTAAACCTTGACTTGCTGTAAAAGTGGTTGCTAAAACTCCATTTTGAAGAGCGCCATGTATAAATCCTGCTGCTCCTGCTTCACTTTGCATTTCAACAACTTTTACTTTATCACTAAATATATTAAGTTTATTATTACTACTATACTCATCTATATGTTCTGCCATTGGACTTGATGGAGTAATTGGATAAATACCAGCTACTTCAGTAAATAAATATGAAGTTAAAGCACATGCTTCATTTCCATCTATTGTTTTTATATATTTCATGTAATCACCAAAAATATTATAGCACGTATTTATTTTTTAATAAAGATATAAAAAATAAAATAGACCATGTCTATTTCGTATTTTTGTGTGTCTTTTCAAGTTTCACTAAACCTTTTATAAATTCCATTTCTAGCATACTTGGATAAAGATATTTACAGGCCGTACCAAGCATTAAATTATTTTTATCTAATTTAGTATAATCTAAATCAAGAGGCCCAAAGTCATAATACTTACTTTTCTCTCTTACAAAATCTCTTATAAATGTTCTAATTGCTCTACCATTACCTTCTCTAAAAGGATGAATTGAGATTAATTCAAAATAATATTCTCCTAAATAATGTGCAAACTCATTTAATGAATGTATTCCATTATTAAATATCTCATTCATTTCTTCAAGTGTTTCTTTAGTTCTTTTCTCTATTTCATTAGGATAGCAAAATATATGATTATCTTTTTGAAGTGAACAAGTTCTAAGTTTTCCAGCAAAAGGATATATAAGCACAAATATTCTCTTATGTATTTCTTCTAAATGTTTTAAATCAAAATTACCTTCTACTGGTTTAAGATATAATGAAGCAAGTGTTTTTCTAACTATCATTTTCTCTTCTTCTTTTAATTCTTCTATATTTGTAATACCTAAATTATTTTTTAATACGTTTGTACCTTCAATAAAATAACTATCCCAATTTTCTTTATCTTTTTTGTCGTCTATCAATCATATCACCTATCTTTAATACTTTTATTTTATTTGGTTTATCTATTTCTAATTTTTTTATACTAACTTCTTCAAAAGCCATATTAGCATCTGCTTGTTCAAATGCTTTTTTTATTTCTTCAGCACTAAACTTATCTTTCATACAACACACATCCTAATTATATTTTATCACATATTAATAAAAGATTAAATTATTTTTGTACTATATTTATTTAAAAATTAAAGAATTACTTTTTCAGTAATTCTTCTAATTTTTTGCACTCTACTTTAGACATAGGTTCTATATCTTTTAATTTATAATTAATATTTAATTTTTCATATTTTTCTAAAGCCATATTATGATAAGGAAGAAGTTCTATTTTTTCTACATTATTAAATTCTTTTATATATTCTTTTAACTTATTAACATATTCTAAAGAATCATTTATTGTAGGTATTATAACTTGTCTTAACCATAGTTTTTTATTATAAAAATTAACTTTATCTTTAAAATAATTAAATTCTGTCATGTTTTTACCTGTTATATATTTATATTTATCTTCTTCTATAGCTTTTATATCTAATAAAATTAAATCTGTATATTTTAATATTTCATCTAAATACTCTTTATCATATCCTGTCCCAGATGTATCAAGGCAAGTATTTATACCTGCTTTTTTTGATAACTTTAACATTTCAAGTAAGAATTCTGATTGATATAATGGTTCTCCACCTGAAAATGTTACTCCTCCATCTTTTTCTATATATGGTCTATATTTTCTTACTTCATCTACTATTTGTTTAGATGTTAAGCATTTATTTTTATTTTTTAACCATGTTTCTGGGTTATGACAAAATATACATCTTAATGGACAACCTTGCATAAATATAACTACTCTAATACCAGGTCCATCTACTAGACCCATTGTTTGTATTGAGTTTATATATCCACTTTTATATTCTTTCATGGAATGTCCTACTAATTACTTCTTCTTTTTGTTCACGAGTTAATTTATTAAAATTAACTGCATATCCAGATACTCTTATTGTAAGATTTGGATATTTAGATGGATTATTCATAGCATCTATTAGTAATTCTTTATTTAATACATTTACATTTAAATGATGAGCACCACTTTTAAAATATCCATCTAATATTTTTATTAAATTATTTGATCTATCTTCATCATTTGTTCCTAATGTATCTGGAGTTATTGAGAATGTATTTGATATTCCATCTTGACAACAATCTACATAAGGTATTTTAGCTACTGATGAAAGTGAAGCTAATGCGCCAGTTACATCTGCTCCTTGAGTTGGGTTCGCACCTGGTGAGAATGGCATACCTTTCTTTCTTCCATCTGGAGTTGCTCCTGTATGTTTTCCATATACTACATTTGATGTTATTGTAAGAAGTGATAATGTATGGTGTGCATTTTTATATAAAGGATATTTTTTTAATTCTTTATATACACGTTTTACTAAATTAACAGCTATTGCATCTACTCTTGAATCATTATTTCCATATCTTGGATAATCAAATTCTATATCAAATGCATTAGTAAGTCCTCTATCATCTCTTTTTACTCTAACATGTCCATATTGTATTGCTGAAAATGAATCTACTACTATAGAAAGTCCTGCAAGTCCAAAGGCCATTAAATATTCTGGATTTGTATCTAAAAATGCCATTTGACTTGACTCATATGCATATTTATCATGCATATAATGAATTATATTTAAAGCATCTACATATATCTTAGCAGTCTTTTTTAATACTTTTTCAAATTGTTTATAGACTTCTTCTAAATTTAAGTATTCACCTTTTATCTCATCTATTCCATCTATTACAAGATCTCCAGTTATTTCATCTCTTCCTCCATTTAAAGCATAAAGTAATACTTTAACAAAATTTATACGAGCTCCAAAGAACTGAGTTTGATGTCCTAATTTAAGTGCTGAAACGCAACAACTAATAGCATAATCACTACCATATATTGGTCTCATTAAATCATCATTTTCAAATTGTAAAGTATGTGTCTTTATTGACATGTTAGTAGCATACTTCTTAAATTCTTCTGGTAATTTTGTACTCCAAAGAACAGTTAAATTTGGTTCTGCTGATTCACCTATATTATTAAGTGAATTTAATATACGGAAAGATGTTTTTGTTACTAATGATTTTTCATCATCTAACATACCACCAATTGATTCTGTAACCCAAGTTGGATCACCTGCAAATAATTCATTATATTCTGGTGTACGTAAATGTCTTACAAGTCTTAATTTGATTACAAACTGATCAATTAACTCTTGCGCTTCCCATTCTTGTAATATACCTTTTTCTATATCATGTTCTATATAAATATCAAAGAATGTTGTATTTCTTCCTATACTTGTTGCTGCACCATTATTTTGCTTTACTGCTGCTAAGTATGCAAAATAAGTCCATTGTATTGCTTCTTTAGCACTCATAGCTGGTTTTGATACATCAAATCCATAACGCATTGCCATCTTTTTAATTAAATTAAGTGCTTTTATTTGTTCAGAAACATCTTCTCTTAATTGAATTACTTCTATGTCACTTATATCACTTAAAGAATCAAGATCTTCTTGTTTTTTCTCTATTAAGTAATCAGCACCATATAAAGCAAGTCTTCTATAATCTCCAATAATTCTTCCTCTACCATATGCATCTGGAAGCCCTGTAATTAAGTGATTATGGCGAGCACTCTTTATATCTTTAGTATATGCATCAAATACACCTTCATTATGTGTTTTTCTAAATTCATTAAAAGAATTTTCTAATTGCTTATCTAAATGAAATCCATATGCTTCAAGAGATTTTTTAACCATTCTCATTCCACCATAAGGATTAACTATTCTTTTTAAAGGTTCATCTGTTTGAAGTCCTACTATAACTTCATCAGGTCTACTTATATAACCTACTTCAAAGTTATCAATACCACTCATTATAAATGTTTCTACATCTAAAACTCCACTAATAGCTTCCTTAGCTAATAATTTTTTACATTTATTCCAAACCTTATCTGTTTTTTTACTTATACCTATTAAAAATTCACTATTACCTGTATATTCTTTATAATTAGATTTTATAAAATCTTCTACATCAACAGTTTTTCTCCACTTGTTTCCTTTAAAATCATCTAATATCATTCTACTCTCCTACTTTCTTTATAAACTCTTCTTCATTCCATATAGTAATACCAAGCTTTATAGCATCGTCATACTTACTACCTGGAGAATCTCCTACTATAACTACATCTGTTTTCTTACTTACTGAGCTAGTGTTTTTTCCACCTTTCTCTTCTATTAACTCTTTTGCTTCGTTACGTGTTAATGTATTAAGAGTTCCTGTAAGTACAAATGTCTTATTATAAAAAGTTTCATTTATATTTTTTTGTTTACCTATATATTTTAAATTTAATTTATATTGTTTTAATCTCTCTATTAATTTTTTATTCTTTTCTTCACTAAAATAATTTACTATACTTTGTGCGATTACTTCTCCAATATCTGGAATTACTGATAAATCAGTTAATGATGCACTCATCAAGCTATCTAAATCATTAAATACTTCACATAATATTTTAGCTGTCTTCTTACCAACATGTCTAATACCTAATCCAAACAATAATCTTTCTAATGAATTTTTCTTACTATTTTCAATATTATCTAATAAGTTAGTAATACTTTTTTCTCCAAACCCCTCTAATTCTTCTAATTCTTCTTTTTTCTCATATAAAACATAGTAATCAGCTATTGTTTTTAAATATCCCATATTATAGAAATCTTCTACTATTCTTTCTCCAAAGCCTTCTATATTCATAGCATCCCTAGATACGAAATGTATTAATGATTCTATATTTCTTGCATCACACTCTTTATTTGTACAAAAGTATGCGACTTCATTTTCTTTCTTATGTAGTTTGCTTCCACATATAGGACAATTCTCTATCATTTTAAAAGGTTCTAAATTACCTTTTCTTCTTTCTTTTTTTACTTCTACTACTTCTGGAATTATTTCTCCTGCTTTTCTAATGGATACTATATCACCAATTCTTATATCTTTTTCTCTTATATAATCTTGATTATTTAATGTAGCACTACTAACTACACTTCCTGAAAGTCTTACTGGAGTAAGGAATGCTCTTGGTGTTATTTTACCTGTTCTTCCTACACAGAATTCTATATCTTTAATTTCTGTTAATACTTCTTCTGCAGGAAATTTGTATGCTATAGCCCATTTAGGTACTTTTGCTGTCACGCCTAAATTTTTTTGATCGTTATAATTATTTACTTTTATTACTATACCATCTATATCATAAGGTAGATCTTTTCTTAATTTATCCCAATAATTTATATAATCCATTACTTCTTTTATTGAGTTAACTTTTACTATATTAGGATTTACTGTAAAAGTTAAATTCTTCATAAATTCTAATGATTCATAATGTGTTTTTAAATTAAATTTACTAGGATCTGGTAAATGATATATAAATGTTGAAAGATTTCTTTTTGCTGTTATACTACTATCTAATTGTCTTACAGAACCTGCTGCTGCATTTCTTGCATTAGCAAACTCTTTTTCACCTAATTCTCTTCTTTCTTTATTTAGACTTTCAAAAGAAGATTTAGGCATATATATTTCTCCTCTAACTTCTATATCATAATCTTTAGGTAAACTAAGAGGAACATTTTTTATGGTCATTACATTATGAGTTATATCTTCTCCAACAACTCCATCTCCTCTTGTAGCGCCCCTTACTAATTTACCATTTTTATATAGTAAAGATACACTTAATCCATCTATCTTAAGTTCACATACATATTCTGGATTACTAACCACTTTTCTTACTTTAGAGTCAAAATCAATTACTTCATCTTCATTAAATATATCTCCTAAACTCATCATAGGTATTTCATGTGTAACTTTATTAAACTTACTAATTACTTTAGTACCTATTTTTAATGTTGGAGAATCTGGTCTTACAAGTGATGGATAATTGGTTTCTAATCTTATAAGTTCATCCATGTAAGAATCATATTCTTGATCTGTAATAGTTGGATTATCCAACATATAATACTCATAACTTGCTTGTCTTAATAATTTGATTAATTCATCCATTCTTTTTTGTACATTATCTATCACATTTATCACCTATTATTTATTATACCATACTTAGTATTATTTTTACCATAAAAAAAGAAATTATAATTATCTATAACCTCTTTCATATTTTTTATTATATTTACTTTTATTTAAACACTTATTTGCGTCACTTAATTTTTTTATATCTTGATCTAAGTATTCACTTAAAACTCTTCTAAATACTTTTAAAAATTTCTTTATATCTACATCTGAAAGATACATTTCTTTTAGTATAGGAACTTTTGATACAAATGTATCAAAATATCCATCTATTAAAAAATACATTATACCTCTACTAAAATTCATATTATCCTTCTTTAAAATAATATTTTCATCTAAATTACTATAACAATAATCTATCTGATCTATTATTTTAAATCCACTAGAGCCATATAAAATATTGTACTCTACATCATAAGTTAAAACCGAATTTGAAGCTAAAATTTTATTATCTATTAATACTTGATCTATTTTACCTATAAAAGTATCTAAACTAACATTTAATGGGTTAATTAAATATAATGATTTACTATTAGTATAATCAGTTACATAACCAACTACCTTATCACCAACATAAATAACTTCATCTGAAAATATATAAGTTTTATTTTTAATATCTTTAAATTTTAATAACTCTTCTGCTTCATAATTGCCAAAAGTATCTTCATATTCATCATAAAATTCATGAAATACTTTATATACTCTTTTATTGTTTGCATCTAGATAACAAATACCTTGTGACCCCATACCACACATTTTAAATGTTTCAAGTTTTAATCTCATTTCTTTAAAACTATTAAATCTCATAATTTTTGTCCCCTTTAAATAAGTGTTCTATATTTTAATACAAATTAAAGAAAAAGTCAAAAAAATACTTTAAAATACTTTTTTGACATATGGAATACATTTTAATATATAAGTTACTATACCACATATTATAAATATTAAAACTTCTAATAAATAAACCCCTAATACTATATTAAACTTAAATATATTTTGAATTATACATATATTTAATACATTATAAATTATTGGAAAATGGAATAAGTATATTCCAAATGTACAACCACTTATAATATTTATAATTTTACTACATTTATAGGAATTATTTTTAAATATATATCTAAATAAATAAAATAAAGAAGCGCCCATAACAATACTAAATATTGAATCATAAGTATCAAATAAGTAAGATACTTTACCTGTATTTATATAAGGTATATAAAAAGTTAAAAAATATAAAATACCAAATACTATTAAACTAATTATAGAAATATTTTTATAAATACTTTTTATACTACATATAGATAAGAAATAACCAAGTACATAAATTCCTACTACCTTAGAAAATATGCATATATAAAACATACTGCTTATATTTATACCAAATAATTTAGATATCATCTCTATAATAGTAGGTATTATTAATGTAATTAATATTAAATATATATAATCTTTATTTTTAAAATTATTTAACATTTTTTGTAATAATGGAGTTACTAGATAAAGTGATATTAACATATATAAATACCAATAAGGATAAATAATTGGCTTACTCATAAATGATGTTATAAAGTTAGTAGAGCCATAATCCTTAAAATACAATATAAATGACATAATAAGAAGTGGTATTAATACTCTTAATATTCTTTTAAAAGTAGTAATATATGTATCTTGTTTCTTTAAAAGTAAAGCTCCTGTAGTCATTATAAAAAGTGGTACTGCCATTTTACAAATAGAAAAATTAACACAATAAAAAATATTAGTAAATTTACTATTTGAAAAATCATAAATAGTACCTATACAATGATTAACTATTACTAAGAAGCACGCCACAATTTTTAATAAATCTAAGTAAAATATTCTTTTTTTCATGAATCTTACCTCTTTATATAAAATGGTGTCCCCGATTGGAGTCGAACCAACGGCCTATCCCTTAGGAGGGGATCGCTCTATCCTACTGAGCTACGGAGACAGAAAAGGCTTAAAGCCTATTTAATTGTATTTAGAATAAATATTAAATATAAATTGAATGCATAAGCTATTCTTAAACTAAACTTTTTATAAAACTCACCTAAACTAAGTCCTTTATCTACAATACTTACTAACCAACTTTCAGCATATTTAGGTATTCTATAATCTACTGGAAACATATGTGATTTAATTATATCCATTTCTTTTTCGGAAAGAGAAAAATATTTACTAGAATTTTCTAGTGCATCACATGGATGTTTTGTAGTAAATAATAAAAGTTTATCTTTAATATTATCACATTTACTGATACTTTCTACATAAAAATCGTGTAAAAGACCAGCGCGCGCTACATCATGATAATCTAATTTTAAAGATTTAGCTATTTTATATGAATAATATGAAACTTTTAAAGAATGATCTAATCTATTTGTGTTATGATGTTTAATATTTTCTAACTTCATAAATTCTTTATTATTCATTATTTTATCTATAATTAACAAATATTCTTCATCTGTTTTATACTTTGTCATTACTCTAATTCACCTCAAGCACTACTACATTATATCACATTTTTAAAAAAATTATAATTCCTTTTATACTTGTTTTCTTTTAAAAAAAGAAAAGAAAATTATTTAGCTTTCTTTTGACTTATAAAAATAGTTAAAATATACACTTAATTATATTGATATTATAATGTAAAAAGCAAGTAATATTTTTGGAAAATTAAAAAAATTTATCATAAAAAAAAGGATTTTTAAAAGTTTTATATAATGATATATATGAGGTGATATAGTGAAAAAATTTTATAAGTTAAAAAATGATGCTGTTTTTAAAGCTGTTTTCTGTAAAGAAAAAAATATTGATTTACTTGAGTTATTATTACAAGAAGCTTTAAATAAAAAAATTAATATTATTAGTATTAATACTCCTGAAATCTATAAAAATAATGTCTATGAAAAAGGTAGAACTTTAGATGTTTTAATTAGATCTAATAATTTATTAATTAATGTTGAAATTAATACTTTTGTTTCTAATTCTTTAAAAAGAAGAAATGCTGGTTATATCTTTAGAAAGTATAGTGAACTTACTCATATGGGTGAATCTTATAATTCTATGCCTTTAGTTATTCAAATTAATCTAAGTAGTTTAAATAGTAATAAGTTAGTTTATAAATATAATTTATATGATAAAATTAATAATAAAACATATATAGATAATCTAGAAATTTACGAGTTTAATATTACTAAAATTAAAGAAACGTGTTATAATAAATCTAGTAAATACAGGTTACTTAGTTTACTTGATTGTAATAAAGAAGAACTTGATTTATTAAAGGGAGACGATATTGTGGAAAGAATAAAGAACGAGGTTAATTATTTAAATGATGATCCTGATTTTATTAAGTACATGAGTGAAGAAGATGAGGCTAGATTACTTAAAAACACTTTAAAAGAAGATGCATATCAAACGGGTATTGAGCAAGGTATTGAACAAGGTGTAAAGCAAGGTATTGAGCAAGGAATAGAAGAAGGAAGTAAAAAGCAAAAATTAATGACAGCAAAAGAATTACTAAAAAATAATATACCAATAGATATTATAGTTAAATCTACTGGTCTTACAGAAAACGAAATTAATAGCATTTAAAAAAAGAATTGAAAAATTCTTTTTTTGTATAATAAAAAAGAAAAACTATTTAAGTTTTCCTTTTAATCCCTTTAAACCTTTTACACCATAATTACTTAATATATTACTATCAAATGAATATGTTTTCTTTGATCTATTTTTATAATCCTTAATAGCTAAAGTAATCATTTCATCAAGTAATTCTGTATAAGTTTTACCTGTTGGTTCCCATAAATAGAATGATAAACTTCCTGGTATTGTATTAGGTTCATTTATATAATATTTATTTGTTTTTTTATCTATTAAATAATCTATTCTACATACTCCACCTAAGTTAAGTGCTCTAAAGGCTTTTTTAGATGTTTTTTGTATTTCTTTAGTTAAATCTTCACCTATTCTAGCTGGTATTATTCTACTAGCGCTCGCCATCCCCTTAGAAGCACCTTTTAATTTACCTTTAGATCCTCCTATATATTTATCAGCATACGTTAAGAATTCATCATCACTAGTAACTTCTTCTATTACACTTGCTTCTTGATGTGAATAATTTCCAAATACACTACAATTTACTTCTACTAAATTTTGTACTGCTTTTTCAACTACTATTTTAACATCATATTTCATAGCTTCTTCTATAGCAGTTGCTAAAGATGTTTCATCTTTTACATAACTAATACCAACGCTACTACCAAGAGTTGCTGGCTTAACTATTACTGGATAACCAAGTTTTTTAACATCACTAAATATTTTATCACAGTCATCTGCATAGTCACTATCAAAGAACCAAACATAATCTACTATAGGTAATCCCATATCTTTAAATACTTGTTTCATAATAACTTTATCTTGTCCTAATGCACTGCCAAGTACTCTACTTCCAACATAAGGAATACCAACACTATCTAAATATCCTTGAAGAGTTCCATCTTCTGCATTATTGCCATGTACTATAGGGAATGCTACATCTATAGTATCTATAGTTCTTCTAAATAATCCTTTTGTATTTTGTAAGCTAAATCCATCACGAGTTTTTGTTAAAACAACTTGTTTAGCATACTTCTTTAATTCATCAAAATCACGATATACATCTATATCAGTAAGCATTTTACCTGTATACCATATTCTATCTTTACTTATATATATTGGAACTATTTCATATTTATCTTGATTTATATGTTCCATAGCTTGAACTGCGCTTATAATACTTACTTCATGTTCTACAGTTTCTCCACCAAATATTACACCAACTTTTATTTTCATTTTTACATCTCCTATTCATTAAATAAATCTGGTAAATCATTTTCTAATAAGACATAAGTTTCTTTATTCTCTTTGCTTGCTAATCTATTCATAAGAGGAAAAGCTTCTCTTACATCATTTAGAATAAATATTTTTTTATCACTAAATTCTTTTTCTTTTAAACCTTCATATATTGGCTTAGTTTGCTTTTTACCTATTAAAATTACATAATCGCTTACTTCACTCATATATTCACCAAATTTTTTATTTAGTTCATATTGCTTATCTCCAAGTTCTATCATACCAGGTGTTACAACTATTCTTACACCATCCATTAATCCTAAAACTTCTAAAGCTGCTTTTGATCCAACTGGATTAGAGTTATAAGCATCATCTATAATATTAATATTTCCATATTTTTTTAATTCTAAACGGTGTTCTATAGGTTTTATACTTTTTACACCTGATTTTAATTCTTCTTTAGTTAAACCTAATTCATTACCTAGTAATATACCATCTAAAATATTATATACATTATGTTTTCCTAATAATTTAGTAGTAAATGTATATTTATTATTATCACCTTTAAATATACAATCAAATGTTGTACCACTTGATGATAATCTAATATTTGTAGCACGCAAATCTACATCTTTATTATCTATACCTATCCATTTAACTTTACAATTATTTTTTATTTTATATTTTAATTGATATTCATCGTCCCCATTTAATATGGCTAGTCCATCACTTGGTAATGACTCAACAAGTTCAAATTTAGTATTCATGATATTTTCTTGACTACCAAATGATTCTAAATGTGCTTCACCTATCTTAGTTATTATTCCATATTTTGGATTAACTATCTTACAATTTTGTTTTATATCTTCTTTTTTAAAAGCACCCATCTCCGCTATAAATATATCACTAAATTTATCTAAATAATTATTTATAGAATTAATAAGGCCATATGGAGTATTAAAACTTTTTGGTGTAGCAACACTATTTAATTTTACATTTAATATTGTATTTATTATATTTTTACTACTTGTTTTACCATAACTTCCTGTTATACCAACAACTGGTATATTATAATTTTTAAGTTTTCTTTTAGCTTTAAATAAATAATGTAAGTAAACCATATGTTCAACTGGTTTATTTATTACATTAGCAAGCATTACTACAAAGGCATTTAAATATGTAGCAAGCCCTAATATTAAATAGTTATATATCAATTTATCATAATCAAAATTTATTACTACTGGTATAATCATAATAAGGTATAAGAGTATAAGTGTAAATGATAATCTTTTAATACGAGCAGTTACTACTAATGGTTTTTTATCTACTACTTTATCTTTCTTTCTATATATCATAAATATTATTCCATAAAGTATTATAAATACTCCTATAGTAATACCTATTTCAAAAAATATTGTACATGTTAATAATACAAATAATAAGTCACTTTCAAATGCTATCTTACTTATATTACTTAAAATCCATTTAAAATATCTACAATCTAAATCATAATAGTTTTGTTGTAACATTTGAAAATTCTTTTTTGTTTTATATATTGTAAATATTAAATATGGTATTAATGAAACTAAAAATAATTGCATACTAACCTCCTATAAAATTTTTTATTATACTTACTGTTTGTCCTAAATTTTCTAAATATGCATAATGTGTACAGTTAGGATATGTTATAACAGCAGCATCTTCTATTAAGTTTTCTAATTCATATGCAGTATCAAGTGATACAGCCTCATCATTAGTTCCCCATATTATTATTGTAGGACATTTAATTTTTTTAACATCTTCTGTTACATCAAGATTAACATGTTCTACCATAATTTTTCTCATAATTAAACTTGCATCTCTATAATCTTTAGATCCAAAATGTTTTTTAGCAAATCCTTCTAATTTATTTAATCCTGGAACTTTTTTTAATTTTTTTAATATTCTAGTCTTTAAACTTAAATTAACTATTTCTTTTTTATATGGACTACCAAATAAAACTAATTTATTTGTTTTATATTTACTAGCATACACTAAACTTATTTTACCACCAAATGAATGTCCTATTACAATAGGATTATCTACCTTAAGTTCTTTTAGTAATTCATGTACTATATCAGCATAATCATATATTGTAAGTATTTCTTTTGGTTCACTTGACATACCAAATCCTGGTAAATCTAATATAATTACTCTATTGTTTTTTTTAAGTCTATCTCCTACTGGTTTCATCATTTCTATATTCTGTCCCCACCCATGAAGAAGTACTATAGTGTTTTCTTGTGCTTCACCATAATCTATATAATTAATATCTAAACCTTTAATATTTTTAATCACTTTATCACCTAATAATAATTATATCACTTTTATGTATAAAATAAAAGAATGTAAAATAGAAAGAGTATTATTTTACATTCTTATTATCTTAATTAGAAATTAATTTTATACTTTTAATATAGACATCATTATCTTTTAAAGTAACTTCTATATTAAAAGTTCCATCAGTACTAGTATCTTTATAAGAACCGTGCGCTACAAATGATTTACTTGATTCATTATAAGTTACAGAATCTATAGCATATGTAATATTTGAACCACAATAATATGTACTTCTAAAATAAACTCTTCCTTCTGTTTCTTTATAACTAGCATAATTAGGTGATGCATTTTTTAAATCTTCAGTTAAAGAATAATTATCACCATATATTAATTTATAAGCATTTAGAAAATCTTCATATGATACATAAGCAGTTGCTTGTTCCATTGTTGCTTTATTTTGATCATAATAATTTGTTATTATATCATGACTATTTTTATATAAATATCTATTTGTTAATAATAATCTTGATTGATTATCTAGTACTTCATTATCAGTTAATTTTTCTAGACATCCAACTGCATTAGGTAATTTTGATAATTTAGATGCAACTAACTCTTTTACCTTAGCTATATCTTCTTCTTTATTATTATCATCCGTTTTTATTTGTCCTTCTTTTTTATTATTATCATCTGTTTTTATTTGCTCTTCTTGTTTAGGTAAATCTATATCATTAGTATTATTATTTGTATTACTATTTGTTATTAAATATATTATTACTAAAAGTGCTGCTATAATTATACATAAAATAAATATTATTATTTTTTGTAATACATTATTATTTTTTCCCATAATTATTCTCCTTATCATATATAAATATTATATTAAATATTTTTTATAAATACCATATCTTTTCATTATTTTTTCTAACTTCTTTAATTATTCCACCGCCAAGACAAACTTCTTTATCATATAATACACAAGCTTGTCCAGGTGTTACGCTCTTAACTCCTTGTTCATATTTAACAAGTATTTCTCCGTTATCAAGCCATTCTAATTTAACTGGAATATCACTTTGTCTATATCTAAATTTTGCTACACAGTCAAATACTTTCTCATCTCCTAAATAATTTACATTATCTATTATACAAGATGTAGAAATTAAATAATCATTATCTTCTCCTATACAAATATATAAAATATTTTTCTTTAAATCTTTACCAACTACAAACATTCTAGAAGCAGTACCACCTATATCAAGTCCTCTTCTTTGTCCTATAGTATAATACATAAGTCCTATATGTTTACCAACAATTTCATTAGTTTCTATATTTACTATATCGCCAGGAGTATTTGGTAAATAATTTTTTAGAAATGTAGAAAAATTTCTTTCACCTATAAAGCATATACCTGTTGAATCTTTTTTGTGAGCAGTTAAAAGGTCGTATTTTTCTGCTATTTTTCTTACATCTGGTTTAATCATATCACCTATTGGAAATAATACATGACTTAATTGTTCTTTGCTTACTTGTGATAGAAAATAAGTTTGATCTTTATTATCATCAACAGCTCTTAATAGTTTTCCATCTTTTATTCTAGCATAATGTCCAGTAGCAATATAATCTGCTCCCAATTTCATAGCTTCTTTTACAAATGAATCAAATTTAATATATTTGTTGCACATTATATCTGGATTTGGTGTTCGTCCCTTTTTTAATTCATCTAGAAAATAAGTAAAAACATAATCCCAATACTCTTTTACAAAATCTTTTCTATATAGAGGTATACCTATTTTTTTACAAACAGCAAGTGCATCATTATAATCTTCTTCTTGAGGACAAGTACCTTTACTTGATACTGGAGCACCTGTTATTTCTCCATCAGCAAATGAATCCCAATTTCTCATAAATAGTCCTATAACTTCATAACCTTGCTCTTTTAGCTTTATAGCAGCCACACTAGAATCTACACCGCCACTCATTCCTATAACAACTTTTTTCATAAAACTTCACCTTTTAATATTATATAATATAATTTAAAAAAAAGATAGAATTTCTATCTTAATTTTATAAGTACATATATACTTTCAATTAAATCTACTATACTTGTCATAAGTAAGCATATACCTGCTGCCATAGTTATAGTTATTAAAGATGTAAAAGGATTTACTATTAATAATATTCCAAGTATTATCATTAATATAGATAATATTATAAGAAATACGCCACTATCTATAACAGTACTTATATTAATAGATAATTGAAGTTTAAATAAATTACTAACTATTATCCATATACCTAAGATAATAGGAAATATATTTATTAAATTTGCTCTATAAATAAATATAAGTATACCTGCAATAAGAGTTATTAATCCCATTAAAATATCAAAACTAAATAGTTTATCTTTTTTAGGCATATTAAAATATGATACAAAGTATGCTACACCATTAAGAATTATAATAAATGAAAACATTATTACAAATGCCTCTAATGATTCTAATGGATTTATCATTAAAAATATAGATAACACTATCATTAATATTGATATTACTATTGAATATCCTTCACATCTTTTTATATAATCTCTTATCATAAATTCCTCCTACTATTATATTACCACATTTTTCTAATTTTATAAACATACATTTTTCACATTTTTGTCTATTAACTTTTCCCATAATTTTTTAATAGCTTTTAATGATAAAGTTGAAAGTAAAAATCCTATAACTGGTACTAATGAACTTAAAAATATATTATTAATATTTTGTGTCATATAAGAATAAATAACAATTATTACATATGTTAAAATCATAATACAAATTCTTCTTGTTTTACTAGTCTCCCACATTTTATCTAGTTCTACTCTTTTATTTCTTAATTCTATATTATTAATTCTTTTTTCTATATTCATACATCTCACCTATTATTATTGTAACACATCTCTTTTTATAAAAAAACTACTAACAATTAATTTGTTAATAGTCAAATTTTATTTATTTTGAATTTTTTACCATAGAAATAAATAATACTTTAGTAGAATTATTAGAAGAAAATCCTTTATAATCAGAAGATAATTTTGTGAGTGCTTCTAATGTATCACTATAATTTTTAAATGTATTAGAATAATTACTTAAAGTACTTATTCCTTCTTTATTAAATTTAGTTATACCAAGATTTAATTCGTTTATACCACTATCTAATTTATCTACTCCATTATATAAAAGAGATAAAGAGTCTTTTATTTGTTTTACTGAGGCATTTTTTACTTCTTTAGCAACTTTTTTTGATATTTCTGCTGAAACTGTTCCTGTTACTTCTTTAGCTGTGAGTTCTGATACTTCAACTGAAACTTTACGCGCTACTTTTTCAGATGATTTTAAAGCACTTTCACTTGAAGATATAGCAGCATATTTTTGTATTATAGGCAATTTATCATCATTACTTATTATATAACAACTATTTAATTGATCATTAGTCATAGAACCACCATTTAATTTTATAGCTTTACCCTGTTCACAATTAACATAATCATTATAAAGATTAGCATCTTTTAAATATTCTATTACTGCTTTTTCTACTGAAGTTTTTATTAACTCTTCTACCTCAGTACTATTAGCACTTAAATATTCACTTACACTTTTCCAAGCTTGATTTGCTATTTCTTGTTTATAAGCATCAGTATAAACTAAACTTATATTATTTATTGCTTCATTTTTTATAGCATCTACTTGTTCAGTACTTAAAACTTCATCACTAGTATTTAAAGCATTAATAGCACTCTCTAGTTTAGTTTTTAATTCTTGAGATCCTTCTTTTAATGTATTAGATCCATCTTCTATAGTATTCATACTACTTTGTAATTTATTAACACTATCTACTAAAGAATCCATCTTTTTAAATACTTGTAGATCATTTTCATCTAATAATTTTGGTGTAGATATTATATACATATTTCCTAAATTAAAGTTTTTAGTATCATAAGTAATAACTATCTCATCCATATCTTTTAATTTAGAGATACCAATACTTTCATATAAACCTGGTGAACTTAGTCCTACTAATACATTTTTAGTACCTGTATTTACTACTTTACCATTACTAATATTTATATTGGTATTGTTATTATCTAAAATAGTACCTACTGTTACTACAAATGGTGTATATATATTTTTATATCTACCATTTACAAGTACTTGATTTAATTCATTATTAGTAAATTTCATTACTATTTTTACACTACCACTTTTACCTATCATATCTTTTTTATTCATCTTTTTATCATTTAAATAATAAGTAATGTTAGTTTCTATAGGAAGTCTTTTTTCTATTTTACCTCTATAAAATATATCTGTTCCTTTAGCGCTCCATAATATATTGTTATTTTCTAATGTAAACTTTTCTTTTCCATTTATATTTAATATATCTTTTAATTCACTCTCATCATTTAATTCCCCAGTTTCTTTATTTACTAAGTGATTTACTACTGTTGTATTTTTTATTTTACCTGTAGTATCTAAAGTAGTATATACAGTCTCATTTTTTTCTAAAGCAGAAACTGATAAAGGTATAAAAATACTTATCAATAATAAAGTTTTTAATTTATTTTTCATATTTAACTCCTTTCATATTTAAAGTTGTTTTCATAATAATTTTATCAAATACAAGTAATAAACTTGGAAGTACTAATATTACTGTTAACATACTTATTATAGATCCTCTAGATAATAATGTACAAATAGAACCTATCATATCTATTTTAGTATAGAGTGCTACACCTATAGTAGCAGCAAAGAAACAAAGTGCTGAAACTATAATTGATGGTACTGTAGTACTTAATGTTTCTTTCATAGCACTATATTTATTACTTATTTCTTTTCTATCACCTAAATATTTATTTGACATTAATATTGCATAATCTATGGTTGCTCCAAGTTGTATTGTACCTACTACAATGCTTGCTATAAAAGGTAAGCTTGTATTTGTAAAGTATGCTACTGACATATTTGTAAATATAGCAAACTCTATTGTTAATACTAATATTACTGGTAAACTTATAGATTTTAATACAAACATCATTATAAAGAATATTACTATAATAGATATATAGTTTACTACTCTAAAGTCATGTGAGGCTGTTTCTACTAAGTCTTTCATTAAAGGTCCTTCACCTGCTATAATACCTTTTTTATCATATTTATAAACAATATTTTTTATTTCATCTACTTGATCATTTAATTTATCACTTGCTATTTCATAAGATGAATTTACTATTATAAGTTGATATTTATCATTATCTACAATCTTAATTAAATCTTCATCTAACATTTCTTTTGGAAGTCCAAAATCTAATATAGAGTTAGGTGCTAAAACTAAATCTATTCCTTTAACATTTTTTAATTCATTTGTTAAATTTTCAATATCAGTTGATACTATATTTTTATCTACTAATATTATTTCTGGTGATACTATATTAAATTTTTCTTTTAATGCACTGTTAGCTACATTAAACGCTAAATCTTTAGGAAGTGATTCATCTAGTTTATAATATACATCATAATTTTTATTTCCTATATAAGCAGGTATCATAAGAAGTAAAAAAAGTCCTATTATTAGTTTATTATGATTAATTGAAAATTTTTGTAATCTTTTAAATGTTGGAAATATACTTTTATGCTTAGTTTTACTTATTAAATTATCAAATACTAAAAGTAATGATGGGAATAGTGTTAATACTACAATTACACCACATATTACTCCTTTTGACATTACTATACCAATATCTTTACCTAGTGTTAAATCCATAAAACAAAGTGCTAAAAATCCTGCTACTGTTGTAAGTGATGAACCTAATACAGATGTAAATGTATCTTTAATAGCGCACCCCATAGCTTCTCTTTTATCTTTGTAAGAACTTTTATATTGTTCATACTTGTGATATAGGAAAATTGAAAAGTCCATAGTAACTCCAAGTTGTAAAACAGCTGTTATTGAAGCAGTTATATATGATATTTCTCCTAAAAATATATTAGTACCCATATTATATATAATAGCTACACCAATATTTCCTAAAAGTAATAATGGTATTATATATGAATCTGTTGTAACAAATAATATTATAAGACAAAGAATAACAGCTATACTAATATATATAAATACCTCACTATTTGATAAATCCATAGTATCAAGTACCATAGCAGTCATGCTACTTATATTATTTTTATTTGTTAAATTTCTTAAATCTTTTAAGGCACTTAATGTTTCATCACTACTAGTAGAACCATTAAATGTAACCATTATTATAGTAGAATCTTCACTATATAATTTATCCTGTAATTCATCTGGTAATATTTCTTTAGGTAATGTTGTACCTATAACATCAGCAATACTAAATACTTTATTAACCCCTTCTATTTTCTTTATTTTATCTTCTAGTTTTAATATTTGTCTATTTGACATATTATCTGTCATAACAAATGCATAAGAACCAAGACCAAATTCATTAGTTAAAACATCTTCACCTTTAATAGTATCTATATTATCAGGTAAATAAACTAATATATCATAATTAGTTCTTGTGTTTATATATCCAAATATAGCTGGTATTAAAAGTAAAACACTTATAATTACTATCAAAATACTATTATGTGTTATAAAATCTCTTATCTTTTTCATAAAACTCCTTTCATCCATACATTTTATTCTTTTAGTAAAAAAATTACATCAACATATTCTATCGCTTGTATGTTATCCAACAAATATCTAAAAAAGTATTAATAATTAATAAACTTTTGTTGTTTATCTTTACAAAAGTTTATTTTTAAGTATAATTAAACATGGGTGAATTTATGGATAAAAAACAGGATTTAAGAGTTATTAAAACTAAGAAAAATTTATATGATAGTATTTTAAAATTAATGGGTACTAAGTCTTTTGAAGAAATTAAAGTATCTGATATATGTGAATGTGCCTTAGTAAATAGATCTACGTTTTATTCTCATTTTAGTGATAAGTATGAACTTCTCCATTCTCTTATTAATGATTTAAAAGCAGAACTTACAAAAGTATTAGAACAAAATGAAAGTATAGAGAATCCTAAAGAATATTATATGAAGATGATTGAATTATTTTTAAATCATATAGATGAGAATATAAATGTTTATAGTGCTATTATAAATAATAATAAAGATAGTATTGTAATGGATATGATTACTGATACATTAACTAATGATATTAGAAATAGATTAAAGAAAATTAGTAATAGTAAAATACCTGTAGAATTTATATCTAAATTTTATATAGGCGCTGTTATTAATGTTGGAATTGATTATTTAAGAAATCCTAAATTAACAAGCAAAGAAAAAGTAATTGAATATTTAAATCAATTACTTCCAGATAAAATTTATTAAGGCTTAATAAGAGTTCCAGCTTTTAATAAATTTAATAGGTGTGTGTTTTGAGTACTAGTTCCTACATAATTTGTAATACCGTTTATAAGTGCTACTTTTGTTCTATAATCAAAACTTGAATTTTCATTTAAACTTTTAAGAGAGTCTACTATAGATACACTATTACCAGTGTATCTTTTAAAATACTTAGTATTATTAGTAGTATTAGGTAATAATATTTTTTGTCCTACATATATTAAGTTTACATTTTTTATATTATTTAATCTAGCAAGTTCACTTACTGTAGTGTTAAAACGTTTTGATATACCTGATAGTGTATCTCCTCTTACAACCATATAAGAATTTGGATTAGTAGTAGGTATATTATTATCTTGTTCTATTAAAGTAGAAGTTTTTTTAAAGTTATAACCTAAATCATTTATTATATTTACTGTATCAAGTAAGAATAATGCATCATATATATCATATTGATTATTTATACACCATACTCCGTATTCATTCTTATACCAACCACTTCCACTAAACTTACCTCTTCCAACTGCTAAATGAATATGGTTTCCAAAAGCATTTCCTTTAGTACCTTCATAATAGTATACATCATTTTGATTAACTACTTTTCCTACATAAAGATTACTAATATCATTGCTATGTACTGTTAAAACTGTCATGTAATCTTTAGTACCATCTGCATATAATACCTTATCATTACTTTCTAACCAAACTGCATTATCTGGTTCGTATATTTTTTTTATTGTTCCAGTAAAGGGTGCTCTTAAACTAGAAATAGAAGAATCTTTTCCTGCTATATCTATCGCTTTATCTCCTTTATGTGAAAATGAATTATTAGAACCTTGAGTAATATTTAAGTAGTCTAGAGATAATACTGCCTTTTGCATCTATTCACCTTCTTTCTTTTTCAATTTGTCAACTAATTCTTTTACGTCTTCATATGTGGCTGCAGCGCGTGCTACGTCTACTTTGCACTCAGCAATCATATATGAGATAGAAGCTGCAAGTGTTCCTATTATTCCCGCTACTATTCCTGCAGTTCCACCTATTTTAGTAAATACTACTGTTATAGCTACTATATCAGTTAAAACCGCAACCCAAAATTTTCTGGATTTTAATTTTTGTTTCATAACTACCTCCTACACTATATCGTATTCCCTTTAATACTTTATGTAAATTATGAATATACAAAAAAAGATTACAAAAAGTAATCTTAATTATTTATAATTTATCTTTTATTATACTTGTATATATTATTAAAAAACAAATAGAAAAAGTAAATCCACCAACTACATCCGTAAAAAAATGTACACCTAAATATATTCTACTAAGTCCTACTATTAAAATAAAAATAGAAAATAATGTTATATAAATTATCTTTTCTTGTCTTTTTAACTTTGAATTATATATTAAATAAATAATTAATCCATAAAATGCCATACTTGTTAATGAATGTCCAGATGGAAAACTATACCCTTTTTCTTTTATTAATACTATATCAAGTGGTCTAGATCTTGTAAAAATATTTTTTAATATTATTTGTATTATTGTGATTAATGCTAAATCTATTGATAAAAATAATCCATATTTTTTATTTTTAAAAAATATTATTACAAATACTGTTATACCTATTACCACAACTCCACTACCTAAATAAGTTAATAATTTAATATTATTCGTTAAATTATTTTTAATTAATGAAGAAATTTTATTATATACTAAAGCATCAATGGCAATATCTTTTTTACTTAAAACAAGTATACTAAGTATAATAAATATAATAAAACTTATAGTAAATATAATCCACTTTAAATATTTTTTCATATCTTCACCTACTCAAATAATATAACTTTATTTACTAATTTATTAATACTTTTTATTTTATATAACCCGTATATTGCACTAGCGCCCATTATATTTAATATTAAATCATCAATATCACAAGAACCAGATAAAGTTAAAAATTGTAAAATTTCTATTGTTGCTACTATAATTATCATTATTATTAAAAATTTATAATATTTATTTATTTTTTTAAATAATAAAGGAAGAAATATTCCAAAAGGCATGAATGCTACAAAATTTCCTATTATATTTATTAAAAAATTTGTTGTTGACACATAGCCTCTTATATATCCATTAGTAAATAGTTTTATTGTATTAAATGGTATTATATTAAATGATGTTTTAATATAATTTTGCAATAACTCACTATCCCATTTAGCTATTGTAAGTTCCCCTCTTCCAAATCTTTCATCTAATAATGTTAAATTAAATATTGTAAATATATAAACTAAAAATATTAAGATTATATTTATTTTTAATATTTTTTTATTATAATTTAACTTTTTTATTAATATAAAATTATTTATATATAATAATAAACAAACTATTGTTAAAAGAATTAATCTTAATTTTATATTTAAATACATTCCAGGGGTTATTCTTATTTTTATACAGAATAATACTATTATAATAGATACTATGTATAATAATATTGATAATGCCTTATATATTTTATTTTTCATATATTCACCTATTTAATTATATCACAATATAAAATATAACAAAAGTCAAAAATAAAAAGCCTTATTTTTTAACAAGACTTATATACAAAAAAATGGCGGAGCAGGAGGGATTTGAACCCTCGCACCAGTTGCCCGGTCTACACCCTTAGCAGGGGCGCCTCTTCAGCCTCTTGAGTACTACTCCATCGCCATATATAGATTATAGCATATTTTTTTATCTTAAGCAACCATTTTTTGATGTAATTTTTGTAATACTTTTTGTTCTTTTCTAGAAACCTGTACTTGACTCATTCCAAGACACTTAGAAGTCTCACTTTGTGTGTAATCTTTCATATATCTATTTTCTATTAATGTTCTTTCTTCAGCATTTAAATTATTTAAAGATTCTCTTAATAAAATTAAATCATCTATATTATTTGATTTACCAATTACATCTTGAAGAGTTAGATCTCTTCCCTCTTCATTTATAGGTTCATCTATACTTTTTATTTTGTTTGCTGAAATCATAGCTTCACTAACATAAAATTCGGGTATTTCTAAGAACATAGCAATCTCTTTTACACTTGGTTCATGCATTAATTTTTGTGAAAGTAATATATAAGCTTTTTCTATTTTTAAATTTAGACTAGTTATTTCTCTACTTATTTTTATTCCTTTATCTTCTCTAACTAACTTTCTCATTTCACCTAATATAAATGGATAAGCATATGTAGTAAATTTACAATTCATATCAGGATTATATTTTTTATATGCCATAACAAGTCCTAGGCAACCTGCTTGATATAAATCTTCTTTACTTTTATAATTTTTAAAATAATTAGTTATCGAATATATTAATCTTTCATTTTCTAATATTAATTTAGTTATATCTTCCATAGTTTCACCTCAAATTTAATATTTTTATAGCACTCAACTCATCAGGTGCTTCATATATATAATTTACTAGTCTTGAATTCTTTAATTTTTTTCTAATTTTATCATTATTGCCACACATCAAACTTCTACCTTCATTTTGTTTTATTAATTCATAATTATAAAAAATTGTATTTATTCCTTTTATATCTATTGATTTTAAGTTTGTAAAATTAAAAACTATATTTCTAATACCACCATCCTTTACAATGCGTGTTACTCTTTTATTTAGTTTTTCTATAGTATCTTTATTTAAATGTCCTTTAAGTCTTACAAAAAGAATTCCCTTTCTAAATTCAGTTCCTACATTTAGCATATATTCACCTTCCTATTTAATTTAGCACATTTTTTCTTCTCTTTATACACTTTCGACAAAACTAGAATTTCTTTTCCCTACTTATATTATTATATTTTTTTTGTTAAATTCCTTTTTTATTAAAAGATAATAAAAAAAAAGATCATTTCTGATCTTTTTGTTCTAAGTATTTAAATATCGCTCCTTGGTTATTTAGTCTAAACTCTCTTATAAATTTATTTTTACATTGAGTTAATACAATATTTAAATCCTCTATTTGTACTAATATGTCATCATCTTTATCTAGGTTGTAGCGCTTTTTTAATTTTGAAATTTTCTTTTTTGCTTCATTAAATTTAATTAGTTCTAAAGACATCTCAGGTGTTAAGGTAAACTCTACTTTTTCTAAATCTTTTTCCATGTTTTCCTCCTAGATTATTTCTCTTCTTACTAATTAATTTTATTATATTAAATATATTAAGTCAAGAAAATTTTTAGAATTTTATTTATTATCTATAGATTTTAAAATATTTATTGCATCTTCAAATGTAGATACTCCATATATTTTTATGTCATATTTGTATTTTTCTTTTAATTTAATAGCAGTTTCATAATTTTCGTCTTGTGGGACTAAAAATATATCAGCATGTGCTTTAACAGCACTTTTCAATTTATATTCCACTCCACCTATACTACCAACACTACCATCTTTATCTATTGTTCCTGTGCCTACTATTTTTAATTTTTTTGTTATATCTTCTTTTGTTAATGCATTATAAATAGAAAGTGCAGTTATAAGTCCACCACTTGGTCCTGATTCATCATTTTCTATTTTCACATTTACTTTAGGATCTGTTTCATAACTTGTTAACTCGCTTACTAAAACTCCTATTATTTTTTTACCATCTTCTTCATATATATAAGCATATCTTTCATAATATTTATCTTTATTTTTTACTACTAAAGTTATTTTATCATTAACTTTTTTACTATTTACTAATTCTTTTAATTCATTTTTATTAGATATGCTTACATTATCTATTTTTTGTATCTCATCCCCTACTTTTATAGATGTATTAGATTCTTTAGTTACATAAGACACATAAAGTTTATTTGATTTAATTTCTATATTAGAATTTGAATAAGTATATGCGACAAAAATAGCATTACTAATAGATTCTTCCATTAGTATTTTATCTCTTAAATTATATTCCTCTATTTCTTCATCTTCTAATAATACTTGATCTTCTTTAATAACTTTAAAATCTTTATTAAATAAAGATATAATTAGTGTTGGTATAGTAGCACGATATTCTCTTACAAAAGCTAAGTTAAGACTACCTTCACTTTTATAACCATTTATTTCTATTTTATTTTGCATATCTTCTATACCACCGGGTGCATCTATATAATATGGGAATCTTATACTTAATATTATTAAAGTTATAATTAGTGTTAAAATAAATTTATAATTATTTTTTAATATCTTCTTCATATCTCACCTAATATAATATTATGATAACACTTACTTTATTATTAAGCAAGAAAAAAAGCAAACTAATTTGTTTGCTTTGTCAATGTTTTTTGTTTTTGTTGATATTCTTGATCTGCTTTTTCCATTTCTTTAGTTTTTGCGACCATAACACCGTTTACTAATCCATAACCTTTATATCCATTTAATACCCATTGTTGATAATCTTCTTTTGATTCGAATTTAAGTTCTGATATAGGGTCTGTATAATATTTATCTGTTGAAGGTTTTGTTGTAGTAGTTGTTGTTTGGTTTGATTTTGTAGTTGTTGAAGTTGATGGTGTAGTAGTTGTTGTTGTATTTTCAACTATCTTAGTTTCAGAACTAATTATTTTTTCCCCTTCTTCTTTATCTTTATCTTCTATTCTAACTAGTTCACCATTTTTATTATAAATATATTTTCCAGCATCTTCTTTTTTTACATATTCATTACGATTACTATCCCAAACATATCCATCTGGTACATTTGATCCAGCAGGTTTTGTACCAGTTGCTTTTACATTACCATCTTTATCAAGTATTGTATATCCTTCATCTTTAACATATACTTTACCATTACTCTTAGTTACTAATGTACCATTTTTTGTATCTATTGATGTACTACCTACACTACCAGCTTTTTTTAAAGCTTCTTCATTAACATATAAACGTCCTTTAGAATCTTTAACTATTTTTGATACATCAAGTTTACCACTTGGATCATTATATTTAGTTGTAGTAGTATCATACTCTAAATCATCTCCAATAGAATCTATTGTGCTGACAACAGTATTTATCTTATTACCATTATTATTTTTCTTACTAGAATGAAGTGCTACAAAGCTTCCAACTCCTGCTATTATAGCAAGTGCTAAAGCTGATATTCTAGTAACTAGTTTTTTCTTTTTATTATTTGGCTTTTTAGAATTGTTATCTTTTACTTTACTTCCTCTTATTTCAATATTATCAAAATATTCATTTAATTCATGTGACATAATAAACCCTCTTTCTTTTTAATGTCTTATATACTAACACATTTACTTTATTTTGTCAAATAAAGAATATCCCAAGGATATTCTTACATGTATTTATTCATAGATTTCATCATTTGATTAACTTGTTTTTGTGATGGAGTTCTCCCCATTTGACTCATCATCGCCTTAATCATTTGTTCATTTATTGGTGGATTCTTTTTTAAGAATTTTTTCATATAAAATCTAGCTAAGAAGAATCCTATTACTAAACCTATTACTAAACCTATTAAAATATATACTATATCCATTTTTTCATCACCTTTCAATACATATATTTTACTATACAAATCAATATAATTCAAGTATTATTTAAATTTATCTTTAAGCCAAAAGTATTCTTTATCATCAAAGTTACATACAAATATATTTTTATTATAAATATAAAATATACAAAGTACTTCTCTTAAGTATTTATTATTGTTTATAATACAACAACTTTTTCTTATTTCAAAATAATTATATTTATCCAAAAAATATTTATTATTAATATTTTTTAAATTATATTTTGTATTTATATAATATTTTAATGCTTTTGTATCAAATAGATTACATATATTATAAAATAGACTCATTCCATAACTATAGTTTTCTTTATGCATTGTTTTTAATTTATATAATATATCATATAAATATTGTGTATTATTTTTAAAGTAATTGTCTTTTATAATAAATAAATAGTACATATAGGTCACCTATATTATTTTAATATTATTTATTTAAAAATTATGTTGAAAAAAGTAAGAAATGTTTATTCTCCATTTCTTACTTTAGCGCCTATATTTTTTTCTACTTCAGTTATTATTTTATTAAATGCTTCCATTACTTCTTCTTCTGTTAATGTTCTTGTTTGATCTTCAAATTTTAAAGTGTATGCGATTGATTTTTCATCACTTTCTATTTTATCTCCTACATATACATCAAATACATCAATATTAGTTAAAAGTCTTCCTCCACTTTTTCTTATTTGATTTTTTATTGTATCACTTTCTACATCTTTTTTTACTATGAAAGCAACATCTTTTTGTATTGTAGGATATTTAGAAGTTTCTTTGTATTTTAATGGCTTAGTTTGCTTATTATAAAGCTTAGTCATTGATAATTCACAAACATATACTTCTTCTTTTATAAGTCCTGGGTGTACTCTACCTATTATACCTATTTCTTCTCTATCAAGCATTATTTTAGCGCTCACTCCTGGATGTAAATCTGGTAATTTTGACTTAGTATATGTATATCTATTTTTAAATCCTAAATAATTTAATAAGTTATCTACTATTCCTTTTAATACATAGAAATCACATTTAATAGAATTTCCTTGCCATGTATTTGTTATATAGTTACCACTTATTAACATACTAACCTTTACATCTTCTTTGTATTCTTTATCATATGTTTTTGATATTTCATAAAGTAATATATCATTTACTTTTCTTGCTTTGTTATAATCATATACATTTATTAAAGATGGTAATATAGATGTTCTTATTATTGATTTATCTATACTCATAGGATTTGGTAGTGTTATTGGTTCTTTTTCTTCGTATCTAAATAAACTAGCCATATCTGGACTTGTTAATGTATATGTTTTTGTTTCATTAAGACCAAGTGTTCTTAATCTTTTTGATATACTTTTACGTATACCTACATCACCTACATAAACTCCACGTCTTGTTTTTACTGTTGGTAATGTACTAACTAAATTCTGATATCCATAAAGCCTTCCTATTTCTTCTGCTATATCATTAACATTAGACTCTATATCAAGTCTTCTTCTTGGTATAGTTACTTTAAATGTTTCATTATCATATGTGTATTCGAAATCTAATCTGTTAAGTTCTGTCTTTACGTCTTCAGGTGTTAAATCAAGTCCAAGTAATGTACTAACTTCTTGTGTTTTAAATGTTACTACTTTTAATGTTTTATCTATTTTATCATATAATACTTTTCCACTTAAAATAGTAGCATCCGCATACTTTTCTAGTAAGTTGCATGCTCTATCTAAAGCCATAGAAGTATATTCAAAGTTTAATCCTTTACCATATCTTATTGAAGCTTCACTTCTTAAATTAAGTCGAGATGCTGTATATCTAATACTTACTGGGTCGAATATAGCACTCTCTATTAATATATTTTTAGTATTAGAATCTACATCTGTTGACTCTCCACCCATAACTCCAGCAACACAAACAGGATTTAATCCATCTGTTATAACTATATCTTGATTAGTTAATACTCTATCTACTCCATCTAATGTTTTTATTTTTTCATTTTCTTTAGCTTGTCTTACTAATATATTAGTTCCAAGTTTATCTAAATCAAAGAAATGAAGTGGTTGACCAAATTCTAACATAACATAATTTGAAATATCTACTACATTATTTATAGGTCTCATTCCTGCATTTATTAATCTTCTTTTAATAAAATCTGGAGATTCTTTTATAGTAACATTTTTTACTATTTTAGTACTATAATATGGACAATTAGGTGTATCTACTTCTAATTTAACTATATCATTTACACTTTCTTTTACTTCATTATAACTAGTATCAGGTAATTTTACTTTTTTATTTAATATACATGCTATTTCATAAGCAAAACCTATGTGATAATAACAATCATTATTTCTATGTTTATGTATATCTAATTCATACATAGTATCATTAGTACCTAAATATATATTAGCATCACTACCATTTTCTAAATTACTTGGAAGTTCTGCTATACCTTTATTATAATTTTCTTCTGTTTTTTCTTCTATACCAAGTTCAAATAAAGCACATATCATTCCATTTGATTCTACACCACGAATTTTTCCTTTTTTTATTAAGAAATCTCCAGGTAATACTGCTCCATCAAGTGCGACTATTACTTTTATTCCTTCACGTACATTTGAAGCTCCACAAACTATTTGTACTTTTTTATCTCCTACATCTACTTCACATATATGAAGGTGATCACTATCAGGATGAGGGATACAAGAAACTACTTCTCCTATAACTAAATTATTTATATGATTAGTAATAACTTTTTCTACATTTATACCAGCTTTTGTTATTTTAACAGCAAGTTCTTTTAAGTCTTCATCTTTTATATCTAAAAAATCACTTACCCACTCTAAACTAATCATTTAAATCTTCCTTTCTATCAAATATTCCTACTTCTCTTAAATCTGTTTGATAAAATGTTCTAATATCATTTATTCCGTATTTTAACATTGCAAGTCTTTCAGCACCAAATCCAAATGCGAAGCCTGTCCATATACTTGGATCATATCCACAATTTCTTAATACATTAGGATGTACCATACCAGCACCGCTTACTGTAATCCATCCAGTATTTTTACAAAGAGGACATCCTTTTCCTTTACAAGCAAAACATGTTATATCAGTCTCTACTGATGGTTCTGTAAATTGATAATAGCTTGGTCTAAATCTTGTTTCTATATCTGGACCAAATAATTTTTTTGCGATAACATCAAATGTTCCTTTTAAATCAGATAAACTAATATTTTTATCAACTAGTAATCCTTCTATTTGCATAAATTGATGTGAATGTGTAGCATCATCTGCATCTCTTCTATATGTTTTACCTGGACATATCATTCTTACTGGTTTATCTCCACCTGCTTTTAACATTGTACGTGCTTGTACTGGTGAAGTTTGACTACGAAGTAATATTTTTTCATCTTCTATATAAAATGTATCTTGTGCATCACGTGCTGGATGTCCTTTTGGTATATTTAAAAGTTCAAAGTTAAAATGATCTTCTTCCACTTCAGGGCCATCTACTACGTCATATCCCATAGACATAAATACTTCTTCTACTTCTTCTATTACTTTTTCTAGAATGTTTGGTGAACCTACTTTTATTCTAGTTGCTGGAAGTGTTACATCTATTGATTCACTTTGTAATTTTTTTTCTAGTTCTTTTGTTTTTATTTCTTCTAGTCTTTTTTCATAAGATTCATTAAAAGTAATTCTAACTTTATTTACTAACATTCCATATTCTTTTTTATCACTTGCTTCTTTGATACCACTTTGAAGTTCTGTAATAATACCTTTTTTACCCATGTATTCTACTTTTAAATCATTTAATTCTTTTAAATTATTTACTTTATCTATTTTTTCTATTATTTCACTACATAAAGTTTCTATTCTTTCTTTCATATTCCCTCCTAATAAAAAAACTATTATAAATATAGGGACGAAAAACCGCGGTACCACCCTATTTCATAATAGTATTATGCACTTATCTAGTTAACGCCTAGTTACGTTATAAATTTTCTTTTATAATGCTAAAAAGCGAATTCATATACTATTATTGTTAGTTTACACCAAACACTAACTCTCTTTAAATAAATCATATATTACTACTCTTTTATCATTGCTTTTTGATTAACAAATAAATTATATCACAATTTATTTTAAATTCCAATATTATTTAATTTTAAATTTAAACTCATTACTTATTACATTATCTACTTGTCCATTTTCTAATATATTTTTACCATCTATTGAAGATTCAAAATAAGTAAATTTTGTTATACTTATTAACTCTTCATATTCTTTGTTATTTATATAACTGCTTTTTAATAAATACTCTATTTCTTCTATTTCTTTTAAATATCTCATATTTAAAAATAAAGGTAATAGTTTTTTTATTTTTAAACTTACATTATTTTGATCACATAGTAAGAATGGACAGTTATAAATATCTTTTAATACTTTTTGTTTATAACTTTGTACTTTTTTATCTTTACAAAATATATAATTTATATTTCCTTTTATTACAGATATAATATCATCTTCACTTATTAATCCATTTTCTATTTCTTTATTTAATTTAAATCTTAATAACTGTATTCTCTTTAATAGATTTTCTTTTGTTTCTAGCATAAATCCTCCTAAGTGAGGTTTATTTTAGCACATTTTTAATACTTAAGTCAAATATATTTATATATTTCTTCTAATGTAGATGATTCTCCATGACCTGGATAAATTATTATATCTTTATTATATTTTGTCATTTTTTTCAAACTATTTATCATAAATTCAATATTACCACCCTTTAAATCTGTTCTACCAATACCATCTTTAAATAAAAAATCTCCTGTAAACATTATGTTATATTCTTTAAAATATATAGTTATTAAATCTTCTTTATGGCCTGGTGTATATATTACTTCAAAATTAAATTTACCTATTTTATAATTTTTTTCTTGTAAATTATTTTTATCTAATATTAATTCTTTTTTAAAATAATTTATACATCCTATATGATCAAAATGATGGTGTGTTATTAAAACTGCAAGTACTTCTTTATTACATATAGATTCTTTTATTTTATCTATTTCATCTCCTGGATCAATAACTATACAAGTATTATCTATTGAAAGTATATAGCAATTGCACTTTAATTGTCCTACTACTAATCTATCTATGTTCATTTAATACCTCTTTTACTGGATTATATGTTTTTCTATATCCTTCTATAAGTCCATATTTATGAAGTGCTTCTATATGTTTTTTTGTAGGATAACCTTTATGATTTTTAAATCCATACATAGGATACTTTTTATCTAATTCATACATTTGATGGTCTCTTGTAACTTTAGCAAGTACACTTGCAGCAGCTATAGTTATACTTTTAGCATCTCCTTTTATTATTGGAGTATGTGGTATATCTAAGCTAGGAAGAGGCATTGCATCTGTTAGAACATGTTCTAAATTAATATGTTTTCTAACTTCATTAATCGCCATTAACATGGCTTTTCTTGATGCTTCATATATATTTATTTCATCTATCTCTTCTGGTGAGACTTGCGCTATAGCATAACATAAAGCGTGCTTCTTTATATATTGAAAATACTCTTCTCTTTTTTTCTCAGTTAATTTTTTTGAATCAGTTAATCCATCACATACAAAATCTTTTGGAAGTACACAGCAAGCAGCTACTACATTACCAATTAAAGGTCCTCTACCGGCTTCATCTGTTCCACCTATATAATTTATTCCTTTATTCATTAACTCTTTTTCATAAGCCCATAAATCTTCTTTAATCATAAATTACCTCTTATAATTATATATCTATCAAATCCTTGTAAATCTTTTTTTATTTCTACAGTACAATTTAAATAAAGGTGCGCTAAAGCCTCTATTCTTTTACCTTGACTATATCCTATTTCAAAGAATATGTAATAATTATCTTTTAAATAATTTTTACAATTTTTTAGTATTTCTTCATAGTAATATAATCCATCGTTTTTTGCATATAAAGCATTATTTGGTTCATTATTTTTTACTATATCCATAACTTCTTCATTAAGTGCTATATAAGGTGGATTACTTATTATACAATCATATTTTTTTATACATGGATTTAACATATCTCCTTGTATAAAATTAATATCTACTTTATTCTCTTTAGCATTTATACGCGCTAAAGTAAGTGCATCAGAACTTATATCAACAGCATCTACATTTAAACTAGGTATTTTTTTCTTTAATGTAATAGCAATACATCCACTACCTGTACCAAGATCTACAACATCCATGTTATCACTTAAATAATTGAGTGCTATTTCACATAAACCTTCTGTTTCAAACCTAGGTATTAATACTCTGTTATCTACTTTTATAATATTACCATAAAAGTCTACATCACCTACTATATATTGTACTGGAATACCTTCATTTAGTTTTTTTATAGCATCTTCTATATTTCCTTTATAATACTTTTTTAAATATTCTATATCATTCATATCGCACCTACTTAATAATTATTATTATATCACAATTTAAATTTCAAAAAAAGAGATTACTCTCCTCTTAATTTACGTGCTTGATCTTCTGTGATTAAAGCATTAATTATATCATCAAGTTCTCCATCCATAACACGTTCTAGTTGCATAGTTGAAAAACCTATTCTATGATCTGTAACTCTATTTTGTGGATAGTTATATGTACGTATTTTTTCAGATCTATCTCCTGTACCTATTTTATTTCTTCTTTCTGTTCCAAGTTCTTTTTCTTGACGTTCTAATTCCATTTGATAAAGACGTGATTTTAATACTTCCATAGCTTCTGCTTTATTTTGAATTTGACTTCTTTGATTTTGACATGTAACTACTGTATTAGTTGGAATGTGTGTTATACGAACGGCACTTGGTGTTGTATTTACTCCTTGTCCTCCATGTCCAGATGCACAGTATGTATCTATTCTAAGATCACTATCTTTAATGTCTATATCTATATCATCTACTTCAGGCATTACAAGAACTGTAGCTGTTGATGTTTGAATTCTTCCTTGAGATTCTGTTGCTGGTACTCTTTGTACTCTATGTGAACCACTTTCATACTTAAGTTTTGAGTAAACATTATCACCTTTTATTTTGAATTCTACTTGAGAATATCCTCCTGCTTCGCCTTCTTCTGCACTTAATTCTTCTACTTTCCATCCTTGAGATTCAGCATAGTAAGTATACATTCTATATAAGTCTCCTGCAAATATATTTGCCTCATCTCCACCAGCTGCTCCTCTTATTTCTACTATAACATCTTTTCCATCATTAGGATCTTTAGGTAGCAGCATAATTTCAAAATCTGCTTCCATTTGTTTTTTCTTTTCTTCATTTAAAGCCAATTCTTCTTTAGCAAATTCTCCCATTTCTGGATCTTTAATAAGTTCTTTAGCATCTTTTATATTTTCTAATACTTTTTTATATTCTTGATAAGCATCATAATTTTCTTTTAATGATGATTGTTCTTTAGATAATTCTGTTGTTTTTTTTATATCGCCAAATATTTCAGGATTAGTTAATTCTTTCATTATTTCATTATATCTTTTTTCAATATTTTCTAATCTTTCTATCATATTATCTTTCCTTTCAAAACATATAAATTATACTATAAATATATTATATTTACAAGTTATTATTATATAATTTTCTAATAATAAAAGAAACATTTTTAATTTGTTTCTTTTATCGTTATTACTTAATTAAAGATTTAGAGATGGTTATTACTGGACGTAATCCATCGTTATCAGGATCGTTGACAACGTAGGAGCTCAAACTGCCAGTATGTGTCACATACCACGCAGCATAAGAGTCATTAGATGTTGTTGTCCAGTAACCCCACACATTTGATAATGGATGTGTTGTATTATACAAATAATCATATAGCCATGTTGGAAAACTAGAGCTTTTATTTCCCGCTGCTTTATATATTTGATCATACGTTGGAAAACTTACTGTTACTCCATCTTTATTAAATATACTCTTTATATGGCCAAGATAATCTTTGCCTTCTACAGCATCACTTCCTGTTGAAGTTATATTTTTACAAGTTGTATTATTTGTTCCTCCGTCTATGCACCAAGTTATGGAAGATGATACATATGAATCTGTATAATTCTCTTTCATGATTAAACTTACTGTATCTGTATTGTTTTCTAATACAAAGAATGTATTTGTATAACTATTTCCTACTTGGCAAGTATATTCATCGCCATAGTTAAAACTTCCTGTTGGTACATTGCCTGTTGTGGCTGTAGTCACTGCTGTACAGATTGGTTTTGATGTACTACCATCTTCCTTTTTTATTTTTCCATTTTCGTATGTTAAATTTTTAGAACCTATTTTAAAATCTTCTAATCCTGTTATACTTCCGTTTGATAAGAATATTTTACTACCAGCAGATGGTTTATCGCCATTTATTTCTATATTAAGTGATGTTCCATCACATATTAAACTACCATCACTTTGTACTGTACATTCACTTGGGTTAAAGTTAGAACTTGGATGTGTCATGTTATATCTAGCTATCTCATTTTTTACTTGGTCTAAGTATAATTCTGCACTTCTTTCCACTGATGAATTCTTACTATCCTTTATTATATTTAGTACTACTGGTGTAGCTATTAGAGCTATTATGGCTAGTATCACGATGACTGCTAATAGTTCTATTAATGTAAATCCTTTTTCTTTCATATTACTCCTCTACTTTCTATTTATAGTTTACCACATATTACTATTTTTTTATAGTCATTATTAGTATATATATATTAAAACTACTCTTCATTATACTATTATTGTATCGCAAAAAAAAACAAGTAATATTTTCAAAAATTACTTATTTTTTTACATTTAGTTGTTATTACTCACAATTATTTTAATTCATTTTTTATTACTTCTAAATTTTGTTTTTCTAATTCTAAAGTTTTTCTTTCTTGTTCTACTAAAGTAGAAGGTGCTTTAGATACATAATTTTCATTTGATAAAAGTTTTTCTCTTCTAGAAATACTTGCTTCTAATCTATCTTTTTCTTTTCTTAAAGATTCTAATTTCTTTTCTAAATTTTCACTTCCATCATATAATATACTTACATTTTTATCTATTACTATTTCATTTAAATTATTTTTTTCTTTAATGAAATTAGAATCGTTTAATTTTAACATCTTTTTAAGTATTTCTATATATTCTAATTCATTATAATAAATAAAATATTCTTTTATATTATTTTCTAGTTTTTCTTTTCTTATTTTAGTAATTAAATCTAAAGTATAATCTAGATTAATATCAAAATCAAATTTTTTATTATATTTAGGATACTCTGATATCATAATTGATTCGCTATCCTTAACTGGTAACATTTGATATATTTCTTCTGTTACGAATGGCATAAATGGATGAAGTAATTTTAAAATACCAGTTAATACATAGCAAAGTACTGATTTTGTAGTGTTAGAAGATGAATTAAATTTTGCAAGTTCTATATAATTACTACAAAAATCATCATAAATAAATGAATAAGTTTCTCCGCCAAATAAATTAAATTCATATTTATCCATGTGTTTTATAGAACTTTTTACTATTCTTTCATACTTAGATAATATCCATTTATCTTCTATAGTTAAGTTATCAAATGTATATTCTTTTAAATCTTCTATATTCATTAATACAAATCTAGATGCATTCCATATTTTATTAATATAATTCCATGTTGAAGAAAGTTTTGTTTCATCAAATCTTAAATCTGTTCCAAATGAAACATCAGTATTTAAATAATATCTAAGTGCATCACAACCATATTTTTCAATCATATCAAATGGATCTACACCATTACCTAAAGATTTAGACATTTTTCTTCCTTCTTTATCTCTTATTAATCCATGTATAATGCAATCTTTAAAAGGACGAGTATTATTAAGGCTTAATGATTGAAACATCATACGAGCTACCCAGAAGAAAATTATATCGTATGCTGTAACTAGACAATCATTTGGATAATATCTTTCTAAATCTATTGTTTTATCTGGCCAACCTAATGTTGAAAATGGCCAAAGAGCACTTGAAAACCATGTATCAAGAACATCTACATCTTGTACCCATCCTTCTTCTTTTGGAGGATTTTCAGATACATATACTAAATCATCTTTATACCATGCTGGAATTCTATGTCCCCACCAAAGTTGACGTGATATACACCAATCATGGCAATCGTTCATCCAAGATGTTAATGTGTTTTCAAATTTTTCAGGAATAAAGTTAACTTTTTTATTTTTATCATTTTGATTATCTAAAAGATTTTTAGCTAATGTTTTCATATCTACAAACCATTGTTTTTTTATCATTGGTTCAACCATTACACCAGTTCTTTCAGAATGTCCTACTTCATGAGTTAATGGTTCTATACTTAAAAGTAATCCTGCTTCTTTTAAATCTTTTAATAATTCTTCTCTACATTCTTCTCTTGTCATTCCAACATATTTTTTAGGACAATTTTCATTCATAGTAGCATCATCATTCATAATTACTATTCTCTTTAAATTATGACGATTACCTACTTCAAAGTCATTTGGATCATGAGCAGGTGTTATTTTAACTACTCCTGTTCCTTTAGTCATATCAGCATGCTCATCTGTTATTACTGGTATTACTTTATTCATAAATGGAAGTTCTACGTTTTTACCTACATATTTTTTATATCTTGGATCTTGTTCATTAACAGCAACTGCAGTATCTCCAAATAAAGTTTCTGGACGTGTTGTAGCAACGTCTAAATACTCTTCACTATTTTCTATTTTATATTTTATATGATAAAAAGCACTCTTTTCTTCACTAAATATAACTTCTTCATTAGATAGTGCTGTTTGGGCGACAGGATCCCAGTTTATTATTTTTTCTCCTCTATAAATAATACCAGAATTATAATAATCAACAAATACTTTTGTTACTGCCTTATTAAGTCCTTCATCTAAAGTAAATCTTTCTTTATTGTAATCAACAGATATACCCATAGCAGCCCATTGACTTCTTATACTATCTGAATACTCATGTGTCCAATCCCAACAAGCATTTAAGAAATTTTCTCTACCATATTCATATTTATCAATACCTTGGCTTTTTAATTTTTTTACAACTTTAGCTTCTGTTGCGATTGCTGCATGATCCATACCAGGTAGCCATAAAGTATCAAATCCTTGCATTCTTTTATATCTTATAATAGCATCTTGTATCGATACATTATAAGCATGTCCTATATGAAGTTTACCCGTTACATTTGGTGGAGGTATTACTATACTATAAGGTTTTTTTGATAAATCTCCTGAAGTAAAATATCCTTTATTTTTCCAATTATTATATTTATTCTCTTCTACTTTTATGTGGTCATATTTTTTTTCTAACATTTTATCATCTCCTATAAAAAAAATCACATCCTATATAAGGACGTGATTCTACGTGGTACCACCTTAATTTATAACTTTCGTTATCTTAAAGTCTTAATGCGACTAACATTATATCCTATTTACTTAGATATACGACTTGCTTGCTACCTTCATATATATTTCTTTAAGAAATTTCTCAGCTACCATTTCCTCTCTTATAAGTACTATATATATTACTCCTCAAGGTCTTCGTCTTTAAATATAACATGATTATAAACTAATTTTTAATTTTATTCAATACTTATTTTATTTTTTATAAGATTTTTGATAATTACCTGTTTTTATATCATTTATCCATTCTTGGTTATTTAAATACCAATCTACAGTTTCTTTTATTCCTTCTTCAAATGTATAAGTTCTATTCCAACCTAATTCTTTTTCTATCTTTGTAGAGTCAATAGCATACCTTCTATCATGTCCTGGTCTATCAGTTACAAATTTTATTAAACTTTCTGGTTTACCTAATTGTTTTAATATTGTTTTTACTACTTCTAAATTACTTCTTTCACTTCTACCACCAATATTATAAACTTCACCTATCTTACCTTCTCTTACTATCATATCTACGGCTGTATTATGATCGTGTACATGAATCCAATCACGTACATTAGAACCATTACCATAAACAGGTATTTCTTCATTATTAAGGGCTTTTGATATTACTACTGGTATTAATTTTTCTGGAAATTGATAAGGCCCATAGTTATTTGAACATCTAGAAATAGTTACTGGAAGATTAAATGTTCTTGCATACGCTAAAACTTGTAAATCTGCTCCTGCTTTTGATGCTGAATATGGACTTGATGTATGAAGTGGTGTTTTTTCAGTAAATAATAAATCAGGTCTATCTAATGGTAAATCACCATATACTTCATCTGTGGATATTTGATGATATCTTTTTATACTATATTTTTTTGAAGCATTTAATAATACCATTGTACCTAATATATTTGTATCTGCAAAAAGATTAGGATTTTTAATTGAATTGTCTACATGTGATTCTGCTGCAAAATTAATAACTATATCAAAATTTTCTTTTTTAAATAAATTATCGATTAAATTTTCATCTCTTATATCGCCATGTACAAATTTAAAATTTTTTCTATTTTCTAATTCTTTTATATTATTATAATTTCCTGCATAAGTTAGTGCATCTAAACATATAAACTCATCTTTTTCATAAGTTTTAGTCATATAATGTAAGAAATTACTACCTATGAATCCAGCACCGCCTGTTACTAAAAATTTCATTTTACTTCTCCTTCTTTAATGTTTTTTGTTTTTCTTCTTGTAATTCTATATTATATCTATCAACAGCATCTTTCCAATCTGGTAATAAAGAAAATCCAGAATCTATTAAAGATTGTTTACTTAATTTAGAATTTAATGGTCTTACTGCCTTTGTTTTATATTCACTTGTTTTTATATAATTAACTTTAGTATCTATGTTATTTGATTCAAATATATAACTAGCAAAATCAGCCCAACTACAATATCCACTATTATTAGCATGATATACTCCATAATTACTTGTTTCTTGCATATCTATTAATAGTTTTGCTAAATCCACTGTATAAGTAGGACTTCCTATTTGATCTGATACAACATTTATTTCTTTTTTTGTTTCTGATAGTTTTAACATTGTTTTAATAAAGTTTTTCCCATTTATACCAAAAACCCAAGATGTTCTTACTATGAAATGTTTATCATAACTCTTAACTAAATTTTCTGCTAAAAGTTTAGTTTTTCCATAAACACTTAATGGATTTGTAGGATCACTTGTTTCATATAATCCTTCTTTTGTTCCATCAAAAACATAATCAGTACTTATATATGTTAGTTTAGCATCTATACTGCGTGCTGCTTCCATTATATTTTTTGTACCTTCTACATTTATTTTGTAGCACATTTCTTCATTATCCTCAGCACCATCTACATTTGTATAGGCTGCGCAATGAAATACATGACTTGGTCTATATTCTTCAAATATTTTATTTACTATTCTTTTATTAGTTATATCCATATCATTTATATCAAGGGCTAAAATATTATAAATACCTCTACTATTTAATTCTCTTACTAAATCATATCCTAGTTGTCCTAAACATCCTGTTATTAAATAATCATATTTAGTATACATATTTATATCTTCTCTTTTATCTAAAGGAAGACGTACTGTATCTTTTTCTGATAATACTGGATTTTCTATATTAAATTTATCAAGTTGCCAATCTATACCTATTTTAGGATCATTCCAAAGTATACCATCTTCATGGCTTGGACTATAATCATTGTCAACTAAATACTGAAATAAAGTATCTTCTTCTAAACTTAAAAAACCGTGTGCAAATCCTCTTGGTATAAATAATTGTCTACCATTTTCAGGTGTTAATAAGACACTTATCCACTTAGAATATGTTGGTGAGTCTTTTCTAATATCTACTACTACATCTAGAACAGCACCTCTTAAACATTCTATTAATTTTGATTGACATAATGGATCTTTTTGAAAATGTAATCCACGTAAAATACCTTTACCACTTAATGAACGTGCTGCTTGAACTACACCTTTCATTTCTATATTTTCTTCTATATAAGTTTTTTCTATAAAAAATGGTGAATAGTAACCTCTATTATCGCCAAATTTATCTGGTTCTAATATATAACAATCTTTTAGTTCTGTTTCTATTTTTTTCACTTATTTAATACCTCCATTAAATATGCTCCATAACTATTTTTTGATAAAACTTTAGCTCTTTTTTCTAAATCTTCTTTACTTAACCAATTTTTATCATATGCGATTTGTTCTAGACAAGCAATTATTTTTCCTCTATTTATTTGATTTGTTCTTATATTAAGTGCTGCATCAAATTGACTTTCAAATGTTCCTGTATCAAACCAATTGAATCCGCCGCCTAAAAGTTCACCACGTAATTTTTTTTCTTTTAAATATAAGTCATTTAATGTTGTTATTTCTAATTCTCCTCTATTAGATGGTTTAACTAATTTTGCTTTTTGAGCTACATTTTTAGGATAAAAATATAATCCTGTAATTGCAAAATCAGATTTTGGTTTAATTGGTTTTTCTTCTACGCTTAAAATTTCTATTTTATTATTACTTTTTTGAAATTCCATTATTCCAAATCTATTTGGATCTTTTACTTCTATTCCAAATATAGTAGCAAATCCTTCCTTTGCAGATTCTGCTGCACTCTTTAATAGATCAACAAATCCATTTCCATAAAATATATTATCGCCAAGTATCATTGCACACTCATCATCACCAATAAAATCTTCACCTATTATAAATGCTTCTGCTAATCCATTTGGTTTAGCTTGAGTAGCATACTTTATATTTATACCAAATTTACTACCATCTTCAAGAAGTCTTTTAAAACTATTTTGATCTTCTTCTGTAGTTATAATTAGTATATCTTTAATACCAGCTAACATTAAAACAGATATTGGATAAAAAATCATAGGTTTATCATATATTGGCATTAGTTGTTTACTTATACCTTCTGTTATTGGATATAACCTTGTTCCTGATCCACCTGCTAATACAATTCCCTTCATAAAAACCTCCATATGTATTATATCATAATAAAGAAAAAAAGGAATAAATTTTACTATTTTATTCCTATTTCTTCAAATGATTCTTGATCTTTCATAGAATTTATATAATTAGATGCTGTTTTTACAGTCGTATAATCTGGCTCCATTACATATAATAATTGTTTACCAAAACTATATGTATAATTTGATGAGTCAGAACCATTTAAATTATAGCTTTTAAATGTCCAACTAGGCATTTTATCTATTTGCATCTTTATTAAACTTGTTAAATCTTTTGTTGATATATTTGTTTCAAATGAATTTGATAAGTAATCTAGTATACTTGTATATTTTGTTAAAAGTGTTGTTGAATTTGTCATTTTTTCAATAATAGCCATTAATACATCTTGTTGATTTTGAACTCTATGTCTATCACCTTCTAGGTAAGCATGACGCTCACGAGCAAATGCTAAAGCTGTCTTACCATCCATATGCATAGTACCTTTTTTTATAGTAACACTACCATCTGTCCAAGGAATAAATGAAGCATCTGAATAAACATCAATACCACCTATTTTATCTACAACACCTATTAAAGTAGAAAAATTAACTTTTATATAATAATCTATATCTATATCAAGTAAATCTTCTAGTGTTAATATTGACATATTTACCCCATACATTCCAGCATGAGTTAATTTATCTTTATATCCTGTAGTACCACTTAATTGTACATAGTAATCTCTTGGTATTGAAACTAATAATATTTCATGTGTTTTTGGATTTACTGTAGCAAGCATATTAACATCACTTCTGCCACGAGCAAGTAAATCTCCATATGAATCATTACCACTTATATAAATAGTAAATACATCTTTAGCAATCTTTAAATCAGAAGCTTCTACTTTATCAGTATTTTCAACTTCAATTCTTAATGTAGCTATAATTTTTGTAGAACTACTAAATGATTCAATTTCATCTTCTATAGTAATTTTATGTGTAGCACTCATCATAATAGCATCCACTTTTTTATTAAGTATACTCTTTGCCATTTGTTCTATTGAATCATTTTCTATTAACTTAGCTGAAGTTTTATTAATTAATTCTTCTTTTGCTTTTTCATAAATCTCTATACCTTCATCAAATACTCCAATATATTTACCTTTTAAATCTTCTATTTTCTTTATTTTAGAATCTTTATTAACTATTATATAATATTCTTCAGTCATTTTATCTTTAGAACCTACTTTACCCATAAAGTCATATGTTCTATTAATATAAAAACTTCCAATACCAAATATTATAGATAATATAAAACTTAATATTATAGAAAATATTTTTATTCCTTTTTTAAATTTCTTTACAAATAGGAATAAGAATAAAATAAATCCTATTAAACCCATTACTATTAAATAAACTATTAAATACTTAGCTGGTAATATATCTAGATATAATACCATCGCATTAAACAAACCAAAACTAATTAAAAATATAAATCCAAATATAACAGATATTTTATTTATAATTTCTTTAACTTTTTTACGCTTCACAAACCTTACCTCTTCTCTTTTTAATAATATACACTATTATATTAATAATTATTAGCACAACAGCTACTACTAGATAACTTACACAATATTTATCTAAATCATATACTAGATTATTAAATATATATTGATAATTTAATTTATTAAATACATAACTTAATATGAATTTAAATAAATATAATATTAAACTTGAACTAATAAATGAAATACCTATCCATTTTAATGATTTATAAATACTTAATCTTATAAACATTAACATAGCTATAAATGATATAATAACAAATATAATTAAATAATTAACTATATCACTATAAATTATATCAAATGCATTTAATAGTTTATTAATAGTTTTTTTATACTGCATAAATATATTTGAGTTTTGTAATTTATTTGATAATTTATCTATTAAATTATTTATATTATCTTCTAATATAGGTATTTTCTCATCTATTTTATTTTTTATAATATTATACTTATCAGTATTTTTTAACTCATCTATATTAGAATATAAAATTTCATTTAACTTATTACTATCTAATCTATATTCTATATTTTCTTTATTTAAGATATCATAAATAACATTAGATATAACTTCATTTTCATACTTTATTACTTCTTCACTACTAAATAATTTATCTATAGAATCATTTGATATTCCTATATCTAATAATTCATTTTTTATATTATTTATCTCATCACTATTCTTTATTATATCTGAAATATTTATATTATTTATTTTATCTTGTAACTTGTCTTTATTTATATAATTTTTACTAATATTTAAGAGTGTTAAAAATGTTAAACTTATACTTATATAAATAATAAGTATAAAAGTTAATATTCCAAGTATTATATTTTGAATTTTTTTATTTCTCATTTTTTCACTTCCAAAAAAAATATGTCATACTCACTTTATAAGTATAACATATTTATATATTTTTATCAATTGTTATAGATTGTTGTTTACACATTCAAGTGCTGCTTCTATTGTTTTATCCATATCATAATATTTATAATTACCAAGTCTTCCACCAAATATCAGGTTTGTTTCATTGGTAGCTAATTCTTTATACTTATTAAATAATGTATTATTTTTTTCATCGTTAACTGGATAATAAGCTTCATCACCTATTTTCCAATCACTAGGATATTCAAAAGTTATAACAGTACCCTTACAAGTATTAAATTCAAAATGTTTGTGTTCTATTATTCTAGTATAAGGTATTTCTCTTTCTGTATAATTAACAACTGCATTACCTTGATAATTATCAACATCTTCTAATATTTTATTTTCAAATCTAAGTGATCTATAATCTAAATTACCTAATGAATAGTTAAAGTATTCATCTATCATTCCTGTATATAATATTTTATCAGCTAAAGCATTATACTTATCTTTATTTTTTAAATAATCAATGTTTAATTCTACATCACAATTTTCTAACATAGATTCTATTATTTTATTATATCCACCTATTGGTATCCCTTGATATCTATCATTAAAATAATTATTATTGAATGTAAATCTTACTGGTAATCTTTTAATTATAAATGAAGGTAATTCTTTGCACTCTCTACCCCATTGCTTTTCAGTATAGCCTTTAACTAACTTTTCATATATATCTTTTCCTACTAGAGAAATTGCTTGTTCTTCTAAATTAGTAGGTTCACTTTTTAATTCCTTTTTTTGCTCTTCTATTTTATTATAAGCATCTTGTGGAGTAATAACATCATCCCATAATTTAGTAAATGTATTCATGTTAAATGGCAAATTATATAGTTTACCTTTATAGTTAGCTATAGGACTATTTACATAATTATTAAAATCTACAAATTGATTTACATAATTCCATATTTCTTTATTTGAAGTATGAAAAATATGTGCGCCATACTTATGTACATTAATACCATTTATATCTTCACAGTATATATTACCACCTATATGACTTCTTCTATCTACCACTAATACTTTTTTACCCCTTTTACTCATTTCATAAGCAAATGTAGAACCAAATAATCCTGCTCCTACAACTAAATAATCATATTTTTTCATGTTACCTCCTAATAATCTTTATAATACTTTGACTTATAAAGAAATAACTATTTTTTTATTTTGTTCAAAATAATATTATAATAATTTTTTATATCTTTACGATTATATATAATTATAAAAAGTAAAATTAAAACTAAGTTAACTATATTTAAATATACATTATTAATTAAATACATTGTTGTAGAAATACCAAGAACAGCAAATATAACTATTATTGTTATATATGGTATTTTTATTTTTACATATTTTCTAATATCTATATATCTATATATAAATATAACAAGGTATGATATTATTGTTGAAATAATAGCTGCATATATTCCAATGTATTTAACTAAAAGTAAATGAACTACTATATTAATTATCCCAGAATATATTGTTGTGAGCGCTATTTCTTTTGTTTTCTTTAAAGCTATATATAAACCACCTAATAATCCTGATAATACATTTAATAGGTTTGCAAAAAGTATTATAGGAATATAGTTATATGAACTATAATATTCACTTCCAATTATTATGTCATAAACAAATGGTAAACATATTACTATCATTAAAGAAAAACTTGAAAAAACCATAAATATTTTTTTTATTAAGTTTGAAAAAAATTCTTCTTTATTTTCATCATTAATATGAAGTGAAGCTATTTCTTGCCATGACATATTGAAAATGTCAAAAACACTATTTAAAATATTTGAAAATTTACAAGATATTGAATATATTGCATTAAAAGTTGCTCCTAAAAAAAGTGTTATAATTGTTCTATCTGATGTATTAATTAACCACCATGATAAAGCGTTTGGTATCATTGGTAGGGAAAATGCTAATATTTCTTTTATTTTGTTTTTATTAATATATTTCTTTTTAAAAGATTTATTTAAATTAAATGATATTAATATATATATTAATCCAACTAAGTTTGAAATAATTAATGAAATCAATATTGAACTTGCATTCATTTTTAAAATACAAATTAATAATATATTACTTATTAAGTTTGCTATAGCTACTATTATAGAACAAAAAGAATACTTAGCATTCATTCCCATTCCTCTAAATAATTGTAAAAATACGCCATATACAAATGATATGATTGTTGCAAATATAATTAATAAACTATATTTAAAATCTAGCAAAAAGAATAAGATTGCTCCAAGTACAATAGAAAATATAAATAAATATATTAGAATATAAATTATATTTGTTATATATATTGATTTCTTCTCTTCATCTTTTCTACAATCTACAAGTAATCTAAAAGTAGCACTATCAAGTCTTAAACTAAGAACGGGTGTTAATAATAAAACATATGTTATAGCAAGATCTACATATCCATAATCTGAAGTAATTAGATATCTTGTATATATTGGTAGTAATAAAAATGAAACTAATTGTGATGAAAATTTTCCTAATAATAGAATAAATGTGTTTTTTGCATAACTTTCATTATTTTTTTTCATTTAATAATTTCTCTCTTAATATTGTAGATGATGTACCTTGTGTGTATGGAAAATATACTACTTCACTGCCATATTTTTTTAATTCCTCTTCACACTTTGTAAACAATTCTGACCCTTTCCAATCATCTCCAACAAACATAGCATCATAATGATATTTCTTATAGGCTGCTATTTTGTCTTTATTTTCTTGTGGCACTACTTTATCAACATACTTAATTGCTTCAACTATTTGCTTTCTTTCTTCATATGGAATTATAGGTCTTTTATTTTTTGACTTTTCAACCAACTCATCCGTTGAAACAGCTACAATTAAATATTCGCATTGTTCTTTTGCTCTTTTTAATATATTTAAATGTCCAATATGAAACATATCATATACTCCTGCTGTATATCCTATCTTATATTTTTTCATTTTTCATCACCTCATTTATGATTTTTACAATTCTACTAGATGCTTTACCATCCTCAAATAATGATACTTTTTCTTTAAACTTTTCTATTTTTAATTCATAAGTTTTTATATTAATATTTAATATATTATTTACCAGTTCATTTAAATCTTTTGTAATTAAAAATGGTAGTTCACTATATTCAAAATATAAATTTCTTTCTTTTTTTATATATTCTTCATAATCAGGAACGTATAAAATACAAGGAACATTTGCTACCAAAGTATCAAAGCAACATCCTGAATAATCTGTAATTAACATATCAGAAGAAATTAACAAATCTTGAAAGTTTGGATATTCTGTAACATTTATAACATTTTTATTATTAAATTTTATATTTTTAGATTCAGGGTGCAACCTAACTAAAAATATATAATCATTCATAAGTTTTTCATTAGATTCTAATTTACTAAAGTCAATGTTTCCACTAAAATTATCTATATTACTTCTAAAAGTTGGAGCATACAATATAACTTTTTTATTATTTTTTATTTTATATTTTTTATATATTTTTTCTTTTATTTTATTTTTTTCATTTTTATTAAAATATATATCAAATTTTGGTGTACCCGTCATGGTAACTTTGCCATCATACCAAAATGATTTTTTATATGTGTTTTCACTAAATCCTGAACCACAAGTAATTATATCAATCATTTTAGAATCATGTTTTGCTTTTTTTATATAAGCCTCACCTAAACTTTTTTCAACATCTTTCTCTATTTTTTTTAATCTTAAACTGCTATGCCAAGTTTGGATATAATATTGTTCTTTTCTTTTTTTTACAAATAATGGGAATCTTGAATCATTAATCCAAACTTTTGATGTAGACATAATATAAAACCATTTTAAAGAATATATTTTAACTGGTTTAACATTTTTAGGTAGGTTATTATAATTATTATTTATAGACCAATAAATATCATATTGTTCTATTTTTTTAATTAGTTCTTCACATATGTATTTAGGATTTTCTCCATAATCATGTCCATCAAATGAAGAAAATATTATTCTATTATTCTTAATTTTAAAAATCCTAAATACATAAAATGGTAAAACTAATATTTTAAATATAATATTTTTTATGATTTCTTTCATTTTAACATATCCTTTACCATAACTATTTCAATGTTACCATTTTTCTCTAATTCTTTTAAATATTTACAAAGTTCAACAAAAGTATTATAATCCCATGAATATGTATCTGTATAAAAATCTTCTTTAGGTTTTAAAATACTGTGATACATAAATATATATGATTTATTGTTTTTAATAGCCTTTTCTATAAAATATTTAATATTCTTTAACGTATCATACTTAGTTACAATTGCACTGTGTAATACAAAATTATCTTCTTTTCTAACTTCTGATTGTTTATATACAAAGTAATATATCCATGAATTTTTTAATACTCTATTAAATCTTCTTAAAACTTTTTTTATGAATGCTAAATTATCAAATCTATCTCCTACTCTTAAATATAATACTTTGTTCTTTTTAAACATTTCTTGATACTCAGATATGTTATTTAGATTGAATCTACATTGTGGAGAAGCTATTCCTATCTTTTCTTTTATTTCAAGTACTTCTCTTAATTCTATAATTCCTTCTTCAAAATTTTTAATATCATTATTGTGTTTTTTACCATGACCACTAATCTCTACTAATTCTTCTTTAGATAGTTTTATAAGTTGACTTTTTGACATAGGGGTGTTATCAGAAGGCCAATCTTCTTTCTTTATTGTTTTACTAATATATCCAGATGTAACATTTAATGTAAATGGAATATTATATTTTTTAAGTATTTCATAGAACATTCTATATGTATCTTTTCTTCCATCGTCAAATGATAAAGAAATTTTTATTTTATTTTTTGCTTCTTTTATTGGTTTAAAATTTTCTTCTGAATAATTAATTATTACAATTAAAGATAAAAATAACCAATAATTATATAAACCAGCACCCAATATAAAACTATATAATATTATTGCTAAATATATAAGGCAATTATTTTTATTAACGATTTTTTTTAATATTGAGTTTAAATAAACAACTTCTATTATAGCTATAAACCCATACATTTTTAGATGGGATAAAAATAAATTATGTGGTGGTGTAACCCTAAAAGGTAAACCAAGTTCTTTAGCAATCATATAACTTTTTAAGTTAAATAAATTATCATCCATTCCAAATAAAATTGTTTTAGGCCATTTAAACATTATTATAAATAAATATAATATAGTTGTAAACCTAAAAAAGTTGGAGTAATCCAAAAGTGAAAAAAGTCTATTAACACTATCTTCACTTGAAACTATTAATCCATTTTTATAAAAATAAATATATGAAAATGCTAATCCTAAAAATGCTACTAACGAAATTAAATTTAAGAAAGCATAATTAAATAAAAATGGTTTTATTTTGTTTATTATTTTTTTTGTAAAAGGTATCAATGATATCAAGAACAAAGCTATTGCAATAAAATATGATCTTGAAAAAGTAAATAATCCCCAAAATAAAGTTAGAATACCAACTTTTTTATTTTTTTTCAAAAGTAGTAGGCCTAAACAAAATAATGCAAGACCAGATTGATTAATTTCTTGGATTGCTGTAAATGCAAATCTACCATCTGTTCCCCAATAAATTATTGTATAAAATATAGAAAATACCAAACAGATATATAAAACTATGCTTTTGGGCAATTCCTTTATTGTCTTATTATCTTCAATAAATATCTTTGCTATTGGTAAACAAATAAATGTCATAAAATTATATTTTCTTGTAATTAAAGTCATTATAATAAGTAGAATTATAAATAAATAATCTTGCTTTTGTATTTTTTTTATATTATAAAAATATGCTATGACTATTATCAATAAAAATATTGCTTTTGAAAGTCTATATGAACTATCTAGTAAGCCTAATGGAATAATATATGTACAAATTAATGCACAATACATAATGTATTTATTAATATTGATATCTTTAATTTTGTCTTTAATTTCTTTTAACATTATACACCTCTCCATATTGCTAATTACTTCTTTTTCGTATAATAATTACACATAAATTTAAATAAATTTTTATTTAATAAAAAAATTAAAATAACTAATTTTTCTTTTTTAGATATATATTTATTAGAAATAATCTTTCTAATGTTTTTTCTAAAATATTTTTTAATATCTTTATAAAAAATTGTATTTGATAAGTTATTAGTTGCAAGTTGACGAAGGATTGTTAATCTTACTTTAACTTTTCTTCTGAAAATTATATCTGATAATTCAGAATACTTATTTAAGTATTTTTCCATTTCATCAGTTAAATAAATTATATCTAATTTCTTTTGTGTAAATTTTTGTGTAGTTATTGATGAATCTCTAATAACATAATAATATACTGGTCTTGAACTACAAATAACTTTTTCTACATTATCAAATATTTTGTACATCGTACCATTATCTTCATATAGTTTTCCTTTTGGAAATTCAATGTTATCAAACAATTCTCTTTTATATAATTTTGCACATGCTGAAACAGTAAAACTATCTTCAAGTAATAGATGTTTTATAGCTTCTAATTTTTTATATGATACTTCTTTAATTAATGAAGCAGATTCTTTTTTATTATTCTTTGTAACTATTGTTTGTTGTGCAATAGAAATATCATAATCATCTTTTTTTATAAGTGAATATAAATATTTAACATATTCTTTATCTATATAATCGTCTGAATCAACGAATGTTAAATATTTTCCTGTTGAGTTTTTTATTCCATAATTTCTGGCATCTGATAAGCCACCATTTTTTTTATGAAATACTTTTACTCTATCATCTGATTTAGACCATTTGTCACATATTTTTCCAGAATTATCAGTTGCTCCATCATCAACCAATATTATTTCTATATTTTTATAGGTTTGTTTTACTATAGAATCAACACATTTATCTAAATAATTTTCTACATTATAAACTGGCACTATAATACTTATTAAATCTTGGTTTTTCATCTTTTTCCTACTTTCATTCCTATGTATCTTGCAGCCATATCTGGAATAAATCTAAATATAACTTTTATATTTTTTTCTTGAAGTGCACGTTTTAATACATATTTAGCCATTCCACCACCAGCTTGTGTAGTTTTAAATTCATCTAAAAAACTATTTTGCTTAAAAAATACTCCAGTTAATTTATATCTATTGTATAATTCTTTTAATGTAAAGTTATGTGAATGATATACAACTGATTTAGATTCATATTTTATTCTATATCCATTCATTATTAATTTGTATGCAAAATACATATCTTCATTAGTTGGTAAATTTTTACCATCATATCCATTTAATTCTTTAAATACACTTGTCTTAATAGCAGATGATGCATCTGAAAAGAAAAATGTATTAAGGCCTAATTTTTCTATATCTTTTTTACTTACTATTCTAGATTTATCTTTATAATTTTTTTCTCTTGTATATTTTTCTATATTATTATACTTTGTTATTTGTCTTGAAAATGCTGCTTCACAGTCACCATCTATTATACTTTTTGTTAAATTATAAAGCCATAACTCATCTTTAATTTCAATATCTTGAGTTATAAAGCAAACTATATCTGCTTTACTTTTTAAAGCAACCTCTTCACGTGAAAGACTATGAGAAAATTCTTCTTTTTTTATTTCTTTATAATTACATTTATTCTTTTTTAATAATTCTAATGTATTATCTAAAGATTCTGTTAATATATAAGAAATACGTTTGATATCTACTTTTTTTTGATTAAGTAAATTTTTATTTAAATTTTCTATATAGTTTTCTGCATTATACAGTGGACAAATTATTTCTATTGTCATTTTATCACTTCTATTCTATTACACTATTTAAACTAGTATTTTGAAACATTATAAATGTATTACCATCATTTATTTTTATTTCTTCATCATTATATAAATATTTTGTTTGTTCTTCTCTACTATTTTTTTGCCATGTTATAGGTATTGCATAGCCATTTGTAATATAATAACCACTACCAGATCCTATATTATCTATATTAAGATAATTAGACCCTGCAGCATCTGTGTGCCCAGTTAATTGTCCACAATTAACATTAACTATTATTATATTTTTAGTATCAAAATTATTGCCATTGAAATAATCTTTATGTAAAGAATCATTTACATATCTATCATATCTATTAGTATCATTATTATATACATATTTTACTTCATATGAATATGAATAAGGTACAATAACTGTATTAGCACTCATAGCACCTTCATATTTACTTAAATCTACATTTTTTGCACTATATTTTAAAGGTGGTAATACTTCTGTTGTTGTTCTATATTGTTTTTTATTTGTAGTATAATCTATTACTTCTCCTAAATTGGTATAAGCTGTATGTTCAGTTGCTAAACCTATTGGATTTTCTCTATAAAATGGTGATTCTATATTACCATCTACATGGTCTATATTTAATTTAGGTAAATCTTCATTTGCTTTAAAATTACCTCCAAAATGTATAAGAATTGCATCATTTTCTAAAGCATAATCTAAATAATTTTGTCTAGCACTTCTAATAGTTCCTATCTTTGCATCACTAACATCTTTAAAAAGTGCTAAAGATCTTGATATTCCACCCTCTATTGGAAATTCATAAACTATATAAGCCTTATCAAGTCCAGCTTGTACTTCAACTGCATATGGAAAATTATTTATTACTACAGCATAAGGTCTTGTATTTGATTCTAAATTAACAATATTTACTTTTTCTTCTTGTTGGTCTTGCTTTATATTTTTCCCATCTTCTTTTTTTGTTGTCTTATTACATCCAACTGTTAAAAAAAGAAGAGAGATAATAGAAATAATAAAAATTTTTCTTTTCATATTATTTAGCACCCTCTCTTTTTAATACTTTTACAAATGTCATAAAAAATATTTTTATATCTAACTTAAATCCTTGATGATCAACATAGTATAATTCTAGTTTCATTCTTTGTTTATTTGAAGTACAACTTCTACCGTTAACTGCCCACCATCCTGTAAGACCAGGTTTAACGCTTAATAATTTATCTTTATCCTTTTTATATTCTCTTACTTCTTCTTCTATTAATGGTCTTGGGCCTATTAAACTCATCGTACCATTTAATATATTTAGAATTTGTGGTAATTCATCTAATGATGTAACTCTTAATATTTTACCCATCTTTGTAACACGTGGATCATGTTCAAACTTATGATTTTCCCTCCACTCTTTTTTATATTCAGGATCTTTTAATAGTTCTTCTAATATTTCAGCACTGTTAGGTACCATAGTTCTAAATTTATATAAATTAAATTCTACTCCTTTTTTACCTATTCTTTTATGCTTATAGAATATTGAACTAAAGTCTCCAGAGAATACATATGTTATTTTTACTATTATAGCTAATATAATTAACGGTATTAATCCTATTATAGATATTAATATATCAAAAGCTCTCTTAAAGAAAAAATATATATTCATTTTTATAGAATACAACTTCGTTGCTTCTTTTACATTTGTAACTGAAATTTGATCATTATTCATCAAAATTACAACTCCCTACTAATTTTTTAAATCTCATATATCAATTATACATTTGTTATATATTTTTGTCAATTATTGTTGACAATTTTTAAAATTTTAGTATATAAAATTTGTCATTTTAAAAAAGCAACAATTCTTTTAAATTTAAACTTAAATATCTAACAAAAAAACAACTAAATTTTAGTTGCTCTTATTTTTTTAGTTATTTACTACTATATTAAATGTATCTTTTACTATCATTATTTCTTCATCTGTTGGTAATACCATTATGTTAATTTTTGAATATGGATCTGTAATTATTCCTTCATGTATTTCTTTAAATCCTGCTATTTTATCATTCATTTCTTCATTTAAAGTAACACCTAATGGAGCTAATCTATCTATAATCATCTTTCTCATTAATGAACCATTTTCTAATACACCTGCTGTAAATACTATAGAATCTACTTTTCCTTCTAACTCTAAGTAATAGTCTGCTATATATTTAGCAACTCTATTAGCATACATGTTAAGTGCTAAAATGGCATTTTCATTATCTTCGCTTGCTAATTTTTCTACATCTCTACAATCAGCTGCACCACATACACCAAAGAATCCACTTTTTTTATTTAAATCATTTGTTACTTGATCCATGTCTATTGATGCTTCTTGCATTACAAATCCTAATATTGAAGGATCTATAGAACCACATCTTGTTCCCATCATAAGTCCATCAAGTGGAGTTAATCCCATTGTTGTATCAAAGCATTTACCATTCTTTATACAAGCTATACTAGCACCACTACCAACATGACATATTATTAGGTTAACATCTTCTTTATCTAATCTTTTCTTCATTTCACCAGTTATATATTTATGACTTGTTCCATGGAATCCATATTTACGTACTCCGTATTTTGTATACCATTCATATGGTACTGGGTATATATAATTTTCTTTTGGCATTGTTTGATGGAATGCTGTATCAAATACTGCTACATGAGGTACAGATGGAAAAGCTTCTTTCATTGATTTTATTCCTGCTAAATTACCTGGATGATGAAGAGGTGCGAATTTTGTATTAGCTTCTATATCTTTTATAACTTCATCTGTAATTAATACTGAATCACTATATTTTTCTGCACCGTGTACTACTCTATGTCCTACACCTTTTATTTCATCTAAAGATTCAACTACATGATGTTTTAATAATTCTTCTATTAAAACGTGTGCTGCTTCTGTATGATCTTTTAAATATGCTTCACTTTTTATTTTTTCTCCATTTATTTTAACATTCCAAAAGCAATCTTCTTGTCCTATTTTTTCTATATATCCACTAATTAAAACTTTTTCTTCAGGCATTTCATAAGCTTGAAATTTAAGTGATGAACTACCTGCATTTACACATAATATTTTCATAATTTCTCCTTCTATAATTTATATTCTATTATTCTTAAATTAGGTATGTTTATTTTAGATAAATCGCCATCTTCTGGCATAGTACCTAGCATATAATGAATTACTCGACTTACTGCACTATGAGTAACAATTAAAACATTTTTATCTTTATATTTTATTTTTGCTTCTTCTATAAATTCAGATACTCTATACATAAAATCTTGTAATGATTCTATATTTTGTATTTTTGTATTTAACACTAAATCCCAACAATCTATAGTATCTACTTCATCTATATTTAAGCCCTCATTAAGTCCCCAGTCTCTTTCTTCTAATCTATCATCAACAATTACTTGAAACCTATCTTCTGTAATAATACGTGCTGTATGATAAGCACGAGCTAAAGGGCTTGATACAACTACATCTATATTTAATGTTCTTACTATTGGAATTAATTCTTCTGCTCTTTTTATACCAGTTTCTGAAAGAGGAACATTAGTTAATCCTTGAACTTTTCCTTCTTCATTCCAAATAGTTTCACCATGCCTAACAACGTATAAATTCATTATTTTCTTTCCTTCATAGTTGGGAATAGTATTACATCTCTAATAGATTCACTTTCTGTAAATAACATACAAAGTCTATCTATTCCATATCCTATACCACCAGCTGGAGGCATACCATATTCTAAGGCTTCGATAAAGTCCATATCTATATCATTAGCTTCATCGTTTCCTAAATCTCTTTCTTTTAATTGTTCTTCAAATCTCTCTAATTGATCCATTGGATCATTTAATTCAGTATAAGCATTAGCAAATTCTTTACCACCTATAAATAATTCAAATCTATCTACAAATCTTGGATCTTCTTTATTTGCTTTTGTAAGTGGTGATATTTCTATTGGATGTCCATATAAGAATGTTGGTTGAATTAATGTTTCTTCTACATATTTTTCAAAAAATGCATTTATTATATGACCTACAGTAAAGTGTTCTTCTACTTCTATATTGTGAGTGTGCGCTAAAGCTTTAGCTTCTTCTAATGTAATTTTTTCTTTAAAGTCTATTCCTGTTTTTTCTTTAATAGCATCTGTCATACTAATTCTTTTCCAAGGACCTTCTAGATTAATTTCATTACCACACCAATTAAATACTGTACGATTAAATACTTTATTAGCTATTTCTTGATACATAGCTTCTGTCATATCCATCATACCATTAAGATCTGAGTATGCAAGATATGCTTCCATTAATGTAAATTCTGGATTATGTTTTGGATCCATTCCTTCATTTCTAAATACTCTACCTATTTCATATACAGCTTCCATTCCACCTACTAATAATCTTTTAAGTGGTAATTCAAGTGCTATTCTAAGATACATATCAAGGTCTTGTGTATTATGATGAGTAACAAATGGACGAGCTGAAGCCCCTGTTAAAAGTGTTGTTAATACTGGAGTTTCTACTTCTGTAAATCCTCTATTATCCATAAAATTTTGTATACATCTAATAATCTTTGGTCTTATAAATGCTACTTTTTTAGCTTCCTCATTCATAATTAAGTCAACATAACGTCTTCTATATCTTTCTTCTATGTCTGTAAGACCATGAAATTTTTCTGGAAGTGGTCTTAATGCTTTAACTAAATGTGTATATTTTAAGCATTTAATAGTTAACTCTCCTGTTTGAGTTTTCATTATTTTTCCATAAACACCAACTATATCCCCTAGATCGGCTGTTTTAAATAATTGATAAGATTCTTCTCCTACATCATTAATTGATATATATACTTGAATCTTTCCTGTCTTATCTTGTATTGAAAAGAATGAAGCTTTACCCATTTTTCTTATAAACATAATACGTCCTGCTACTGTAGCAGTATCATCCATATCATTAAATGCATCATGTTCAACTGTTGAATATTTGTTTTTTAGATCTAAAGCAAAATCTGTTCTATCAAATTTTTCTCCAAAAGGATCTATTCCCAATTCTCTTATATTTGAAGCTTTTTCTCTTCTTATCAATTCTTGTTCGTTTAATTCTCTCATTATTTCACCTCGATGTAATTATGATACCATAAATTATTAAATAAATATATAGTTTATTTTTTATTTTTGTAAAAAAAAGGAGAATAAACTCCTATAAATTACTTAATTTTTCTTTAATTATTTTAGAAACAGAACTCATATCTGCTCTTCCTTTTAACTTAGGTGTTACAAAGCCCATTAACTTACCCATATCTGATTGTGAAGTTGGATTAATAGTATTAAATGCTTCTGTTATTATTTTATTAACTTCTTCTTCACTTAATTGTTCAGGCATATATTTATTTAAGATTTCTATTTCATTATTTGTTTTATCTACTAAATCAGTTCTTCCTGCTTTTTCAAACTCTAATATTGACTCTTTTCTAGTTTTTATTTGTTTTGCTATTACTCCGATAAATTCTTCATCAGTTAAGTCACCTTTTTTATTTATTTCTTCTAATTGAACAGCACCCTTAACCATTCTAAGTACACTTAATACTTCTTTATCTTTTTGCTTCATAGCGCTTACTATATCATCTAATAATCTTTGTTTCATATTTATTCCTTTCTAAAATTAAAGAGCATTTAAATGCTCTTAGTAGTTATTTCTTTCTCTTCTTCTAGCATTTTTCATGCCTTCTTCTTTTTTCTCTCTACGTTTAACTCCTGGTTTTTTGTAACCTTCTTGTCTCTCTCTAACTTTTTTTAGGAGGCCGTCTCTTGCATTTTTTTGTTTCATAGTACGTAGTGCACCATCAACATTACCATTTCTTACTATTACCTTTGACATATAATCCCTCCTTTCACAAATCTATCAGTATTATAACACTAACTTTTAAAATATACAAGAAAAAGTTAAATTTTTAGATATTTTTTGATGAAAAATGTCATATTTTAAAAAAAAGAAGAGATAATCTCTTCTTATAAGGGGCATATAATACTAAATTTAAGTCTTATATAAGTTCCTACTATTCGTCCTATTAAAAGTATATAAGAATACATATAACTTATTAAATTTAGCCATATTGGTATTGTTAATATAATAAGCGCTACTAATATTTGTTTTTTATAATGGGCAATAAGATCCATTTATTGTTCTTCTAATGGCAGTTCCTAAACTTCTACCCATATCAAGTAATGTATTAATTGCTCTTGCTGCTGCATTGAAAAATGCTGCAGTAAACCAATTTGAACCACCATCTATTGATTTTAATTCTTTATCAGTTAATCTTATCATAAAACTCCTAGTTACACTTTAATGGTCTAATAATTCCATCAATAACGCCTATTAAGAATGATATACCTGCTGCTATACCAAATAATAACCCTATTTTAACTGCCCCGCCTTGTACTTCTAATAATTCTTTATTATTTAATTTTATCATTTGTAAAACCACCTCTTTATTTTAAATTTAATTATATTCATTATTGTTGTTCTATTATCCAAAATAACCATATTTAAAATATTACCATCTATTTTATATTCTTCATTAAGATTAATTTTTAAAATAACACTATTATTATCTATTTTTATTACCTCATATTTATATAAATCATTATTGATATATAGTTTTTTATTTTTATATATAGGGAAATCATTATTTTCTAGTTTTAAATCAACAAAGTATTCATTATTATAAATAAAAACTACTCCAATATTTCTTTTATAAATATTAAATGGTATAAATGAAAATATTAAAATTATTATTATAAGTAATAGTAATATTGTAATCCAAGATGTTATTTTTTTAGGAGTTTTTCTATTCATTATTATTGCCGAATTATTAAATATATCAATACTTTCCATTTACTCTTTTCACAACTCCATCTTCTATTTCTACTAAATTATCAAATAAATCTAAATTATCTAGTCTATGTGATACTACTATAATAGTTTTATCTTTATAGTATTTAAAAACATTCTTTAATATTTTTCTTTCTAAATTTATATCTACTTGATTTAATCCCTCATCAATTATTAAAATATCAAAATGTCTTAATAAAGTACGCGCTAACACTATTCGCTGTTTTTCTCCACCTGATAAGTTAAAACCATTTTCCTCTATCAACATATTAAATCCTAAATTTTTATCCATTATTTCATCTAAGCAGCACATCTTAGATATATCTAGAATAATAGAACTATCACTATTATCAAATATTAAATTATTATATAAAGTATCATTAAATAATATTTCATTTTGACTAACGTATAAAATATTTTGATTAATTATTTTTTTTGTATAATTATTTATATCTATATTGTTAATAAAAACATGATTATTACTTACGTTATAATACTTCATCAATAATTTAAATAAAGTACTTTTACCACTTCCACTTTTTCCAACTACCATGACTTTAGAATGGTTTTCTATTTTCAAATTAATATTCTTTAATACATATTCTCTATCATTAAAAGTAAAATTAAGATTTTTAAATTCTATAGAACCACTTGTATATTCATTTATTATTCCATCGTTTTTCTTTTCATAAGTTATTATATCAAGTATTCTTCTAAAAGAATTTTTTGCTTCTTTTATACTACTATCTAAATTAATTATGTTTTTTATAGGTTCTAAAAAATAAATTAAAAGTGAAGTAAATGTAAGAAGAGAGCCTACACTTAATTTATTTTCTATTACTAGAAAAGATCCTACTAAAGTAATAGTTATAAATCCTATATTATTTATTATTTCTTTAAATAGATTTTGTAAAAAATATAAGTTTTGATATTTAAAAACATAATTTAGAAGTTTAATATAAATTCTTTCAAATCTTTTAAATATAGTATTTTCTATGTTTATTCCTTTTAATGTTTCTACTCCACTTATTGCTTCTATCATAATAGATGTTGACTCACTTTTTGTCTCTTGTATTTTATTTATGTATGAGTTAAAAGGATTTTTAAATAAAACTACTACTATTAAATAAAAAGCAAGTATAATTATTCCTATTAAAAATAGTGTCTTATTAATTATATAAAGAATAATTAATGAAATAAAAGCAAGTGGTAAGTCAATGAATAAAGATAATATTATTTTACTTATAGAAGTTTTAATATTCTCTAAATCATTAATTCTAGACATGATATCTCCTGTTACTTTATTTTGATAAAAGTGATAAGGAAGATTGATAATAGTTTTAAAAATATTTATAGTTAATTCAAGATCTAGTTTTTGATTAATATAAGTTAGTAAATTATTTCTAAAATAATCTGTTAATATTTTAAGTATATAAACACTTAAAAATATTAAGTAAACAATAATTAAATATTCTTTTTTATAATAGCTTATACCACGTAACATGTATTCTGTATAAAATGAAGTAATACAGGAAAATATAGTCAAAATAAAAGATAAAATAACTAACTCTTTAATCATTTTTTTATGGGGTGAAATTAAAGTTATAATAAATTTGTTTAAATTGATATCTTTTTGATTGGGTATTTTTTTTACTGGAAAAGCAATTATCAACACGTTATTAAATATTTTATCAAATTCTAAAAAACTATATTTTTTTATTTTATCAGCAGGATCTCCTATAATTAAATATTTTTTCTTAAAATTAATCTCATATATTACAACAAAATGTTTATAAGAGTTATTAATAGTTACATTAGCAATCGCTGGAAGTATTATATTATTTTTATTTATATCATTTAATGTACATTTAATTCCTTCAGCTTGCATTCCAAGACTTACTAATGCTTCTTTTAAATGGTATGCTGTTGTACCATTTTTGTTTGTTTTAGTCATTTCTATTAAAGTATTTTTTCTAACATAACCCTTATAGTATTTTATTAACATCTGTATACAAGATACTCCACAATCTTTACTTTCATCTTGTTTAACTAATGGATATTTATTCATATTATCACCTCCTCATGTATATCATTATACAAAACTCTTTAAAATCCTTTTTTATTTTTAAAAAAAGTATAAAAAATTTAAACTTTTTATACCTTTTTTTACCTATAATTTAATAAATTTATTTTTTTGTTATACATCTTTATTTATTCTTTTTTATTTATTTTTATATTTTTAAAACTCTTTTTATTTTTTTAGTTCAAATATTAAATTTTAACAAAAAAAGGAAAATTTTCTTTTCCTTAATAAATCTTAACAAATACAGTTGTATCTTTTATTTTAAATTCTTTACTCTTATAAAAGAAATGAGCACTTCTTCTTTGATTACCAGAAGTTAATTCTAAATAATTAATATTATTTTCTTTTACCATCTCTTCTATTGTTTTAAATATTAAAGATGCATAACCATTTCTTCTATATTCTTTTAATGTTCCTAAATAACTTAAAAAATAATATTTTTGTCCTTTTATATATTCATATCTTTCTTCTATACAAATTGATGATATTATTTTTTCATTATCTTTTACTATTAATACTTTACTTTTCTTTATTAATTTTTTTATATCTTTTTCATTTGGTTCATAGCCAAAAACAGTTTTTATAAACTCTATATATTTTTCAATATCACTTATATTTAAAATTTCAACCTCTTTATTCATAAACTACCTACCTTCAACAAATATTTTTCTTGTAATAAAATTATATACCATAACAAGAAAAGTTGCAATGAGTTTTGAAATTTTATAATCAATACTAATTAAAGTTACTGTTACATACATAATAATAGAATTTAATATTAAGCCTATAACACTCAATATAATAAATATAATAAAATCTTTTGTTGTTTGTTTTTTATTTAAACTAAATACCCATTTAGTACTCATTATATAGTTAAATATTACTGATACTGTAAATGATATTATAGAAGCTATTAAATAATGTATCAAGAAAACTTCTTTTAATAAGCACATTAATCCATAATCTATTATAAAAGCAATAAATCCAACTATACCAAATTTAAATATCTGGATGATTAATTCTTTATTTATTATTTTTTTCATCTTTATCACTTAAAAGGTTTAAATATAATTCATACATTTGCTTATTTTTCTTTACTATTACTTGTAATATTATACCTGTTATCCATAGTAAAATAGATATATTTAAGAAAACTCCAAATACTATTAAACTTGGGAATCGTGGTACTAATCCTGTTTTAAAATATTCTATAAAAACTGGTACTCCTAATATTAAAGATACGATTAGGAACATAATAGCAAATATATTAAAGAAAGAGGCTGGTTTATATTCTTTAAAAAGGATTGCTATAGTTTTAAGTACTTTAAATCCATCACTATAAGTATTAAGCTTTGAAACAGATCCTTCTGGTCTATCTCTATATGTAACTGGTACTTCAACTAGTTTATAATTTTTATCCACAGCATGTATTGTCATTTCTGTTTCTATCTCAAAGCCTTTTGATAATACAGGAAATCCTTTTACAAAATCATAACTAAAAGCACGATATCCTGTCATTATATCTTTTATATTATTATTAAATAATTTATTGATTAATAATCTAACTATTCTATTACCGAAGTTATGAAATGGTCTTTTATTTTCTGTAAAATATGTACTAGAGAGTCTATCTCCTATTACCATGTCTGCCTTTTTTTCAAGTATTAAATCACACATTTCTCTTGCATTTTCTTTAGGGTAAGTATCATCACCATCTATCATAAGATAACAATCAGCATTTATTTGTCTAAACATACTTCTTATTACATTACCCTTACCTTGCTTATATTCATATCTTACGATTGCTCCAGCATTTCTAGCTATTTCATCTGTATTATCACTTGAATTATTATCGTATACATAAATATCTGCTTCAGGTAATACCTCTTTATAATCTTTTACAACTTTTTCTATTGTTTTTGCTTCATTGTAGCACGGTATTAATACCGCTATTTTACTTCTTTTCATTCTACTCACTCCTTAATTTAATAAACATGCCTATTAATAATGGCGTTGCAAATATATATGGCATAGCATATCTAAAGTATGTATTAGCAGGAGATGCTACACATACTAAGAGTGCTACTAAACTTGGAATTAAATATATTATACCACTATATTTTTTCTTGTAAATTAAATATGATACTAAGAAAAATAATATCCAAGTATTAAATCCTATATTTGATATTAAACCTATTATTGGTATATATGGAAATATATTTGTTAATTTACTTAATACTTTTCTTGATTGCTTTAAATTATTATAATGGTAATTAAATCCATCTGCTACTATTCTTTTATCAAATTTATGATGTACATACCAATTACTTTTGAATGGATAAAAATAACCATATGTATTATTTATAGTAGCATCTATATAAACTATAGGATCTTTTTTTAAATCTTTATACCAAGTTTTAAAATATAAACTAAGTTCCTTGTTTGTTGTATATTTATTATATTTGTTTTTTACTGGATCACTTAATTCAGGATTATATCTAACAGCTAAATCAGACATATCTAAGACTTTATCATAAATTAAATATTCATCACTTGTTAAGTCATTATATTTAACATAACGTGCTGTTTGTTGAAATGGTATTGATAATACTTCCCTAATACTTGTTGGAGTTATTTTAAAGTATGGAAGTATTATTTTATTATAAGAAAAATTAAATGATATAAATACTATAAAAATTATAATTAATTGTTTTATATTTGTTTTATTTATAAGAAATAGCCATGGAAAACTTAATAAAACTATATGAAATCCATTATTTCTAAATAAGATTATAAATATTAAAAGTAATATTACTAATATAGTATTTTTTATATTTAGTTTATAATTTTTATCTTTAATCATTTGATATATAAATATATCATATAGTATTATAAGAGAAGTAAATAGCGTATCTTTAACTCCACTCATTGCATACATAGGAAACATAGGTACAAGTGAATATATTAATATACATATAAATCTATATTTATAATCTACATTTATTTTTGTCATATATTTTATTGTATATGATAATACACTAGATAAAATTAATATTTGAATAATACTATAAATGAATAAACCTAAATTATCATTATTAATTAGTGTACCTAGTTTTAAACATCCACCAAGTAATAAAGTATGAACTACTGGATGGTGCGCTGTAATTGTAACGTTTTTATCTATCATAATTGAATAATCCATATATTTATTTGGTATTTTAAAGAATTGTTTTATTTGATAACTTGGGTCTGGTGATAATATAATAGGATAAAATGCTATTATATATGGTAACCATAATACTATTATAACTATAAAACTAAATAAGAATGGATGAGTATTTAATATCTGTTCTAATTTAGATGTAGTTAACTTTTTATTATTATTTTTTTTATCTAATATATTATAAAGAATTATTAATAAAAATCTAGATACGATAAATATTAATATAAATATTAATAAGTTTAATGGTAATTTATTAAATACTAAAGATGCATTACCAACTCTTTTATAACTATTACCAAATATAAGTAGTAATGAATAAATAAGTGATAATACAGTAACTGATATTTTTTGTTTAAAATTAAATGTTTCTTTTATAATTTTTTTCATAATTCATCACACCAATATTGTAGCACATTTTTATTATTATAAAAAGCCTTATTTTTAAAGGCTTTTTATACTTTACACTTTTTTAATTGATAATTCTTCCCATTCTAGTAATTTTTCTTCATACTTTTCATTTAATATATTTAATTTTTCTGTTATTTTCTTAGATTCTAATGCATTCATATAAACTTCTTCTTTTAAAAGTTCATTATTTAAATTTTGTATTTCTTTTTCTATTTTACTTATTTCTTTTTCTATAGAATTGATAGAATTAGAACTAGAATTAGTAATAGTTTTTTTAACACTCATAGGTTTTTGGTTTTCAACTGTTTTTGGTTCATCTAATAATTCTCTTTTTTCTAGGTATTCTTGATAACCATAATTATATAAATTAAAATTGCCATCACTTTTTAATTCTAATATTCTATTACATACATTTTTTATTAAGTATCTATCATGACTTACCATAATAATTGTACCTGTATAATCTTTTAATAAATTTTGTATTTGTTCTTTACTTAATATATCTAAGTGATTTGTAGGTTCATCCATTATAAGTACATTAGGCTTTTTATTTAGTATTTTGCACATACTTACTCTTACTTTTTCTCCACCTGATAAAACTGATATTTTTTTATTAACATCATCCCCACTTATTAAAAATGATCCTAAAAGACTTCTTATTTCATTTGAGGACATATTTGGAAATGAATTGCTTATTTCTTCATATATTGTATTATTTTGGTTTAAATTATCTAGTTTTTGAGAAAAGTATCCTATATTTACTAAGTCACCAAATACAAATTTACCTGATAATGGTTTAAGTTCACCTATTAATGTTTTAATTAAAGTACTTTTGCCTATACCATTTAATCCAATTATACCTAGTTTATCTTTTTTTAATACATTAAGAGTTATATTAAATAAAGGTTTATCATATCCAATAGATAAATTTTTTATTTTTAAAACTTCTTTATAGCTTTCAACACTAGGATTAAAATTTATTTTAAATGTCTTAGTATTTTCTTTTTTAGGTTTTTCTACTTTTTCTAATCTTTCTATTTGTTTTAATTTAGACATTGCCATACTTGCTTTTGATGGTTTATATCTAAATCTGTCTGCTATTTGTTGTAATCTTTTTACTTCACTTTGATAAAACTCATAATCATTTTTTTGTTTTATATAATCTTCTTCTTTTTGTTTTAAGAATTTTGTATAATTTCCACTATATCTTTTTAATGTACCATATTCTATATTGTATATTACGTTACACACATTATCTAAAAACATTCTATCATGACTTACTATAATTATACTTTTTTGATAATTTTTTAAATAATCTTCTAACCATTCTATAGTGTTTATATCTAAGTGATTGGTTGGTTCATCAAGAATAAGTAAATCTGGTTTACTAAGTATTAATTTAATAATTGAAATTTTAGTTAATTCTCCTCCACTAAAACAACTTAGTTTTTTATTTTTATCAATATCAGTGAATCCAAATTTTTTTATAGCACACTCACATTCTTTTTTATATTTATATCCGCCCATATATTCATAAGTATTAAGTAACGTATTATATTTATCTACTTCAGCACCATTATATTTCTTAGACATACTAATTTCTAATTTACTTAATTTGTTTTCTATTTCTAATATATCTTTATAAGCTTCTTTTATATAATCAAGTAGTGTTATATCTAAATCTAGGTTAGTATTTTGTTTAACATAACCTATATTAAAATCCCCTACTTTTTCTATACTTAATGTATCATATCCATCACTTAACGGAGCCTCTCCTATAATACCTTTAAGTAAGGTAGTTTTACCACTACCATTTCGTCCTACTATTCCTATTTTTTCATGATCTTTTACGCAGAAATTTATATCTTCAAGAACTGTATTATTTCCTAATGTAATACTACCATGATTAATTTTATAATACATAATACACCACCTAATAACGAATACTATTTACTCCTATACTATAATAATCTTCTTTTTCATCTCTTTTTTTATAATTATATATATACATTAAATTATCTTTAACTTTTATTTTATATTTATTATTAAACTTATCTTTTAAAAATCCAGTATCAGTATTATAATTTTTTAATAAATTATACTTAGATACCATTACTTCTTCAAAGCCAGATACAATTACTTCTAGTGATGGATGAGTATTATATCTCTTTTCATAATTTTCTATTAATCTTTTTACCTGTTTAAAGTTTAACTCATAAGAAAGTGTTACTTTTTTTACACCCATTGAATGTAGGAGCGCTACTGAATATGAATTAACTACATTAAATGGAAAATCTGTATACACATTTTTATATTTATATAAACTGCCATAATCACTTATTAATAATCTTGTATTTTCACTATAATTTTCTAAGTGTTCTAAAACTCTATTTAATTTTAATACACATCTTTTATCTTTTAAAGTTTTAAATAATGATAAGTCTTCTACATATATTGTATCTATATCATCATTTATATTTAAGTATTCATTATATGTACTAATTAAAGTAGATTTTTCTTTAATATGTTTAAAATTTGGAACATCTATTTTATATTCTTCTTTTTTATAATCTATTTTATATAATCTTTTATTATTTAATTCTTCAATAGCGCATCTTCTTAATTCATTAAGTACATATATTGGTATAAATATATTATCATCTTTATTAATTATTAAATGATCAAATTGATATATAGTGTCTCCCAATTTAGTTAATTGTTTTTCTATTAAATCACTTGTAGTTTCACTTGCTTTAGAAGCTTCTACTATATAATCACTTGTTTTAACAACAATATTATTGTTATTATCTCTTATTTCTAATTTAATAGTATTTCCTAATTTTAAAATACATTTTAAAGATATACTAACTTTTCTATCTATCTTTATTTTATTATCTAAATCTTTTACTTGTTTAATAGAAAGTGTTTTTAAAACTGTACTATTTTTTGTTATTTTTTCTTTAAAAGGTATTTCTACTATATCACCTTTATAAGCTTCTTTTACTTGTTTATTATTTTTTATTATTGAAGTTACTAGAAAACCTATATCTTTTTCATCTATTATTCTAATTCCATCTTGTACATCTAAATCTTCTATTAATTTTATTTTTATTTTGTTATTCTTATAATCTATTACTTTACCTAATTTTATTCCTAAATTATTTGGTCTATATGTATTTGTAAATGATTGATTATCTTCATTAAACATAAAACCTTTAGTAAATTCTCTATTAAATATTTTTTTTAATTCTTTTATATCTTGCTCTGTTATATTTACTTTTCTTGTTTTTATATAGTTATCTATAATTCTTCTATATGTATTAGTAACTAAATATACATATTCTTTACTTTTCATTCTTCCTTCAATTTTTAGACTATCTATTTTTAAATCTATTAATTGATTTATATATTCTAATGTATTTAAATCTTTTGTACTTAATAAGTATTTATTATCTTCTACTACTTTGTTATTTACTATTAAACTATATGGTTGTCTACAGGGTTGAGCACATGTTCCTCTATTTCCACTTCTATTACCTATTAATGAACTCATTAAACATTGTCCTGAATAACTCATACAAAGTGCACCATGTATAAATACTTCTATTTCCATGTTTGTATTTTCTTTTATATATTTAATAAGTTCTATAGGAGTTTCACGAGCTAGTACTACTCTTGTTATACCTAATTTTTCACATAGCTTAACACCTTCTATGTTATGAATATTCATTTGTGTTGAAGCATGTATTTTTAAATTTGGATAAGTTTTTCTTACTAAATCTATCATACCTATATCTTGCATGATAATAGCATCTACATTATTTCTATGAAGAAAATCTATATATTTTATGAAGTGTTCTACTTCTGGATCATATATAATTGTATTAACTGTAACGTAAACTTTAATACCATATAAATGACATATTTCAATAGCACTTACTAATTCTTCATTTGTAAAATTACCTGCAAAACTGCGTGCTCCAAAGTTTTTACCTGCTAAATAAACTGCATCACAACCAGCATTTATAGCGCTCTTTAAACATTCCATATTTCCTACTGGAGATAATAATTCAACCATAAAGTTCCTCCTTATGAGATATTATATCATATATTTAATTAATTAAAAAGAACCTATATAGGTTCAAAATAATTAATAAAATCATTTTAATTTTTTATTTTTTTCATCTGTTATAGATGATACTTTTAAACAGCACCAAAGCATTACTAAAAATAATACACTAAATATTATAAATAATATTTTTATAATACTCATTATATATCACCAATAAATATTATTTTATATTTTCTAAAATATTAATATAATTATTATAAAATTTTTCTACAGTAAAATTTTGTTTAAATAAAAGTTTATTTTTTATTTCTAATTTTTTTAATTCTTCTTTTGGTAATTGTTTTAATTGTCTTATTATACTTTTTAATTCTTCTATATTATTATATAAGAATACCCCATCGCTATTATCTAAATTTTTTATATATTTATTTCCACCCGTATTGCTTGCTACAACAACTTTACCAAGTGAAAGTACTTCTAGCATTATTAAATCAAAATATGTATTTTTATTTGGTAATATAAATATGTTAGATGAATTTATTAGTGAGAAAGGATCATTAGTCCATCCTATTTCTATCCATTTTTTATTTTTTAAACCTTTTAATGGTTCTTCTTTTCCACCTATTAAAAATGTTATATTATCTTCATTAAGTAAAGTTTTACCTACATCTTTTAATACGTTATAACCCTTAGTTATATTGTGTCTTCCTACATAAGATATAACAAATTCATTTGAATCTATATTTAATTTTTTTCTATATTTTAATGAGTCTTCTTTTGAAAAAACCTCTAATATACCTGTTGGTAAATACTTATATTTATAAGAATTTTTTTCTTTTATAGTTTTATATTTATCCCAAGTATTATAATATGGTTCTTCTGCTTCTTTACATGGGAATATTATATAATCAGCTCTATTAAATGCATATTCATCAATTTTCATAAAATCTTCTAAATATACTTTTTTAAATAATTTCTTTTCTATATTTAATAATCCACCATCATTATATTTTTCTAAAAACATAGGTTGTGGACTATGAGTAGTTAATAAAACTTTTCCTTTATAATTTTTAAGAGAATCTTTACATCTATACATTGAAAATGTTGAGTGAAAATGTACTATATCATATTTATTTAAATCTACTTTAGATTCTTTAGGGCTATTTCCTAATAAATAATTTCTTTCTTTTTGATGTCTTATAAATCTTCCTATGTTTAATATGAATTTAGGTAGTTTTTTTATAATCTTATATTGTTTAGTTGGTTTATCTTTTATAAATTCTATATTAGTATTATTAAATCTTTCTAATTCTTGTTTTAAATTATATAAATATCCTGCTGGTCCACCTACTGGTTTTAAATCGCTTTCATTAAAATATATTAATACTTTTTTATTCATTTAATACTCCTTTTCTTTCTAATACACATTAGGTGTGGTATTAAAGGTGGACATATAAAAATTATTGTTGATCTTAATTTTTGGAAAAATGATGTTGGTACTAAAAAGCAACTCCACCATGACTTTCTTATTTCTTGCCTGCAAGAATCATATAAATCCTTATTTTCTTTTTTAGCACCACTTAATACTATTAAATCATATACATCGGTATGTGTTCTAAAGTTAGCAAATCTTATAGCTCTAACTAATCTTTTATTAGAAGTAGGAAGATTTTTTTTAATTAATTCTATAGCATATAATCCATTATCAAATTTTTGTCTATTAAATACATTAGTAACACTATTTTCATTATCCCTTCTATAAAAATATATTTTTCTATTACCAACAGCTATATTTTTAGCGCACCCAAACGAAGTTACATTAAAATTAAATCCTTCTCCCATACAAAGTTCAGTTAAAAATTCTATATTATTTTTTAATAGAAAATCTTTTCTAAATATCTTACTATAAACTCCTATTGGTATCTTATAACAAAGAATCATTTCTTGAGCACTTATATTATCTATTACTCTTATTTTATCAGGTACTTGTTTCATATTATAATTTGTAAATACTGATGTAGTGAGTGCTATATCAGTATTATACTTTGTTATCATGTTTAAAAGATATTCTACATAATCAGGCATTATATAATCATCACCATCTACAAAGCATATAAATTCTCCTGTAGAATTTTTCATACCTATATTACGTGCAGAACTTACACCACCATTCTTTTTATGTATTACTTTTACGTTTTTATTATTTTTATACTTATTACAAATAGTTAAAGATGAATCAGTTGAACCATCATCTACTAATATTATTTCTATATTCTTATAAGTCTGGTTTAATATACTTTCTATACAATTATCTAAATATAATTCAACGTTATATATAGGTACTATAACAGATACTTTATTCACAATCTTCACCTCTTAAATCTATTTTAGATAAATACGCTAATATAAGAAAATTATATGAAAAATCAATATAATGATGTGAAACCATGGATGCTAAAGAAACTATAAAAATCATTAATAGTAATAAATAGTTATTACTATTATATAATTTTTTATTAAATATTACTGATGATACTATTATGACACTAAATAAAAATAATCCGTATTTTAATAAAATTCTAACGTAAGAGCAATCAATAAAATTATAATATATTTCTTTATTTTGTAATTTTTTTAACCCATTTACCTCATTTATCTGTTGCCCAAATATTTTTATTTTATTTTGATTAAATGCTCTTTTAGATAATGATAATCTATACGTTAATATCTCATCTATTTTTTCATAGTACTTATTATTTTGATTATAATTATATGAAGCTATAATACTTATAATAGCACATATGACACATGAAAAAATTAAAATGTTTTTTAAAAATGCATTATTATATTTTATTTTCTTCCTATTATATAAAATACTTACAAATAATATCAACACAATACATATACAATCAAGTCTTGTATAACAAAATTTATAAATAAGTAAATCAATTACTAATATAACTATATAATCTATTATTTTTAAATTATTATTTTTATAAAGTATATATGAAATTAACATAAATAACGTATGTGATGAAAATTCAGTAGGATGAGAAAATCCAAAAGAATTTCTTACTATGTTTTCTTTATAATATAATAAATTTTCTATAAATCCTGTATAAGATAAAATAAATATTGTTAACATTAAAAATAAACTAATATAAAAATAATATTTACATATTTCTTTAAAAGAAACATCTTTAGCGCCCACTATAAATATAAAACAAATAAATATACTTTTATATGTAGAAAAATATACTGTTAAAATAACTCCTATTCCTAATAATAACAATAATAATAATTGTTTTTTATTATATCTATCACAAAAACAAATTTTAATTAATAAAGGAATTAATGAAACATACTTTAATACTTTTATTGGAATATAATTATTAAGTATAGTTGTTTCTAAAAATGAAGCTATTAAGCATATAGAAAAAGATAATAAATATAGTTGTTGTGCTTTTTTTTCATCAATCATTTTAATCCCTTCCTAAAACATTTGATAAATACTCTTCTGTTCTTATTTTTTCTTTTGAAATTATATAATCAGTTTTCTTATAATCAATATTCTTATTTAAAACATATTGTAATGATTTAATATCAGTAATTATTCTATTCTTCAAATTTAAAGTATTTAATAAATGATATAACTTTTCTTCATTACCATAATTATCATTTTTACTTTCTCTTACAAGAGTAACAAATTTTTTCTTTGTAATAATAGAAAATATACTTCCATGAAATGTATCTGTTATTATCACTTGAGCACAATTAAAATATGAAAGAATATCAAAAGGATTACAATCAATAAATTTATCTATATATTTATGAACTCCACCTATTGAATAGATTTTTAAATTATTATCTTTAGCATACTTTTTAATACACTTTAATTCTGTTATACTCATCCTATTTGTATAAGCATACAATAATATATATTTTTCTTTTATTATTTTCCTATTATATAAAGATTTAAAGTCATAAACTAATACAGGATCTAAATTATAAATAATATCTTTTTTAGTTAATTCTTTTACTATATTATAAGAATTTTCATCACGTACTGATATATTATCAATATTATTTAGTAATTCTCCTATTTCTTTATCAATCTTATATTTTTTTAGCTTTTCTAAAGTAGTATTTCCAAAAGATGCTGCATAAGTAACTATCTTTTTAGCATTATTGTTATATCCAAATAATTCTTTAGAATAACCTACATTCTTATTACTTTGAACACAATTAAAAACTTCATCACTACCAATTACTAATACATCTAATTTAGGTGTATAGTTATAATTATTATTTATACCTAAACTTATAAGATTTCTATTAAATCTTTTTTTATAAATTACATACTTTATTTTGTTATATAGTGAAGCATTGGAATTTAAAATACTTTTTATTTTGTTTTCATTCTTTACAAGTGGTGGTTCTTTTCTATAATCTACAAAAACAACATTGTGTCCTAATTGTTCAATCATATTTTTTAAAGCATATGCTTGTAAGAATGATCCATAATTTTTTATTCTTTGCATAGATAAAATTCCAACTTTACTCAAATTACATCACCCTAACATTTCATTTATTTCTTTTTCTAATTTTTCACAAAACTCTTTATTATGACTAATATTTTTCTTGTTTATTTTACTAACTATATTATCATAATTAGTTATTGTATATTCTAATTTGTTTATATCATATATAGGTATAATATTATTATATAATTCACTAATTTTTTTAACAAACTCTAATTGATGATTATTAACATGCTCTTTGTACTCTAATAGACGAGGTACTACTAGTGGTATTTTTTTTACTTGTAAAACTTCCATAAAACTAGAAGGTCCACCGTGTGTTATTACAATTCTTGATTCATTAATTTTTTGATTCATTTCTTTATAAGAAATAAAATCTTTATAATCACAATATTTAGGTTTATAATCTGAATAACCTGTTTGTATAAATACATCTTCATTTATTATGTTTTTTGATTTTAACTCATCTATTTTTTCTATTAAACGATTAAACTGTTGTTCATGAGTTCCAGTAGTTACAAATATCATATACACCTCTAAAAAATACTACCTAAATTAACTGCTTTTTTATAAACTTTTTTCATATCTTCCCATTGAACTATAAATTTATCTGTAACAGGATAAACTAGTTTACCAGTTAATGTTGGTTTATCTATTCTATCAAAAACTTCTATATAAACTGTTTTTATTTTAAATAATTTACCTATATAAAAGAAAGGGACTGCTACTGCTGCACCTGTACTAATAATAATATCAGGTCTTTCTTTTTTTAAGATTTTAAACGCTAAAAAAGTATTTCTTATTAAGTTTTTTATATTCCTATTAGTAGGATAATAACACTTATATACTTTTTCATTTTTCAATATACTTCTAGCATCTTCTTTATCAAAAGTAACAAAAAATCTATCTTTATTTTTCCAATATGGTTTAAGTAAATATAAATGTCTTAAATGACCTCCACTTGAACCAACTAAACATATTTTCATTCTATCACCTACATACCTTTAAAAATAAATAAAGCTGTTTTAAAAAATATTTTTATATCTAATGTTAAACTAGCATTTAAAGAATAATAAGATTCCATTTTACACCTAGATATAAAAGAACAAGAACTTCTACCACTAGTTTGCCATAAACCTGTTATACCTGGTTTTGTTAGAACTATATCTTTATAATATTTACCCATATCTTTTTTTTCTCTTGGTAAATATGGTCTATTACCTATAATAGACATGTTACCTAAAAATACATTAACTAATTGAGGTAATTCATCCATACTAGTTCTTCTTAGTATTCTACCTATTTTTGTTACTCTTGGATCATGTCTTAATTTTTTATTTTCTTTATATTCTCGTCTTATTTTAGAATCTTTTTTCATTAATTCTTCTAATATTTCATCTGCATTATCTACCATAGTTTTTAATTTAAACATATTAAATTCTTTCCCATTTAATCCAATTCTTTTTTGAATAAAGAATATACTAGAATAGTTTTTATTTATAATATTTATTATTTTTACAACAATTATAATAGGAATTAAGAATATTATACCAATTATAGAACAAATAATATCAAATAAACGTTTTATTATTCTATAAAATATTTTTTTCATAAATTCACATTCTTCCTAATACTTATATTAATATTTTACCATATCGATTTTTCTTTGTAAATTATATGGCTTTCTATACAATAAAAAGGAAATGTTTTCCTTTTATTGTAAATTGGATTTATTTAAAGTTATAACTGGGCGTGGAATAGTATAATGATACTCACCACTCAAATATCCTGGTTCAATAGTTCCATTTAATACTGTAGAAATCCAAAGTTTGGTATTTATATTGCCAAACCAAAATACATCTAATGTTGAAACTCCATTTATAAATTGCATATCAGTATTTTCATCGAATTCAAGTGTTGGAGTAGTTGGATTAATTTTTTTTACTACTTCATTTAATTCACTTCTATATATTAATCTTGCCTTACCAGAGATATTAATTGTTCCAAAATTTCCACCCTCATCTTTATGTTTTTCTGATAAGTTAGGTATATTAGTCCAAGAAGATGTTGCTTTATTTAAATAATTTAATACTGTTATAGGACCTTTATCTACAGCACCACTTTCTATCCAATTTGTTCCTCCTGCAGCTTTATAATCTTCTTCTGATATCCAAGCAGTATCACAAGTATTTGTTGATTTTTTTTCTACACTACCATCACTGCATATACTTTTATCTATTATCATATTTACTTTATTACCTTCTGTATTTAAAATGTAGAAATTATATGATGTTGTATCATTTACTTGACACGTATATTCATCTCCTACTTTATATTTACCCTCTGGTACGTTTCCATATTTTGAAGATGTCACTCTCGTACATATCGTACTAGGAATTCGTGATATTTTTCCATTTGTATAAGTTAATTGCACTCCCGATATTATAAAATCTGCTACACCAACTATATTACCGTTTGATAATATTATTTTGCTTCCAGCTTCTGGTTTTGTTCCATTTATATTTATTTCTATTGTTAGCGGTGTATAACCATCATTAATAGTTATATCATTGCAATTTAATCCTTCAACATAAGATTCAACTACACATTCGCTCGGATTAAATTTTTCTCCTGGATGATTCATGTTATAACGAGCTATTTCATTTTTTACCTGATTTAAGTATAATTCTGCACTTCTTTCTAAGGAGGAATTTTTGCTATCTTTTATTATATTTAATACTACTGGTGTAGCTATTAGAGCTATTATGGCTAGTATTACAATGACTGCTAATAACTCAATTAATGTAAAACCTTTTCCTTTCATAGTTACCCTCTTTCTACTTGTTAATAACCAAATTCATTAATTGTTGTATATTGAATAGTTATGTCTCCAAGAGCAACTGTAAATGGGCCATCTGCTAAATTTGTACTTGATGATTCGTATTTAATTGTCAATACAACAGGATGTGTCTTACCTTTAGATAATCTATATGAACGTGTACCATCTCCTGTAAAATATATTCTATCGCCTATTTTACCGTCATCACCATTATTTTTAATACCATTAACTGTTAAATATAAATTAATGTCATTACAAGCACTTGCTACTAATGATGCAGTTGTTCCACTATTTGCTGTACATTTTTTAAATGTAGTTGCTCCAGTTGCATTTCCTAGTTTTCCAGCAGCATAATCTAAAAATGCTTCATAACTTCCTGCATTATATGCATAGAATGTATATGTTACACTATCCCCTGGCTTTGTTAGATTAGCGCTTAATCCACTTATTGTAGTTCCAGATATTGTTGCAGCCTTACCTGTTGCTTTGCCAGTTGTTGTTGGTGTTATTTTATTTGTAACCAAACTTGTTGAACTTGATGAGAATGCTACTTTAAACTCTCCTGATTCTGGAGTTACATTAGCGCTCGAACTAATAGTCAATGTACTAGAAAATGCAGCAAATGCTATAGTTAATCCTAGTACACTTACTAGTGTCATTATTAATATTAATGTTGTATTCCTTCTACCATATCCCATATTTAAATCCTACCTTTCATTATATTACTATCATATCGCAAAAAAAAAAAAAAAAAACAAGTAATATTTTCGAAAAATATGAAAAAAGTTGTCAGAAAAAAAAGGATTTTCAAAAGTTTTATATAATAATATATATGAGGTGGTTTGAT
>CAKPCH010000002.1 GCA_934141535.1 uncultured Bacilli bacterium
AGTACGTATTTCATGAGACATACTACTTAAGAAATCACTTTTAGCATTATTTGCTTTCTCTGCTGTATCACGGGCTAGTTCTAATTCTTGAATCATTTTTACATCTGGATTTTCTATTGTATGATACATTACTAAAAGAACAAAAGATTCCATTGTTGTAATTAAAGTAAATGAAGGTATTACTTTTTGTATAATAGAAACGACAGCTAACCCTATTAATAAGACAAATAATGGTAAATAATTACCTAAAGTTACTTTCTTTATATTTTTTATCATAAATATAAGTGAAATTAGGAGCGCTACTGAAGAACTTACATATACCAAAATTATTGCTGGACCTGTTGAATATCCAGAAAATATACTAATTGGTAAAAATATAGAAAGTAAGCTTGAAATTATAAATAAACTAGCTGTAAATAAAATATATTTTTGTTTTTCTTCTCTATATTTTTTATTACCAATTGAAATAGCTATTACATAATTTAAAAATAAGTATACAAACGCTAATAAATAAACTAAGTATGCTCTGTTATATACTATACCTATTATACTATCTATTCCTATTTCATTTCCTAAAAATATACAATTAAATTCTATTAATAATCCAATTAAATTTAATACTAATAAATAACCAAAAATCTTTAATTCGGGTGTATCTATATGTTTTTTTCTTAAAAAATGAATATTTAAAAATGTTACATACAAAATACTTAATAAAACAAACTGCATACTATTTTTCATTAACATACTATCACCTTATAAAATATACCATGGATGAAAGAAAAAGTCAAAAATAAAAAAGACATACTTTGTATAAATACATCTTTTTTAAATTTATTTTAATACTTTTTGTTTATGTTTACTAATAGTTAATTCTCTAGCAAGTATACACTTATCAGAAACGCCTTCTTTAATTAAGTCATTGAATGATCTTTTTAAAGTTGCTGTTACTGGGAATGACTCTTGTGATGAACGTATTCTAAAATATAATATATCTAAAATTTCATCACCAAATTTATTTTTACAACGTTGTATTGCTCCTCTTAAAACATTTTCTTGATTAAATGGGACTTGAAATTGTTGTTCTATATGAGCTACATATACAAGTTTACCATCTACATAAGAATTAACTACTTCACAAGACATTATTTTTTTTGTATCTTTTAATATCTCTGCTGCTATCATGTAGTTTGGAATACTACCATCTTTTTTACTTACTCTTCCCTTTACGTATACATATCTATTTTTATCTACCCAACCATAGGTATTTAAGTTTTCCCATGAGTTTCCTTCTTTATCCTTTATAAAGAATTCTTTATTTCCCTCTTCATTTCTACGATATCCATGCATAGTACATGGGGATTTAGCAACCAGCTTACCTGGTTCATCAGGATTACATATAGATAAATCATCTCTAAGTGCTGCCACTTTAACCATTCCATATGTACCCATACCAATTTGTTGTTTACTTCCTAAATTCTTTAATCTTAATTTTTGTAAAGCTCTATACATAGTAATAAAAATACCACCATGTTCACTATCCCCACCAGCAATACTCATACATACTAAAGAAAATGGAGTTTTTGTAATCTTAACACCTGCTTTTACTTTTTTTAACCATTTGTTTAATGCTTTATCCTCATTTTCTTCTTCTGGTTCACCAATACACATAGGAGCTATTAAATCTGGAAATGTAAAATTTTTGTACTCAGGATCTGTCATTTGCTTTTTCATATTATATAGCCATACAGTTCTTGAAGTAAGACAAACATTTGCCTTATTAATAAGCATACTCCACATAATAAAATCTTTATCATTAATAGGTTCAAGTGCTACATTACCACCTTGAATAAAAACATCAGAAATAGCAGACATAAAATCAGTATCTGACATTGTTCTAACAAAAGCAAGCATAGTCATACCTTTCATTGATGGAATATGTGATATTTCAGGATCATGATATCTTCCCATAGTAATATAACTTCTATTTCTATGTTCTAATCCTTTAGGTTTATTTGAAAGTGTAGATCCACTTGTATATGTAACTGTAAATCCATCATTTAATCCTGTATTTTCAAATAGAGTTCCATCATAACTTTCACCACTATTTAAGAAATCATCTATACTTATAACATTATCTAGTTGTGATAAACACATATTAAACTTTTCTTTATCTAGACTATAAAATTTATCAGTTACAAAAGAAAATTTATTATCATTATTTATCGAATACTCAAGTGGTAATGGTATAATCTTTTTATGATCCATAACCCTTTTTAATACAGGTGTAAATTCAACTAAATTTTTATCACTAACAAAAATTAAAGGTGAAGAAGCATCATTAATAATATCACATAAGTAATCTTGATCCATATCTGAAGCTAACAAATTAACTTTAGCACCTATTATACTTGCTGCTCCCATAATAAATGGAAATTCAGGTACATTTTCTATACAGCAAATAAATTCATCACCTTTTTTAACTCCTTGATATTTAAGTGCTTTAGCATACCTATATGATTGAACAAAAAATGAAGAATATGTAAATTTATGTCCTCTATATATTATAGCTGTATTTTCTAAATCATTTTTTCTTCTTTGATATACTTCTTTTATCCAACAATGGTTTCTATTTTCATCTATTTCTTTAAGAATTAATTGGTTTTTAATATCATAACCATCTAAATTGTATGGTTCTAGACAAGGTTCACTACTTAAATTTTCTATTTCTTCTATAAATCTTTCTAATAATTTATTTGTTTCTATTTTTATATTATTCATAACATCCCCCCTAATATAAATACTAACTAAATTATACTATACTTAAACAAAATAAGTCAATTACTTAAATCAGTTTAACTATTATACTTTGTTTTTATTTTTTTTGTTAACAATTGCACGAAATGTCCAAATTTATGTATAAAAAAAGGAAAAAATTAATTTTCCTTTTTAATTAATCTAATAATTCTTGTTCTAATGCTTCAAGTGGTTCTTCATTTAAACCTTCCATTTCAAGTTCATATGAAGCTTTTCTATATCTTTTAGCACCTGTTCCTGCTGGTATTAATTTACCTAAAATAACGTTTTCTTTTAATCCTTCAAGTTTATCAACTTTTCCATGTATAGCAGCATCAGTTAAGATTCTTGTAGTTTCTTGGAATGATGCAGCTGATAAGAATGAATCAGTTTCCAAAGATGCTTTAGTAATACCAAGTAATACTGGTCTACCTGTAGCAGGTCTTTTACCTTCAAGTATTAATTCTTTATTTACATCAGTAAATTTATTTATATTTACCATTGTTCCAGGTAAGAATAATGAATCACCAGAATTAATAATTTTAATTTTAGAAATCATACGTTTAGCAATTATTTCAACGTGTTTATCTGAAATATCAACACCTTGACTTCTATATACTTTTTGAGTTTCAGAAAGTATATATTGTTGAGTAGATATTGGGTCAGTTACAACAAGTAATTCTTTTGGACTTATAGCACCATGTGTTAATTTTTGTCCTGCTACTACTTCTTGTCCTTCAACTACATTAAGTTTAACACTGTAATTTGTAGTATGTTTACGAGTTTCAACATCATTCTTAATATAAATTATATATTTACCATTATCTTCTTCAATCTTAGTTACTACACCGTTAATTTCAGCTATAGTTGCTTTTCCTTTTGGATTACGAGCTTCAAATAACTCTTGTACACGAGGTAAACCTTGAGTTATATCGTCTCCAGCAACTCCACCTGTATTAAATGTTCTCATGGTTAACTGAGTACCTGGTTCACCAATTGATTGAGCAGCCATTATACCAACAGCTTCACCCTCTTCAACTATTTGACCAGTAGCTAAGTTACGTCCATAACATTTACAACATACACCGTGTTCTGTTTTACATGTTAATACTGATCTAATTGGAACTTTAGTTATTCCAGCATCTATTATTTTATCAGCTATTTGATCTGTAATATAAGTATTTCTATCACAAATAACTTCTTTTGTTTCTGGATTTAATATCTTTTTATTTGTATAACGTCCAACTATACGATCACGAAGTGATTCGATAACTGTACCATCAGCATCATTTATAAATGCTTCAACAAGAGTTCCAGCCTCAGTTCCACAATCTTCTTCTCTTACTATTATATCTTGAGATACATCTACTAAACGACGAGTTAAATATCCAGCATCTGCTGTTTTTAAAGCCGTATCAACTGCACCCTTACGAGTACCGTGTGTAGATAAGAAGAATTCAGACACTGTTATACCTTCACTAAATGAAGAGATAACTGGGATTTCTTCAGATTGTCCATTTGGTTTAGAGAAAAGTCCTCTCATACCAACTAATTGTGTATATGATCCCATATCACCACGTGCTTTTGATGTCATCATTATACAAATAGGATTATCTTTATCGTTTGCTACCATTTGTTCCAATTCAGCAGTAATTTGTTTTTTAGTATCGGTCCATATAGAGACTACTTTTTGATATCTTTCTTCATCAGTAATTAAACCACGTTTAAATTGTTTATTAACTTGATCTACTAAAGCTTGACTATTAGCTATTATTTCAGGTTTTTTAACTGATTCTTTTATATCACTAATAGCAATACTTATTCCTGATAAAGTAGAATATTTAAATCCTAAATCTTTTAATTTATCAAGCATTACTGATGTTTCAGTAGTTTGATAACGTTTGTATACTTGCGCAATTAATTTTGATAATACTCCTTTGTTAAATGCAGCATTTAATGGCATTTCTTTTATCTTTTCTTTTATGTTTTCACCCATATTTATAAAGAATTTACTAGGAGTAATTTTTTCTATGTTTTCTGTTGATCCTTCAGCTATATATTGGAAAGAATCTGGGAATATTTCATTAAACAATATTTTTCCTGGAGTAGTAACTAAATATTTATTCATATACTTATCTGGGAATATTTTATGTTTAAATGATTTTACTGGTAAAGCTATACGAGTATGTAAAGTAATTTCTCTTCTTTCATAACTCATTAATACTTCATTAGGATCTTTAAACACTCTACCTTCACCAGGTAATCCTTCTTTTTCCATAGTTATATAGAAGTTACCAAGTACCATATCTTGACCTGGAGTAACGATAGGTTTACCATCTGATGGTTTTAAGATGTTATTAGCACCTAACATAAGTATTCTTGCTTCTGCTTGAGCTTCTTCAGTAATTGGAACGTGTACAGCCATTTGGTCCCCATCGAAATCGGCATTGAATGCTGCACACACAAGTGGATGTAATCTAATACTACGTCCTTCAATTAATTTTGGTTCAAATGCTTGTATACCAAGACGGTGTAGAGTTGGGGCACGGTTTAACATTACAGGGTGTTCTTTTATTTTTTCTTCTACTACATCCCATACTCTAGGATCTTGATTATCAATCATACGTTTAGCAACTTTAATATTGCTAGCAATTTCTTTTTTAACTAATCCGTTTATTACATGTGGTTTAAATAACTCTAAAGCCATTTCTTTTGGTATACCACATTGATACATTTTTAAACTTGGTCCTACAACGATAACTGAACGACCAGAATAGTCAACACGTTTACCAAGTAAATTTTGACGGAAACGTCCTTGTTTACCTTTTAACATGCTTGCTAAAGATTTTAATGGTCTATTTCCAGCTCCTGTTATATTTCTTCCACGTCTACCATTATCAAATAAAGCATCAACTGCTTCTTGAAGCATACGTTTTTCATTTTGAATAATGATTGAAGGTGCTCCAAGTTCCATTAATTTCTTTAAACGATTATTACGGTTTATAACACGACGATATAAATCGTTTAAATCTGATGTTGCAAATCTTCCACCATCTAGTTGAATCATTGGTCTAAGTTCAGGTGGTATAACTGGAAGTGCAGTTAATATCATCCATTCAGGACGATTTCCTGATTCTTTAAATGCATTTAATACATCAAGTCTTTTTATTAAACGAATTCTTCTTTGACTTTGAGAATCTTTTATTTCTTCTATTTCAGCTTTAAGTGTTTCTACTTCTTTGTCAAGATCTACTTGTTCAAGTAATTCTTTTATTGCTTCAGCACCCATACCTACTCTAAAAGCGCTTCCATATTTTTCATAATAAGCACGATATTCTTTATCACTTATTGTTTGTTTTTTCTCTAAAGGTGCTGGTCCTGGATCAAGTACTACATAACTTACGAAATATAATACTTCTTCCAAATCCCTTGGACTCATATCAAGTACAAGTCCCATACGAGAAGGAACACCTTTAAAGAACCAAATGTGAGACACTGGAGTTGCTAACTCAATATGTCCCATACGTTCACGACGTACTTTAGAACGAGTAACTTCAACTCCACATCTATCACATACTATATTCTTATATCTTAATCTTTTGTACTTTCCACAAGCACATTCAAAATCCTTAGTTGGTCCAAATATTTTTTCACAGAATAAACCATCTCTTTCAGGTCTTAAAGTACGATAATTTATTGTTTCTGATTTTTTTACTTCACCATATGACCAAGAACGAATTTTCTCAGGTGAGGCTATTGAAATTTTTAATCCTTCAAAATTATTAACATCCATTATTCCTCATCCCCTTCCATATCTTCTTCAAGAACTTCATCTAATTCTTCATCATCTTCATCGTCAAATTCTTCATCATCTTCATCGTCTTTGTATTCTATGTCATCTTGATATTCATCTTCATCTTCTAAATCATCTTGATATTCTTCGAAAACTTCTTCATTGTTTTCTTCATCATTAACTAACTTAGAATCTATTTTAACTTCCTTAACAGGATTTATTGATTCATCTTTATCTGCTTCTTCTAAATCTTTAAGTTCAACAAAATTTCCTTGTTCATTTAAAACAGTAATATCAAGTCCTAATGCTTGGAATTCTTTTATTAAAACTCTAAAGCTTTCTGGAACTCCACTCTTTGGAATTGGTGTTCCTTTTACAAGCGACTCATAAACTTTAACACGTCCAACAACGTCATCTGATTTAATAGTCATCATTTCTTGTAAAACGTGAGCAGCACCATATGCATAAAGTGCCCAAACTTCCATTTCTCCGAATCTCTGACCACCAAATTGAGCTTTTCCTCCAAGAGGTTGTTGTGTTACTAAACTGTAAGGTCCAGTAGAACGTGCATGTAATTTATCATCTACCATGTGGTGTAATTTAATCATATACATAACACCAACACTTATACGATTATCAAATGGTTCTCCTGTACGTCCATCATAAAGTACTGTCTTACCATCTTCATCTATTCCTGCTTCTTTTAAAGCATCAATAATTTCTCCTCTTTCAGCACCACTAAATACTGGTGTAGCAACATAAATACCAAGTTTCTTAGCAGCAGCACCTAAATGCATTTCTAATATCTGTCCTATATTCATACGAGAAGGAACTCCAAGTGGGTTAAGTAATATATCTACTGGTGTACCATCTGCTAAATAAGGCATATCTTCACTTGGTAATACTAGAGAAATAACACCTTTATTACCATGACGTCCAGCCATTTTATCTCCAACTGTTATTTTACGTTTTTGTGCTATATAAACACGAACAATTTTAGAAACACCTGCTGGTAATTCATCAGTATCTTCTTTAGTAAATACTTTAATATCATGTACTATACCTTCTCCACCATGTGGAACACGAAGTGATGTATCTCTTACTTCACGAGTCTTTTCTCCAAATATTGCATGAAGAAGTTTCTCTTCACTAGTTAATTCAGCCATTCCTTTTGGAGTAACTTTACCAACTAATATATCATCATCATGTACTTCTGTACCAATACGTATAAATCCATTCTCATCTAAGTTTTTACGAGCATCTTCACTAACATTAGGAATATCTCTTGTAAACTCTTCAGGTCCTAGTTTAGTATCTCTACATTCAATTTGATAATCTTGAATATGTATAGAAGTATAAACATCATCTCTTACTAATCTTTCATTTAATATAACAGCATCCTCATAATTATATCCATTAAAGTTCATGAATGCTACTGTTACATTTCTACCTAAAGCCATCTCACCTAATTCAGTAGATGGTCCATCTGCTATTACTTGATCTTTCTTAACTTTATCATTTACTCTAACAATAGGTTTTTGATGGTAACAAGTACCAGCATTACTTCTTTCAAAACCATTTAAGTAATATGTATCCATACCACCTTTAGTTTTAACTAATATTTTTTCTGAATCTACATAGTCAACTATACCATCAGCCTTAGCTATTACAACAGCACCACTATCTCTAGCACTTATAGCCTCAATACCAGTTCCTACTATTGGAGCTTCTGGTTTTAATAATGGAATTGCTTGACGTTGCATGTTAGATCCCATAAGAGCACGTTTACCATCATCATGTTCCAAGAATGGAATACCTGCTGTAGTTATAGATACAACTTGTTGACTTGATACGTCTATATAATCAACATCTTTACTCTTAATCATTATGTTCTCACCACGGAAACGTACTGGAACAGTTTTATCTACAAAGTTATCATTCTCATCTAATTTAACTGTAGCTTGAGATATATGATAATCTAATTCTTCATCAGCTGTCATATATTTAATTTCATCAGTTAAATGACCATCAACAACTTTTCTATAAGGGGTCATTATAAATCCATAATCATTAACTCTTGCATAACTTGCAAGTGCTGTAATAAGTCCAATGTTTGGTCCTTCTGGAGATTCAATTGGACAAAGTCTACCATAATGTGATGGATTAACGTCACGTACCTCCATACCAGCACGATCTCTTGAAAGACCACCAGGTCCTAAAGAACTTAAACGACGTTTATTCGCTAACTCTGCAACTGGGTTTGTTTGATCCATGAATTGAGACAATTGACTTGAACCAAAGAATTCTTTTATTGCAGCAGTTAAAGGTCTTATATTTATTAATGTTTTTGGAGTAACATCTTCAATCTCTTGAGTACTCATACGATCTCTTATTACTCTTTCAACACGTGATAAACCTACTCTAAATTGATTTTGTAATAACTCTCCTACTTGTCTTACACGACGATTTGATAGATGATCTATTTCATCATAAGAACCAATACCTTCATGTAAATTTAAATAGTAAGATACTGATGCATATACATCTGATATTGTAAGTCTTTTTTCTTCAATACTTTGATCATTACCAATGATTTTAACAATCTTCTCTGGATTCTTTTTAGAGAAAACTTTAACTATTTGAACTTTATTATAAGTATCCAAATCTTGATTTATTAAAACTTCTTTTACACCATAACCATTAGCCATAATAGGTTTTAATTCTTCAAGTACATCTTTAGTAACAAGAGTTCCTTTAGCAAATTTTAATTCTCCATCAACTTTGATATCCTCAGCAAGTACACAATCATAAAGTCTATCAATAACATTTAATTTTCTATTAAACTTATAACGTCCTACACGAGCTAAATCATATCTAAAAGCATCAAAGAATCTAGTAATTAATTGGTTTTTAGCACTGTCTAAAGTACTAGGTTCTCCAGGTCTTAACTTAGAATGAATATCTATTAAAGATTCATCTGTATTTTTATTAGTATCTTTTTCAATAGTACGCATAATATAATCATCTTCACCAAATAAATCGATTATATCAGCATCACTAGATAAACCAAGTGCTCTAAGTAATGTTGTAACTGGAACTTTACGAGTTCTATCTATACGACAATAAATAGCATCTCTTGCATCTGTTTCATATTCAAGCCATGTACCACGAGTTGGTATTATTTGTGAAGTAATTATATGTTTACCATTCTTTTTATCTACTTCACGTGAAAAGTAAACACTTGGTGAACGAACTAATTGTGATACGATAACACGTTCTGCTCCGTTAATTATGAATGTACCACTATCAGTCATTATAGGCATATCACCTAAATAAATATCTTGCTCTTTAACCTCTCCTGTTTCTTGGTTAAAAAGTCTTGCTTGTACCTTAATAGGTGCAGCATAAGTTGCATATCTGTCTTTGCAACCTTTAATTGAGTATCTTGGCTCCTCAAAAGAATATTCTCCAAATTCTAGAGTTAAGTTTCCTGTAAAACTTTCAACTGGGAAAATATCATCGAATACTTCTTTTATACCTTCAGTCATAAACCAATCATATGACTTTTTTTGAATTTCTAACAAGTTGTTTAATTCAATTGCATTTTTAGTTTTTGCATAACTTCTTCTTTCACGGTAATCACCGAATTTTTTAACTGTATAAGCCACTCTTTCACCCCATAAACTATATTTTCTAGTAAACACATATTAAGCAGAATAATATATGCCGCCAATTTATAATTTTACACGATTTCAAGCAATAAGTCAATATTTTTGACAATCAATTACATAAAATCCTTTATTTTTTTTAAGTATTTCTACTTTATAAAAACTTTCTAAATACTTAGCAGTACTTTTAGCACCCTGATCCTTATTAATTACAAAAATTAAATGCCCATTTTCATTTAAGTAATCGCGTGCTCCAACTAATATTTTATATAAAATTTCTTTACCCACTCTAATAGGTGGATTAGATATAATATAATCATACTTTTTAGTAACATTAGAATATATATCGCTAAAAAAGATATTAACATCCACCTTATTAATAGAGGCATTCTTTTTAGCTAAATTAATAGCTCTCTCATTAATATCTATCATATCTACAGAAGATGAAGTATTAGTTTTAATTACTATACCAATACTACCATAACCACATCCAAAGTCTAATACCTGTCCACTTATTTTATTCATATCTATATTTTCTAAAAGAGTTCTAGTACCAAAATCTAAACCTTTTTTAGAAAATACATTATTATCAGTTTTAAATGTATAAAGCCTACCTAAAACTTCTGCTCTTATAGTAGTCTCTTTGCTTTCTACATTTGTTGTTCTATCAAAATAATAAGACATAATTACTCTCTTCCTACTTTATTATTTACATATTTATATTTTGTTTTATAACTTTCAACTAAACAACCTCTAAGTTCTACGTTACCTTTGTTATCTATATTTATCTTTTCACAAGTAACTTTAGTATTATTTTTTATATCTAAATCATCCATACTAACAATACCTTCAGTTAATTCATGCTTATATAAATATGTAATATATGAATATTTAATAGAATTAGCATATAATTCTACACTTTTAAAATTAGCATCATCAACTGTATTGCTTATAATAATTGTAATTATTTTATAAATAGATAATGATATTACAAGTGTAACTACAATAGTAATAAAAGCTTTTTTATTCAAAAAAATCACCTACTTTAAAAAACGGTTAAAGCCCATACTAATTTTTAGTACAGGCTTAAAACCAATTTTAAATAATTATTTTAATTCGATTGTAGCTCCAGCTTCTTCGAATTTAGCTTTCATTTCTTCAGCTTCAGCAGTAGCAACATTCTCTTTAATAACTCCACCGTTATCAGCTATAGCTTTAGATTCACCTAAACCTAAACCAGTTATTTCTTTAATTAATTTGATAACAGCTATTTTGTTTGCACCAACGCTAGCTAATGTAACATTAACAGTACTTGGTCCTTCATTTGCAGCTTCTGCAGCAGCAGGAGCAGCTACAGCTACAGCTGATGGATCAACACCAAATTCCTCTTTCATTAAATCTACTACTTCTTTGATTTCTAAAAGTGTCATTTCTTTTAGAGAATCGATAATTTCTTTTGCGCTTAATTTTGCCATAATTCTTTTCCTCCTTTTTTATATTAATTTTCTAAATTTTTACTATGTAAATCTAAGCAAATTGCAAAATCCCTTGGGATAGCAAGTAATCCGCTTGCAAACATTGTAAGTAATCCTTCTCTTGATGGAATAGTTGCAAGTTTCTTTAATTCATCTAACTCAGTTACTTTACCATCAACGATACCAACCTTCATAACTAATTTGTCATGAGTCTTAATAAAATCGTTAACAGCTTTAATTGGTTCGATGATATCTTTACCAAAAGCAACAACCTTTGGTCCATTTAATTCTGAATCAAGATCGATATTTAAATCTTTAAGAGCTCTAGCAACTAAAGTATTTTTATATACTTTTAATTCAGAATCAGATTCTCTTAGTTTTCTTCTTAATTCCATTACTTCAGCAACAGTTAAACCATTGTTTTCTAGGAATATAAATGAACTAGATTCTTTTACATTATTAGAGATTTCATCAATTACAGTTTGTTTTTTCTCTAATATCTTTGGATTTGCCATATAACACCTCTTTCTTTTATACCGATTAAAAAATGTCCCTACTTACCGTAGGGACATATGAACTCTTTTTTATCAAGTGTTCCTCGGTAGGATTATTAAGATTTCTCCCCTACTGTCTACGGTACTTCTTTCCAACTGAAGTTATTATAACATAACTTTTTTTATTTGTAAACATTAAATTTCAAAACTTGAAGCATCAACTTTGATACCAGGACCCATAGTAGTTGAAAGACCAATATTTAAAATATATTTACCTTTAACAGTACTTGGTTTAGTTTTATTAATTAGAGATACAAAAGCTTTAATATTTTCTAATAATTTATCTTCACTAAATGAAGATTTACCTACTAATACAGCAACGTTTCCAAAAGAATCTGTTCTATATTCAACACGACCTTTTTTAACATCAGCAACTGCTTTTGCTACATCCATAGTAACTGTACCAGTCTTAGGATTTGGCATTAAACCTTTAGGTCCTAAAACACGTCCAATTTTACCTAATGCAGGCATCATATCAGGAGTAGCTATAATAGTATCAAAATCAAACCAATTTTCATTAGCTATTTTATCTATCATATCAGTATCTCCAACATAGTCAGCTTGTGCATCTTTAGCCTCAACAGCTTTAGCACCTCTTGCTAAAACTAAAACTTTTTTAGTTTTACCAATACCATTTGGAAGTACTGTAGCTCCTCTTAATTGTTGATCAGCTTTCTTAGTATCTAAGTTTAATCTTAATACTAATTCAACAGATTCATCAAAATTAGCTACTTTAGTTTCTCCTAATAATTTTACTGCTTCTTCTATAGAATAAGCTTTACCTTTTTCTATTTTATTAGCAGCTTCTAAGTATTTCTTTCCTCTCTTCATACTTTACCTCCTATTTTCTATTTTAACAAAATGAAATTTTAAGGCGAAACGTAAGGCGAAAAGCGGAATTACCTTTTTTATTTCTTACCAATATTCATTTATATTTTAATTATTATTTTTCTTCTACTTTAACACCCATATTGCGTGCTGTACCAGCAACACTATTCATGGCTTCTTCAACTGTGTAGCAGTTTAAATCTGGTAATTTAATTTCAGCTATTTCTCTTAATTGAGCTTGAGTCATATTTCCAACAACTTCTTTAGAACCTTTAGCTGAACCTTTTTTAACACCACATATTTTCTTTATTAAGAATGGTGTTGGTGGAGTTTTAATTACAAATGTAAAACTTCTATCATCATATATAGAAATTACTACTGGTAATATATCTCCCATTTTATCTCTTGTTGCATCATTATATTTTGTACAAAATTCTTGTAAATTAATTCCTGCTGGACCAAGAACAGTTCCTACTGGAGGAGCTGGTGTTGCTTTTCCTGCTGGAATTTGTAATTTAATTTCTTTTACTAATTGTGCCACGAAAAACACCTCCTATAAATTTGTTTTTTCGTTGTGGTTCAAATGCCCGCTTTTCAATCTTTCAATTCTCCAACCTTTCAATTTTCAAATCAAAAAATTTATTCATTAGCTCCCACAAAAACTATATTAAAATCAATATAGCCCTATAATAATAACACATTTTCTTTAGTTTGTAAATATATTTTGTTGTAATTTATAAAAATCATATCTGTATTTTTTTACTTTCTCTATATAGTATTCAAACAATCTAATATTAATATACTTTTTTATACTATAAATAAAAAATTAATCAGTATAACATTTAGTCCTTCCATCAGCAAAAACTTGACAATAATCAAGATTGATATAAGACTGTACCTTACCAGCGCTATCTGCATATAAGTTAACATAAGGATTGCCATTGTCGTGACATATATAAAACGAACTACTAGAACTCATAGTATAGCAACTAATTCCTTCGGATTTTAAATTTTGTATTATCAAAAAATTACCTGTATAGTTTTCTTCATTGTCTGAATATCCATAATAATCTGAACTTCCACCGCGAAAACAAGTTTCTTTATCGTTAAATATTGCACACGCATATGCTTCAGTCACTGTATCATCACTGTCTAACACATATTTTAAATAGTATTTTTTATCTTCTGGTACTTTAGTTTGATAATTTTTATACACTTCACCTATTTTAGGACCTGTAACATCGGTTCCATCATACCATAAGTAGGCTACAGGATCTGCAGGAAGTGTTGGCATTCCACTCAAACTTGTTGATCCATATGTTAAATATATTTTACCAAAGTTTATTGTAAATGGGCCATCTGCTACACTTGAACCGCTTGTATATTCTATTGTTACTTTTACTAACTCACTGTTATTCTTCTTTAATACATGATTTGTTATGTTTAATGTAGTAGAAGTGTATGATGTACTTAATACTGTTGTTGTTACTTTTATTCCGTTACATGCTGCATCAACCATTGATGCAGTTGTTCCACTTCCTGCTACGCACTCTTTAAATGTAGATTTATTTTTTATATTATCAAATACTACACTACTTAAATATGCATCATATGAACCTCCATTTCTTGCATAGAATGTATACTCTACTTTTTCTCCTGGAGATGTAAATGATGCACTTAAGTTTTTAATTGTAGGATTACCACTATTATCTATTGTTGGTGTTCCTGCAGTAGCATTTCCAGTTTTTGTTACACTCACATTAGTAGTAGACAATGATGTACTACTACTTGAGAATACTACTTTAAAGTTACCTGAATCTGGTGTTATTGTTGCATTTCCTTTCACTGTTAAAGAGCTTGAAAAAGCGGCAAAAGCAATTGATAAACCTAATACGCTTACCAAAGTTATTATTAATATTAATGTTGTATTTCTTCTATTATATCCCATATTTAAATCATACTTTCTATTTATAGTTTACCATATATTACTTTTTTTTACATCCATTATTATTATGTTTTTATAAAAAATGCTTTTTATTATGTCATTATTGTATTGAAAAAAACAAGTAATATATTTTTAATTACTTGCTTTAATACAAAAACGCAAATTATTTATTAACACCTTTTTCATAATAAATATCTATATCTACATAATTTTTTATTCCATTTATTTTTCCATTATCACACAATTGCCACATTATATAATCTTTAGTATAATTTGTTTCATCTGTATAATGAGCTAACCAAGTATCAAATTCTTCATTCATCCAAACATTTTCTAAATAAAATTTACTACCATAAAGTATTGGTGTATAATTAGCACTTTTTAATTCATTTAGATAAGCATTAGCTATTTTATTTAATTTATAAAAACTTAGTTTATAACTATTATAATCACTAAAATCTTCCCAATCGAATGCTACAGGCATAGTAATATTATAATCTTTTATTTGTTTTATTACCCATTTAGCATCACGTATAGCTTCATCTTCATCCATAGCATATGAATAAAAATATATTCCTACATCTATATCTTCTTTAAGTGCCCCTTTTATATACTCATCAAATTTAGGATCCTTTACATAATTTCTTTTAGCATCTATTGTACCTACTCTTATTATTACAAAAGATACTCCTTCATCTTTTATAGCTTTAAAATCAACATCACCTTGATATTTAGATAAATCAAGTCCTATCTTAGTATCATCAGTCTTATATTTATTATATATTGTTTTAAAATCAGTATAGTTATTACTATATATTTGTTTTGTTTTTTCTTTTACTATTAATTCAAACTCTTTAATAGTTTCATTACCACTTTTATCTACTGCTTTAAAAGTTAATGGATAACTTCCTACTTCCTCTAAATTATATTCTCCTTCTATACTACATGATGGATTATCATCTATATTATCAGCACACATTATATTTTTAAGTAAATTATCTTCACTTCCTACTATAACACTATATTTACTAGGTAAATTTATAAAAGGAGGTATGGTATCTATTACATTATATTTAATATCTTTTGATACTTTTATTTTATCATCATTAATATAATTAAATTTAATAGTATTTTCTCCTAATTTAGTTGTAGGTATTTCTTGATCTATATATGTTCCATTTACTTTTTTTATAATATCACTTAAATATACTTTAGTATTAAATTCAATATTTAAATTATCTATAAGTTCTATATTTATTTTAGCATTCTTTATTTTATAGTAATTATAAATATTAAAGCCTATAATACCCAGTATTACTAATATAATTATTGTACTTATTATTATAATATTCTTTTTCATACATCACCAACTACAAAGAAAAGACTAATAATAGTCTTTTAAGCTTTTTCTATTTCAGTAAATAATACTTCTACTATTGTTTCTTGACCAAATAAATCAAGTGCTACTTCAATTTTTTGATTAGCCATATCAACGTTTTTAACTTTACCAAACATATTAGCAAATGCACCATTTATAACTTTTACTGTATCTCCTACATTTAGTTCATTAACAACATCAATTCTACTCATTCCCATATTACCTAATATTTTATCTACTTCTTGTTTTGTTAATGGGAATGGTTTAGCACCCTTACCACTAGATCCTATAAATCCAGTAACTCCTGGTGTATTACGTACTATAAACCATGCTTCATCAGTCATAACCATTTCAACTAATATATAGCCTGGAAACATTTTATTTTCTTTTTCTGTTTCTTTTCCATTTTTTACAACTATTTCTTTTTGAGATGGAACTACTACTCTATATATATAGTCTTCCATTCCCATTGAACTAGCACGCATCTCTAATTTTTCTTTTACTTTATTCTCATGTCCAGAATAAGTGTTAACAACATACCATTCTTTTTCCATTAACTAAACACCTTCACAATCACACCAATTATACTATCTATACAAGTTAGATATAACATAAAGAAGCAAACAACTGCTACGGTTGCTACTGAATATGTTATCATTTCCTTTTTCTTTGGCCATCTTACCTTTTTCATTTCTTTTTTAACATTTACAAAGAATCTAGCTATTGCTTTCATATTTCACCTTCTATTATTTTCTAAAATAAAAACACTTTCGTGTGTCTACATAAATGTTAACACATATTTAATTTGTTGTCAATATTCTATTATATAATTTCATAATTTAATAATTCTATATTATTTAAATTATTATAGTATTCATTTGTAAGATCTGTACTTAAATATTTTTTAGAATCATCTGGAAATATTGTTACTACATTATTATATCCTAAGTTTTTTAATTTTATTGCAGCCATCATATTAGCTCCACTAGATATACCAACACCTATTCCAAGTTCTTTTGAAATTTTTTGTGCCATTAAAATAGCTTCTTCATCTGTTATTAATATACAATCATCTATTAGTTTTAAATCTACTATAGAAGGTATAAAATCATCACCAATACCTTCTATCTTATGTTCTTTAATATCTTTAGTTTTATTTTTTATTAAAGACATATTTTTAGGTTCGAGTGCAAATATTTTAACAAATTCATTTTCTAATTTTAATCTTTTAGCTACTCCTATTAGTGTACCACCAGTACCTATTCCAGATACAAATGCATCTACTTTTATTTTATCAGTTATTTCTTTTCCAGTAGTTTCAAAATGTGCTTCTACATTATTTAAATTATTAAATTGATTTAATAAATATCCATTATTATTTTTAGCAAACTCGTAAGCTTTTTCTATGCACTTTTTAAATCCGCCTTCACTTCTTTTTACTAATGTAACATCAGCACCATATAGTTTCATTAATCCTAATCTTTCTTTACTTACCCAATCAGGCATAAAAATATGTACTTTATGTTTCGTTGTAGCACCTATCGCACTTAAAGAAATTCCTGTATTACCACTTGTTGCTTCTACTAATATCATATCACTTTTTAATTTATTTTCTTTTATATCTTTATTTAATATATAATCTACTACTCTATCTTTTATACTACCTGTTAAATTATAATATTCTAGTTTAGTATATACAAATTTATCAACACCATTATATTTATAATTTATTTTTATTAAAGGAGTATTTCCTATTAAATTCATATTATCACCATTATATTTTAATCAATTTAAATATAAGTGTTAAAAACTATTGAGAAAAACTCAATAGTTAATTATTATTGCAAATCTGATTTACTTAAAGTTATTGCTGGACGAATACCATAATATTCATTAGGGGACGCGTTATTAAAAGAAGTTGTTGTAGTATTAAAAATTACAATTTTAGTACTATCATTGTCACTTATTGTTGAAGTCCAATATTTTTTCATAACATCGTTATGTAACTTCAAAAAATCAAGTTTATCTCCAAAAGATATAGCCATCAACACTGATATCCCATCTGGTAACGTTATTTGTGATTGTGATAAATTAACCCAATTTGATGTATATTCATGTAATTTCTTGTTTGCGGTTACTGGACCTTTATCAGTTTGACCATTTTCTCCATAATTACTTGCTAAGCCTCCTGATGCAACATAATCTTCAAGCGATGCCCAAGCTACAGTCGGTCCATTAATTGTTGAAGACTTTATAGCTTTACCATTTTCATCTATATTAGAATCCATAATTAGTGATACTAAATTTTTGTTTTCTTGATGTATTACAAAGAACGTTTTATCTTCTCCATCTCCTACATCGCACGTATATTCATCTCCATATTTAAACTCACCAGTTGGCACATTACCTGCTGTTGAATTTGATACTCTTTTACATATATATGCACTTGCTTTCTTACGTATTTTTTGTCTATTAACCTCTATTACTGGACGCACTCCATAACTTGATTTATTTGTAATAGTCGTGCCTTGAATATATCCAAGGAAATATATATACCATGCATAATTTGTTAAAGATGCAGTTGGTGAAATAGTCCAATAACCATATATAGTAGCACTCGAATTATTTAAGCAACCATAATCTTCACAAGTTTTCATTGTTCTATCATTTAACCAGCCATATTTACACCCGCTTGTATTACCATATTTACATGTATCACTTTGTTTTTGGGTATTTGTATCAAAAAAGAAATAATTACTTGCTGTTGTTGCTTCATTAAATGATGTATTGTTTGTTATTTTAGCTACTTCATCTGCTGTTATAAGTCTTGCTTTATAACCTGTATAATCTATAGTATATTTTGCTTTTGAAGTGCTTGATGATTGGTCTATTGAATAATTTGAAGGAGTATTAGTACCTTCCCAACTACTTGTATCTAATTTTAATTGTGATAATAATTCATTAGGACCTGTTGAATTACTTCCACTAGAATTCCAAGCTACACTTGCTGTTGTGTTATGATCTAATATTAAATTAACAGTATCTTTACCATCATCATTAAAAACATAAAACTTTAAACAACTATTTTGACTACTATTTGGGTTCATTCCATTATAGCCAGTATTACTATTATTTTCTTTATAATTAGTACAAGTAACTCCTTTTTTTACATCAAAATAAACTACTTTACCATTTTTATATCTATTTACATTTTTTATAGATTTACAATCACTTGTATTTATCAAGTTATAAGAGAATTTATTATCACTATATAAAACTTGTACACTTTTATTTTCTAGTATTTCTTTACTATCAACTAACTCATCTTCATCAAATAATCCATAATCAATAAGATCATTAACTACTATACAATAGTTACTTTCATCTGTCTTTTCAAAATCACTACTATTTTCATTTACATAGTCTTCTGCAGCACTCAGTATTAATTTTTTATATATTTCATCTTTAGAATTATTTGATTTCTTTATTGTATTTATTATTGTTGGAAATACCATTAACATAATGAGCGCTAAAAGTACAATGACTCCAAGTAATTCAATCAATGTAAATCCCTTTTTCATATTTCACCTACTTTGTTTTTTTATATTGAATATTATAAGTTATTTTTAGTTTTAATTTTGTTGGAACTATTTTACCAAATATATATGCTAATTTCATATTAAAACCTGGTATTATTAATAGTTTATTTTTAAACATCTTTTCTATTGAATATTTTGCTACAAACTCACTACTTAGTGCTTTTACTCTAAATCTACAGTTTGCTACATTATTAAAATTTGTATTTACTGGTCCCGGACAAAGACAACTAATATGTACTTTACTATTTATTGATTTTAATTCTTGACTTATAGCAAGCGTTAATGATGTTACATATGCCTTAGTTGAATAATATGTAGCCATTAAAGGTCCAGGCATAAATGAAGCGCTACTTGAAACATTTAATATATATCCTTGATCTTTTTTTATAAAATCAGTTAAAAATAATTTAGTTAATACATGAACTGCTCTTATATTTAAATCAATCATATTTATTTCTTTATCTAATGATGTTTTATTAAATAATCCTATATCACCAAATCCAGCATTATTTATTAATATATTTATATTTTTATCTTTTGTTTGTTCATATAATTTTATACAATTATCATAAACACTTAAATCCATTGAAATAATTTCTACTTTTGTTTTTAATTCACTTTTTAAATCTTGTAGTGCTTTTAAATCACGTGCAACAAGTATTAAATCATATCCCATATTACTTAATACTCTTGCCATATCTCTTCCTATACCACTACTTGCTCCTGTTATTAATACCATAACGCCCTCCTATTCTAGAAATATTATACCTCAAAAAGTAATAAAAAAAAAGAGTTATTATAAACTCTCATAAACACTAACTTGTTTTTTATCTTTTCCTAAACGTTCATATTTTACATATCCGCTTATTTTAGCATAAACTGTATCGTCACTACCTATACCAGCATTAAGTCCTGGATATATTCTAGTTCCTCTTTGTCTATATATAATAGAGCCACCAGTTACATATTCTCCATCACTAGCTTTAGCTCCTAATCTACGTCCAGCAGAATCTCTACCATTTTTTGTAGATCCTTGACCTTTTTTATGTGCGAATAATTGGATATTTAATGTCATCATCTTCATAAATGAATGGCACCTCCCTATCTAATTTCTATATATTTTTTATAATTTTGTTCTAATTCTTTTAATAAATTAATCATATTATTTATTAATTTATCTATTGTTTCATTATGTTTATTTATTTTGATATTTAAGTATCCATCACTTTCTTTATAACTAATACAGTCCTCATCAATACTTAATAAAGCATTTACTGTAGTAATACAAATACTTGAGATAGAAGCACACACTATATCAGAACCTTCACTACTATAACCTGAATGTCCTTTTATAGTTATTTCATTATCTTTAATACTTATCTTTACCATTATTATTTTACCACTATTTTTTTAATTGTAACTTTAGTATATGGTTGACGATGTCCTTGTTTTCTACGGTAATTTTTCTTTTGATTGTATTTATATACTATAATTTTTTTCTCTTTACCGTTTTTATCTACTTCAGCCTCTACAAAAGCACCATCTACATATGGCATACCTGCTTTACCATCTACCATTAATACTTTATCAAATTTAACAGTAGAAGAAGCTTCAGCATCTAATTTTTCAATATAAAGAACTGTACCTTCACTAACATAGTATTGTTTTCCACCAGTTTCTATTACTGCTTTCATTATTTACCTCCTTAATAAAATTTTTCTTAGACTCACCATTAAGGTGCTTAAGCTTTAAACTTTAAGTCTTAAATTAAAACCTTTTCTGTGTGGTTGTAGAATGAGGTCCTACACGTTTAAAATGATATCACAAATCATTACCTTTGTCAAACATTTTATGTAAAATTTCCTTTTCAGTTATAAACTTATTATTTATATTAAATATATGAGTATAATCTAACTTCATTTCATCTATTCTTTTTATTACTTTTCTTTTTTTGAATTTAAAATTATTTAAATATCTTTCTAATAAAAATCTATTAAATATATAATTTATATTTTTAGATAATTTTATTGTTTCTATTAATAAAAATATAAGTACTAATATAAATAATTTATTTATATTAAAACTTAAAATCAATATAAATATTAAAGATAAATATGATACTATAGAACATATTTTTAAACTATTTTTATAACTTGTTATTTTATTTATAATAAAACTCATTATTTTAGAACCATCTAAAGGATATATTGGTATTAAATTAAAAATAATAATAAAATAATTCATTACACTAAAATATTTATAATGAACTATTTTATTTATAAAAATATAAAATATAATTTGAAAAGTAATACCTGCTATTGAAACAAAAAATTCTTCTTTAACAGGATGATTTATAAATATTTTATACTTAGTTAATCCTCCAAAAGGTAATAATATTACCTTTTCTATATTCCATTTATAATATAGTGATACTAATATATGCCCTAATTCATGAATTAATATTAACATCATAAAATATAAAATAAATCTGAATTTACCTATAAGAATAAAAATAAATGTTGTTATTATAAATAAAGGATGAAAATATATTTTAGTTAATATATTTCTCATAATTTAATACTTCTCCGTCTTTTTTATAAACTAAATATAAGTAATCCTTTGCCTCACCTATTAGCTCGCCTTTTTTAACATAATCATACATTTTTACATTAGTATTATCTATATTACCATACCATTCATCTACACCATCTATTCTTTGAATAATTATAGTATTTCCATATCCTTCTTTTTCTCCAATAAATACAACTACTCCACTTTCACTTACAGGTACTAAATAGTTTGAATTAAATTCTAATTTAACTCCATCTAGATACTTACTAGAATTTTCTATTATTGGTTTTTCATTAAATACTTTTTCATCTATTAATTTATCAAATATTTTTGTATTACCTATATATTTATTATATATTTTTGTAAAATATGAAAAAGATATATTTTTATCATATACTTGTTTATAAAATTTATTTTTAAAATTAGAATTTGCTTTCATTATTATTAATAAAACAAGAGTTATAATTATACATAATAAAAACTTAGTAAGAAATTTAGTACAAGCTTTCATATTATCACCAATAAATAATATGAAAAAGATAAAAAAAAAGAATAAATTAATATTCATTTTTTTGTTTTACATTTATTTTTCCATTATTAAATGTTTATTTAATACATAGTATTGTACACCTGATATTATAGATAATATTGTAGCTATAAAAAGTAAAACTTTAGAAACTGAAATTCCCCATAATTCAAATGGTAAATTATAGAAAAGTGTAAGTACTATTCCAACCATTAAACAAGCAGTTTTAACTTTACCAGATTTAATGGCTGCTACTACTTTACCTTTTGAAGCTGCAAGCATCTTTATAGAATTAACAACACTATCTCTTACTATTATTACTACTGGTATTATAGGATGAATAAATCCTTGAGCAGCTAATATTATTAAAACTGAATTTACTAAAATCTTATCTGCTATTGCATCTATTAATTTACCAAAGTCAGTAACAAGATTATATTTGCGTGCTATATAACCATCTAGAAAATCAGTTAATGAAGCTATTATAAATAATATACCTGCTATTATATATTTAATATCTATTACTATAGCTTCATTAATAAATAATTTAGGAACATCTATTCCAAATAATGATGTAATATATTCTCCACCAAGTAATATTATAATTATTAATACTGACATTGCTATTCTACTTATAGTTAATTTATTAGGCAAGTTCATATCTAACACTTCTTTCTTCACTTACTATACTATTAGAAATTTCTCTATCATCTTTAGTAACAACTAAAACAATTACATAAATAATTATTATAACTAGAAGTACTATACCTGATATTATTAAAAATTTAGGTATTTGCTTTTGTCTATTATTAAATACTGTATAGGGAGATGATATTTTAACTGTTTTTAATTTTTTTTCTTTTTTTCTTTGTTCTCTTTCCGCTTTTTTTATATCATCAATAGATATTTTAGAAGTAAAATCGAACAAATACTCATTAAACTCTTCAACCATCTCATCATAATCAAGTCCTAAATATTTTGAATAATTTTTTATAAACATTTTTAAATAAAATATGTCTTTAAAGGCTTCTTTATTACCTTCTTCAATATTTTCTAATTGTGATGGTCTTAATTTTAAATCACTAGCTGCTTCTTCAATAGTTATTCCCATTGATTCACGAGCATTTTTTAACTTTTCTCCTATTTCTTTCATATATCCTCTATTCTATTTACAAAAAAAATAATATTTTATAAGCCATGTTCTGTTCTCTATTAAGAGCGACAAATATTTATCTACCTTTCGGTCCTAAAATCGGTTCAATTCCCTATTTAGATTCCCCTACCAAAATTTGGGTTTCTCACTCGCGGGGTTTACCACGTTCCACTTCTTTCATTTCTGAATTCTTCGTCACTTTGGCACTTTTACACTTATTTAACCATATCAACGACTTAGGTTATCTAAGAGCCGTTAGCAAAACTTGCTACCTAGAGTTATTTATTCCTCTAGCGCGAACTCTATAATCATCTCAGATTATGTGAGCATGGACTTTCCTCTACATAACAAAGTACGCAGCATTTGTCCAAATATTATTCTTTTCCATAAATTATTTTTTCTAATTTAGATATTCTTCTTAAAACATCAGCTGTTGTACCCGTACCTACAGTATCACTTTCTTTTAATACTTCTATTTTTGTTTTAAGATTTCTAATTTCTTGTTTTAAACTGATATTATCTTCTACAAGTTGTTTTTTATCTCTTTCTAATTCTTTAATTATAGATTTCATTTCTTCATAATCTTTTATAATCAAATCAAGAAATCTATCCACCTCTTGTGGTCTATAACCTCTTGTATCAATTTTAAACTCTTTTTCCAAAATATCACGACTAGTTAAAACTACACGATCTTGATACATAAAAAACACCTCTCATATTCCCAAAACAATTATCTCAAAAAACTATTTATTTGTCAATAAAAAACTACTTACCTTTAATAGTGTAAGTAGCCAATTTTATATACCTAACATCATCTATCATATTATTAAATACATTTTCTATATGTGAATATGTATTCATCATATCACCTCAAAAATATAGTAGCACATATTAAATATCTTTTGTTGTGATTCGACAAAACTAGCTAATATTTACTCTAAAATATTTTCTTGAATGCTACTAATATTATAACCTTTTGATTTTATATATATTATTATTGTTGATAATTCTTTTTTAACTGTAGAATTTATTGGAAGTAATAAAACTGAACCAAAATCTATTTTTTTCTTTATATCAACTAAAGGAGTATTACCAGATATAACAATTGGTCTTATCGTATAATTGCCATAATTCATACAAAGATTTAGATTATCTTCTGTTTCTACTTCACTATAGCAGAAACAATTACCTTGTTTATTTACTTTTTTTAAAACAGTATCTACCCATTCTAAATCACTTATATTAATAGAATCAAGTATTAAGTTTATACTATGACCTTTAGATATTAAATTAGATATTAATTCATTATTATTTGTAAACCAATCAAAATTAACAAAAAAAGACACTTTTAAATTATAATTATTAACTATATTTAAAATATCTGTTATATCTTCCCCTATACCTACTTTAAATGCTAAACTAACCATTTTTTTACTTGGATTACCTTTAATTATATATTTATTCATATTATTTGTTAAACTTATTTTAGGCTTTTCATAATCATAAACTAGTAATTTATCATTATAATAGCCATTCTTCTTCATTAACTTATAACTCTTATTTATATTTACTTTCCTACTATTTACACCTGGTATTATTGTATCATCTATTATAGTAGCATCTATTGCCTTACTTTCATATTTATAAGCATTCTCCTTTATACTAATCATTATATCATCCATATCATTTACTACTGTTGTTGTTTTCTCTGTAACAAAAAAACTAAAACATGTTAAACTAATTAGGCCTATCATTTGAAATATTTTTTTCATTATTTCACCTAACTAATTATATGATTAGTTTTATATTTTTTTTACTAAAATTTTTTATTATAAAAAGAGATTTAAATTAATAATCTCTTAAACTTTTATTTGATTAATTTATATTTTTTTGTTATATATATTCCTAAAAAGAAATTAATACATAAATATAACATTAGTAATATTATATAAACAACATTTCCAAAATAAGATGAAAAGTTTGAAAAAGTTGAATAGAATATTGGAATATAATTAATTATAAAATGAAGGAACATAGTATAAAATATATTTCTTGTTTTTAGGAAATATGATAATAATAATGTACCTGTTGAAAGTGCGAAAACTATTTTTATAGATTCTAATAAAAATCTATTTGGCCTTAACAAAACACCTGTACCATGAGATAAACCACATATCAAAATAAGAATTATAAAATTTTTTTTATTTAATTCGCCATCTTCTCCTAATATTTCTACTCCTAAATATCTAAAAAGTAATCCTTCCCAAACAGCACTCGTTAATGAATTTAAAATGCCTCCTAGTATATTAATAAAACTAGCTGATTGATTTATAATAGCAAAATTTAATATATTGCTTATTAAGAATATAAATAAAATAAGTAAAATATCATATTTGGTAATTTTATTTTCATCTAAATTTGGTGTTTCTTCTTCATTTTCTATTAAATAATTATCCTTTAGAATAATAAGTCCTATTAAAAATACTATTACTATAGCTTTAAATATTAAAGAGAAACTATTATTTATATTAACATAAATTTCAAGTAAATCACCAAATATCATTATCGTCATACATATTGTTGTAAGAAGAATATATTCTAATAATTTATTTTTCATATTATCATCCCTTTTTATTAAAATTTTACATAGTGTACTCCTAATTTTTTATAAATCGTAGATGCTCTTGGTAAATGAAAAAGTCTTGCAAATAACAGATTATAAAATTCATCTATTAAAATTATAGAGCACAAAGTAAAACTTATAGTTAAAAATATTTTTTTATTTGTATGATGCGCTAAAAAGAAGCAAAATGGAACAATTAAATAAATTAATATTAAACTAGATAGTCCAAAAAATAATACACTTCTAAGGCAAACAAATCCACCTATATTTCCAAAGTTTAAAATCTCAGAATTGTAATCCCAACATCTATTTCCGGTAATTAAATACATTCCAAGTCCTGAAAAATATTCTAATATTCCGGTTGCTATAACACTTATTATAAATACCTTAAAAGGATTTTTTCGTTTTTTATATGTTAATAAATATATTAATATAGAACCCGTTGCATATATATTTATCCAAGGTAAAAAATTACCTCCTCTATAGTACCACTGTTGCATGCCACCATTAAAATAATAAAATACAAATTCATATAAAAAGCCAAAAACACCAGCAATTACAATTATTAAACTAAATATACCAAGCATTGTTACTTTATCAAATGAATGTTCTTTATTTAAATATTCACTATACATTTTTTTCATACAACATACTCCTATACTATAAAAATTGTATATTATATTTTTAAATTTGTCAATAAAAACAAAAGCAGGTTTACTTTTATAAACCTACTTATACTCTATTTACATTTCACTTTTTTCATGTTTTATAACATCCCATGAAACAGATCCAAAAGACTTAAATAAACAAACTATATAACTTAATAAGAATATTGGATTAAAAATTAATGCTTTATATTTTATTTTCCAATCTAATTTTGATGGATTAATAATTAATAAGAAAATAGTTAGTATCAGTAAAACTAAATATATACTAAGTAATATATAGAGTGCTACTTTAAATGAGAAAGAAAATCCAATTTGAATTGCTAAACCAAGTAATAATAGTATAATTCCTTTTATACCTATTATTTCTTTTAATATATTAAAATCTCTTGTTTTAGCATACTCTTTTATTAAAACTTTATTATATTTTTTTCTATTTTCAAAATATCCTTTTACCCACCTTGTTCTTTGTTTTATAGTTGATAAAAATTGTATTGGTTGTTCATCATAAAACATGGCATTTTTACTATACCTAGTATTATATTTATTTATTATTGAAAACAAGGTTAGTTCATAATCTTCTGTTAAAGTATTAAATGGGAATCCTTCTAATTCATTTATTATAGTACCACTTACATAAAAACCTGTACCTGATAATATTACATTCTCATTATTAAATGTTTTTAAACTATTAAAGCAATTTAATATTGTAAATAAAAGTCCTGAACAACATGCTGTCGCACTATCATTTGGATTTTTATTAAGTCTTTTAGAAACTGCTATATCATAACCTTTTCTATATTCTTTTAACATATATTTAATAAAATTTTTATCTAATATATTATCTGCATCAAATATAAAATATAAATCATAACTCTTATTTATACTTTTTATAGTTTCATCAAGAGCATATCCTTTTCTTTTTAATTCTGGATTTTTTCTTGTTAGAATATTACAACCATACTCTTTTAATATTGGTATTGATAAATCGTTTTCATCACTTACCATAACGTAAACATCTTTAAAATTTACTTTTATAGTTTGTTCTTTTAAACTATCCATTAATCCTTTTATTACACGTTCTTCATTTCTTGCAGGAATGATTATAGCAAACTCTTCATTTTTATTTTTTTCTAATTTAATTTTTCTTTTACTAGGTAATAAGTATATTATTATAAGAATTATTCCTAGTATTTCTAATAATATATGTATCATTTTAACCTCATATTTGCAAAATATTTTTTTAATACTTCATCTGGATATACTTTATCACAAAACTTTCCAACAATTGTATATGGCCTATATCCATTATATCTAAGTGTTTGACGTATGAGTGCTGTAAAGGAAATTAACATATCAAGTGTTAAAAATACAACCAAGATAATATATAAATGTTTAAGGATATTACTTGGTATACTCTCTACTAACAATGATATTTTTGGATATATAAATTTCATTAATAATAAACAAGCAAGTCCCCAAAAAAGCATTATAGGTATTGTTGTTCTTCCATTTATATTAAGTGGTAAATTGCTATAATCCCAAGAAGTAGTACCTATAAATTTTTCTTGAAGAAAGCTTATTGAGTATTCAAAAAATCCCCCAATTAAAGCACCCTTCATAAAAATTTTATACCATATCTGATCAGTATCTATAAGTACAAATACCATCAATACAGCACCCACTCCATATATTATATTAAATGGTCCATATATCACACCCCTATGTACATTAAATGTAAATATTCCAATATCTTTTAAATTTTTTACACCTTCTAATATATCTTCATAGAGTGCTCCAACAATACTTCCTATCACAAATAAAAATAAATACTTTTCCTTATTTAATGATTTTACAGCTAGTTTCATATAATTCTTACACCTATATTGATTATATCATAACAGTCAATATACTTCAACATAAACAAATTATAAAAAAGATTAACAATTAAGTTAACCTTATATTATAAATTTTATTTTTACTTAAAATATTAAAACTGAATAATTTTTAGTTATTTATTTCTACCAAATTCTCAAAATATCTAATATCAGCATCTAAAGTGATTTTTATTTTTTTTGAATTTATTAATTTCTCTATTAAATAAACATACATTGTGTCATTTAAATAAACTTTACTCATAAGAATACCTACTAATTTAGACATTTTTACTTTTCCTAATGATTGTAAAGTATCTAAAATATAACGATCATAATAATCTAACGAAACAGATTTCACACAACCTTGATCAATTACTCTCAAATTTGAATTTTCATAAACTAATTTTTTCCAAATATTAGCATTTTCATTTATTTCCTTGTTAGTTAATTTGTGCTCTAACTTAGACAATTCTTCTAATTCATTTTCTTTCATTACACTTGGAGATGGATAATCTTTATTATAATCATCACTATAAAGTACATATAATTCATAATTAAATTCATTTACAATACTACAAATATATAACATAACTAGATATGAATAAATATGATTTCTACTAGTCCATACCCTAATTTTATTTTTCTTTTTTATATTATCAACAATGGTATTATATTCATATTTAAAATTATTGTTTCCATCTTCAAAATATAATTGCTTAGGTATTTCAATTTTAAAATTTTCTACATTAGATAGGTCACCAATGTTAAATAAAATATTAAACATCAAAATATCATTATTATTAAGCTTACTTTTTTTCATAGTGTGATAACAAGAATTACCAAATACAACTTCTAATGTATTCATATTTTTCCACTCCACTCTAAAAATAATTTTTTTTAATATAATTATATTATATCACTATATCAAGTAAAATAAAAACCAATCTTTCGATTGATTTCTATATATCAAGTTCAAACTAAATAGTTCGAACAGATTCGTCAATGGAGCAAGTGACCGGGATCGAACCGGCATCCTAGCCTTGGCAAGGCCATATACTAACCATTGTACTACACCTGCATCAAATAGTGATATATAAAATATACACTATTTTTTTTAATTTGTAAAGAGTTTTTATTCAGATATTGTATCAAATTGTGAATTATATAACTCTGCATAAAATCCATTTTGATTTATAAGTTCATTATGATTTCCTTGTTCAATTATATTTCCATCTTTCATGACAAGTATTAAATCTGCATTTTTTATAGTAGATAATCTATGGGCAATTATAAATGATGTTCTACCATGTGTTAATTTATCCATAGCTTTACTAACTAATTCTTCTGTTCTTGTATCAACATTAGAAGTTGCTTCATCTAGTATTAAGAATGGTGCATCTTTAATCATACCACGAGCTATAGTTAATAGTTGTTTTTGACCTTGACTAATTGAATCACTATCACTTAATACTGAATCTAATCCACCAGGTAATGTTTTTATGAAGTGGTCAACCCCTACTACTTTACAAGCTTCCCAGATTTGATCATCATTTACATCTTCTTTATTAAACTTAATATTATCTCTAATAGTTCCATCAAATAACCAAGTGTCTTGAAGTACCATTATAAATAAATCATGAATGTTTTCACGTGTTAAATCATTAATTGATACTCCATCTATTAATATATCTCCCTTATTAATTTCATAGAATTTCATAAGTAAATTAACAATAGTAGTTTTACCAGCTCCAGTAGGTCCTACTATAGCTATTTTTTGACCCTTTTTAGCTTTAGCACTAAAATCATTTATAATAGTTCTATTTTTATCATATCCGAATGAAACATTTTTAAATTCTATTTCACCTTTTACTTTAGATATATCTAAATGTTTTTTCTTATCATTTTCTAAAACCATTTCATCCTCATCAAGGAAATCAAATACACGTTCACTAGCAGCTGCTACTGATTGTAATGAAGTCATAGCTTGCGCTATTTGTGATAATGGATTAGTAAATAGTCTTACATAAATCATAAATGCTACTATTACACCAAAAGATATTTTACCTTTCATTACTAAAACAGCACCAGCTATACAAACAGCAACATATCCTAAATTACCAACGAATCCCATTATAGGTGGCATAAGTCCTGATAAAAATGCACTCTTTCTATTAGAATCATATAAACCATCATTTAATGCATCAAATTCTTTATTAGATAGCTTTTCTCCATTATAAGCTTTTACTACATTATGAGCTGAATATACTTCTTCTATATATCCATTTAAATCACCTAATTGCTTTTGTCTTAAAATAAAATATTTTTGAGAATTCTTAAGAATAATTGCTATTAAACTAAATCCTAATATACTTGTAAGTATCGCTGTAATTGCCATTATACCATTAGTTACAAACATCATAATAATTGAACCTATAAATAAAGTTATACTAGTTACAAGTGTAGCTAATGAGTTATTTAAATTTTGTGCAATTGTATCTACGTCATTAGTAACTCTTGATAATACATCCCCTGTTTCATGTGTATCAAAATACTTTAAAGGCAATTTGTTTATTTTATTACTTATATTAGTCCTTAAAGATTGTGCAAATCTATTTGAAACATGTGTCATAGCAAATGACTCTATATAACTAAATATAGCACTCACTAAATAAAGAATTGCTAATAGTATTGCTATTTGTTTTATTCTTTCTATATTCATTTTTGGTTCTATTTTATTATAAATAGATTTTGGAAGATTATCTAATTCTTCTAATATATTATCTGTTTTACCTTCTTTATATTCTTCCATAAGAATTGATAATTCTTTTTTATCTTCATCTGATATATCTTTATCAGTCATTATTTCTTTTATTACTTCTTCACTTATATTAGGTTTTATACCATCAGTTATAAGATCTGTAATTGAAGATAATTTATTAGGTGCTATTAAAGCTATAATAGCACTTATCATAGCAAGTATTAAAGAAACATACATAGCTATCTTCCAAGGACTTAACCCCTTTAATAGTCTTTTCATTGAGCCAGAAAAGTCTTTTGATTTTTCTAATCCAGCTCCATGTGATCCCATTCTAGGCATTCTCTAACTCCTCCTTTGAAAGTTGTGATAAAGCAATTTCTTTATATACTTTACACTTTTTTAATAATTCTTTATGTGTGCCTATACCAACGCATTCACCTTTATCAAGTACAACTATTTTATCTGCATTTATAATTGTTCCTATACGTTGTGCAACTATCATACTTGTAGCATCTTTTGTATAATTTTTTAATTCTTTTCTTAATACTAAGTCTGTCTTATAATCAAGTGCTGAAAATGAATCATCAAATATATATATTTCTGGGTCTCTAGCAATAGCACGTGCTATTGCTAATCTTTGTTTTTGACCACCTGATATATTTGTACCACCTCTAGCTATATGTGATTCATAACTTTTAGGCATTTTAAGTACAAATTCTTCTCCTTGTGCTACTTTAATAGCATCCTTAATTTTATCTTTTGTTATTTCTTTTAATGATTCACCATAAGAAACATTAGAACTTACTGTACCTGTAAACATAACTGCTTTTTGAGGCACATAACCAAGTTTATTATGTAAGGCTTCTAGTGTATAATCTTTAACATTTATACCATCTACTAAAACTTCTCCATCAGTAACATCATAAAATCTTGGAACTAAATTAATTAATGTACTTTTACCACTACCTGTAGATCCTATAAATGCTATAGTTTCTCCTTTATTTACTTTAAATGAAATATTATTTAATAAATATTCATCTGCATCAGGATATTTAAATGAAACATTTTTAAATTCTACTGTACCTGTTTCTTTAGTTTTATAAGTATTTAGATTACCATCTTTTATAGCAACTTCTTCATCTAATACTTCATTAATACGACGTGCAGAAACAGATGCTCTTGGCCATATCATAAATATCATAGCAAGCATTAAGAATGCCATAATTACTTGCATACCATAACTTGAGAATACTATCATATTACTAAATAAAGTAATTTTACCAGATATAATAGCATTTGATATTAAATATGCTCCTATAAAGTATATTCCAAGAGTTAAAAAGTGCATAACTATATTCATAACTGGATTTAATATAGCAAAACATTTTTGGTTAAACATTTGATTTTTTGTAAGATCATTATTAACATCATCAAATCTATTTTTTTGATAATCTTCAGCATTAAAAGCACGTATTACTCTAATACCAGTTAGATTTTCTCTTGTTACACCATTTATTTTATCTATTAATTTTTGAACTATTTCAAATCTAGGCATTACTATTATCATAAGTGTTGTTATAACTGCTAAAAGAATTACTACTCCAGCACCCGTTAACATACTCCATTCAATACTTTTATTAATTATTTTTGATATTGCCCAAATTGCCATGATAGGTGCTCTAAATATCATTTGAAGTCCCATTGATATAAACATTTCTATTTGAGTAACATCGTTAGTTGTACGTGTTATTAAACTGCTAGTTGAAAATTTCTTAATTTCTTGTGTACTAAATTCTTCTACTTTTCTAAATATTTTACTTCTTAATATTAATGATGAATTAGCTGCTATAATAGATGCAAAATAGCCAACAAAAACAGCGGCTATCAAACTTCCAAATGCGCACCCAAGCATATAACCACCTTGGAGTAATATATCCCCTATGTTATTTCCATCTTTTTGTATAAGTGTTGTTATCGCACTCATATAATCCGGTATCTTTAATTCTAACCAAACTTGAAGTACTACTAATATTAAACTAAGTACTACAAAGACTAAATCTTTTATACTTAAGTTTTTAAATAATTTAAACATTAAATCACCTTTTCTATTATAATATTTTGGACTCTTAAACCGTCTATTTAAATATATACTTTAAGATTTTTTTTGTCAATGATTTTCACAAAAAGTTCATTATTTTTTTAATATTTTTTTGTATTAAAACATATTATTTTATTGACAAAAAGATTTGTATAGTGTAAAATTATATTTGTCGAACAAATGGGTCTATAGCCAAGTGGTAAGGCGTGGGACTGCAACTCCCTGATCGTTGGTTCAAATCCGACTAGGCCCTCCATTAAAAATATATTCTAATTTTTTTAGAAATTAATATAAAAATATCAAGTTTAAATCTTGATATTTTTTCTTTAGTCAAACTAATAATTTCATTTAACTTTATACTTTTTAATTCTATTTATTAAATAATTCTTCTACAATTAAATCCCTTGAATGTAAATTATTATTTTTACCCAATAATAAGTTTTCATAGAATTTAATTAAGAAACTATTATCTTGTTTTATATTTAAATAATTATTAAAATAATTACTTCTTACTAATGCATTTCTATAATAAACTGATTTTTCTTTGAACATTAAGTTGTCCATATCATATCCAAGTGATACTAAATACTTTTCTATAAATAATGCTGTAGTTCTAGTATTTCCTTCTCTAAAAGGATGGATTTGCCATATGCTTGAAGAAAAGTTAGTTATATTATTAATTACATCAACTATATTCATTTCATTATAGTTTTTATTTTTTTCTAATGATATATCATAATCTAATGATTGCTCTAATAATTTGCAATCACCATAAGCAACTGAATCATTATTTAAAATTCTTTCGTGTTTAGAAAAATCTACTTTTCTAAATTTTCCTGCAAATTCATAAACATCTTTAAATAAATATTCATGAATATATTTTATATAGTCTACTGATAGCTCAAACTTATCCTCTTCTAATAATTGGACTATTCTAGTTGAAACTAAATCACATTCAAATTCTTCTTGAATTGTTTTATCAGTTTTATCTTTTTCTACATAATATTGTCTTAGCTCATGTTCAACTTCATAAATTGTTTTTTCACCTGTTACATTTTCTTGTAACAACTTTTCTAAATATTTAGATGGTTTTAAGTTATCAACTTCTTGAAGTCCAATAGCCATATCCCATTGTAGTTGTTTTACATAGTTTTTAGGTGTTTCTGTTTCAATATAATCATTTATACTTGAATCTAATTCTCTCTCAGACATCTTAGCACCTCCACTAATAACATTATAACAAAAAAGTTCCTATTTGTCAGTATCATACACATAAAAAAGAAATTTTAAAGTACATTTTCTTAGGTTTTATATCTTTGACAAAATAAATGAAAAAACATAAATTTTCATTAGATTTGTCAAAAAAATTTTAACTTATTTTAAATTTGTGTACCTAAAAGTGTACCTAAAATTACTTAATAGGTCTAAAACCCTTTAATATAAACAAAAATGGAGCCTTTCGGCTCCTTCAGGGGGTTTTTGGTTTGTGTTCTCACATATAAGCTTCGTAAAGAACACTTGGTATGATTCTCATACCATATTAAGTATAAATGATTTTTTATAAATAGTCAATACCCTTTTCATTCACAAAAATATATTTAATCTAAATTAACAAATTGTCTTAAATAAATTTTTAAATTATCATAATTATCAATATTTTCTATTATACTTTCTGTATCCTCTTTTGCTTTAAGTAATATATTAAAATTTTCTTTCAAATTAGCTATCTTAAAACTCATATCTCCACTTTGCTTTACACCAAATAAATCTCCACTACCACGTAATTTAAAATCTTCTTCACTTATTTTAAATCCATCTAGAGTTTTAGTCATTATATTAAGTCTTTCTGCTTCCTTATCACTTATAAGTATACAATAACCCTGTAAATCATTTCTTCCTACTCTTCCTCTTAATTGATGAAGTTGTGATAATCCAAATCTATATGCATCAAATATGGTAATTACTGTAGCATTTTTTACATCTACTCCAACTTCTATAACGGTTGTACTAATTAAAATAGATATTTCACCATTCTTAAATTCATTCATTACCTTATCTTTATCTTTTTCATCCATCTTACCATGCATAATACCTATTTTACATATTTTACCAAAAGCACTAGTAAATTGCTCTTCTAGTTTATATACATTTTCTAAATCTATTTTATCTGATTCTTCTATTAATGGAGCAATTACATATATTTGATGTTTATTTTTTATTTCTTGATATATTATGTTTAATACATCTTTTATTTCATTTGTTTTCTTTAAATAAGTAATTATTTCTTTTCTACCACTAGGTAATGTATGTATACTTGATATATCCATATCACCATATATAGTTAGTGCATAAGTTCTAGGTATTGGTGTAGCACTCATATATAATATATCGGGTGTTATACCTTTATTTTTTAGATTACCTCTTTGTGCGACACCAAATCTATGTTGTTCATCTGTTATAACTAATCCCAAATTACTATAGATGACATCATCACTAAACAAAGCATGAGTACCAACTAATATATCTATTTCTTTATTTTGTAATTTTTTTATTATTTCTTTTTTATTTTTACTTTTACCTGTTAATATTTCTATGTTTACATTATAATTTTTAAACATATTCTTTAAAGTAATAAAATGTTGTTGCGCTAAAACTTCTGTTGGAGCCATTAAAGCCCCTTGATATCCACCTAAATAATTTATATAAAGCGCTAAAATAGCTACAACTGTTTTGCCACTTCCTACATCTCCTTGAATTAATCTATTCATTCTTTTTTTGCTTGTTAATTCTTGATATATTTTATCTACACAAGTTTTTTGATCAAGAGTTAGTGTAAATGGTAATGATGTTATAAACTCATCTACCATCTCTTTATCTACTACTCTTTCTAAGCCTAATTTACTTTTATTATTTAATTTTAAACTATTCATTTTTAACATAAATAAAAATAGTTCTTCATATTTTAAATAAGCTTGAGCTTGTCTTAATTCTAATGTATTATTTGGAAAATGTATATATTTAAGCGCTAATTCTTTATCTATGAGTTTATATTTTTCTTTTAGATATTGTGGTATATATTCTATACAATCATAACTTTCTATATTTTTAATAAATACACTTATATCTTTACTAGTAATAGAGCCTATACTATGATAAACAGGTTCTATTACAGGTATATTAGGTAGTGCTTTAAAATAAATATCACTTGCTGTTATACTGTTATGTAACTTACTATATTTTCCTATTACAGTAATAGTTGTACCTGGTGTTATTTTTGATTTTAAGAAGGCCCTATTAAATATTGTTATATTCATTAAATATTTACCTGTATTTAATTTAAATGACATTTTATTCATTTTTTTATTAAAGTAAAAACAAGAAGCATTACTTTCAACAATACCATCTATAATAATTTTATCATTTTCTTGTAATTCTTCTATATTACTTCTTTTTATAATATCATATCTAAATGGATAATAACTTATTAAGTCTTCTTTAGTTTTTATGCCACTATTCTTTAAGACTTTTGCTGTTTTTTCGCCTATACCCTTTACATTATCTATATCCATAATTATCCTATAAAACTAAATACTCCAAATGAAATTGCCATCATTATAAGTCCTGCAAGAAGTACACCTAACATAACTGCTATTACAGTTTTCTTAAAGTCTAAATCTAATATAGATGCTGCAAGTGTTCCTGTCCAAGCGCCCGTTCCAGGTAATGGTATACCAACAAAAATGAAAAGTGCATAATATAATCCTTTACCAGCTTTAGATTCTAATTTTTTACCACCTTGTTCTCCTTTTTTTAGACACCAAGTAAAAAATTTACCTATATATTTTTTATCTTGTCCCCATACTAATACTTTACGAGCAAATAAATATATTATAGGCACTGGCACCATATTTCCTATAATACATATAATAAATGATAAAAGTTTATCTAAGTCCATTCCTACTGCTACTGGTATAGCACCCCTAAGTTCTATAAGAGGTACCATAGAAATAAAGAATACCATTATATATTTTACTATCATGTAATCACCTTTTCTAATAATTTTATATATTAAGTATATCACAATATATATAACTTTTTCATAATTTTTAAGTTTTTTTATTTTTTTAGTAAAAAGGGTTGACAAATCAACAATTTTCGATTAGTATATTAGGTACCAATTCGAAAGATTAGGCGAATTGGTGCTAGTATCACACTAGCCAACCCCTTTTTATTCTTTTATGGAAACTGCTCAGGGGGCAGTTTCTTTTTTGTATATAAAAATAGAATTTATCAATCAATAAATTCTATTAATATATCATTTGATACATATATATATTTAGGATTAATGTATATATTTTTTTTATTTTCTAATAGTTTTTCTTCTTTTAATAATTTTTTTATAATATCTATATCTTTTATATCAAATCCATACTTATTATAAAAGTTATCCTTATCTATTCCATTTATTTTTCTAAAACCTAAGATAAATTCATTTTGTAATTTTTCATGTTCTGATATAAATCTGCTTTCACTTACATAATTACCACTTAAATATTTATTTAAGTTTTTTGTATTATCATATCTAATATTGTCAATATAACCTGATGAACCTATTCCAAAACCATAATATTCTAAATTATTCCAATAAGTCAAATTATGTCTAGATTCATATCCTTTTTTAGAAAAATTACTGATTTCATAATGAATATATCCATAAGATTTTAGTTTTTTACATATATATTCATACATTTTATAATCTATATCTTCATCAATTGACTCTGTTTTTTCTATATATAATTTAGTATTAGGTTCTATCATAAGTGAATATGTTGATATATGTGTTATATCTAAATCTAAAAATAAATCTAAATCTTTATCAATCTCTTCTATTGTCTCACCCGGTATAGCATATATTAAATCTATATTAATATTATCAAAGCCTATATTTTTAGCTAAAGTTATTTTTTCTAATACCTCTTTTGATGTATGATTTCTATTTAAAAATTTTAAATATTTTTCATTAAATGTTTGAACTCCTATACTTAATCTATTAACATTATTATTTTTTAATAATTTAAGTTTATCTTGTGTTAGAGTTTCTATATTACATTCAAATGTAAATTCTACATTTTTTGACAACTTAAATATTTTTATTATGTCAAATAACTCTTGCAGTTCATAAATATCTAAAGAACTTGGAGTACCTCCACCAATATAAAGAGTTTTAATAATCTCTCCCTTATACTTGGTTTCTATTTCGTTTCTTAATTCTTTTAAATATTTATTTATCCAATCTTTATTGTAATAAAATTTACAAAAATCGCAATATGAGCAAATAGATTTACAAAAAGGAATATGTATATAAACAGATTTTTTACTAATTTCTTGGTTTTCTATTATTTTCATTTTTTTGTTTTACTTTTTGATATAGTTCTGGAACGTTATCTTTAACATAACTCTCTGCTGTTTTATATCCTGGAATTTCTCTTGTAACTGATGCAGGAAAACTTCTTCTTACTGAACTTTCAACAATGCTTATCATCTTTTCTTCAGATATTAATTTATTAAAGTTTTGATAACTGTTATATAATTCGTATTCAAACTCTTTAAAACTTCTTCTAACACGGTCATATGCTACACATTCACTGCGCGCTACAGAGTTAATAGCATTTCTTAATTTTTCTCTTTTATCTACTCCAGGCATATCTATAAGTTTATTTTTTACCTTTTGCGCTAAAGATCTTCTGATTTGCTTTTGTTCTTTTGCTTTAACTTCTTGTCTTTTCTTTAATATTAAAGCATATTGTTCTGTTGTTAAAACCTTTTTAGTATCTTCACATACTTTTTCTACTAAATTGTATGCCATATTTTCAGCACCTTGAAAATATTCTTTTATTTCTTTATCTAGTTGTTTCATTATACCTTTTATTAAATAACCATCTAGATATAATTCAACTATTCTTTTTCTTATAATTTCTTCTTTTTCCTTTTCTTGTGCAATTTTAGCAGCACTTGCTTGTTCACGTTTAGTTTTTTTAATTAATTGAGCTATCGCTTTTCTTTCATTTAATTCTTTTAATTGTTCAGCTGATAAACTTTTCTTAAAATTTTCGATTGCTGAATGTATAAAATGAGTGCAATACTTTTTATCTTTTGAATAATGTGTATGTAAATCTTCCTTTATTATTTCATAAATTTCACTTGGACTACTTAATTCCTTATAAAGTTCTACTACCTTAGCCTCTAACTCATCTAAAACTTTTATTTTATCTTCCATTTTCTTCTCCCTCCATGCTTAAAACACTTAAGAATGCTTCTTGAGGTACTTCAACACTACCCACCATTTTCATTCTTTTCTTTCCTTCTTTTTGATGTTCCAATAATTTTCTTTTTCTTGAAACATCTCCCCCATAACATTTAGCAAGCACATTTTTTCTTACTGCTTTTATATCACTTCTAGCAATTACTTTAGTTCCTATTACTGCTTGTATTGGAATTTCAAATTGTTGACGTGGTATTAATTTTCTTAAGCTTTCTACTATTACTTTTCCTCTATTGTATGCAAAATCCTTATGTACTATTAAACTTAAAGCATCTACTATATCACCATTAAGTAATATATCCATTTTAACTAAGCTGCTTTCTTTATATCCTATTAATTCATAATCAAATGAAGCATAACCTTTAGTATAACTTTTTAATTTATCAAAGAAGTCATATACTATTTCAGATAATGGAATTTCATAGTGTATATCTACACGTGTTTTATCTATATAATCCATTGATACATAATTACCACGCTTATTTTGACATAATTCCATTATAGGTCCTATATATTCACTTGGTACAAATATATTTGTTTTTATATATGGTTCACTAATAGATTTAATATTTTGTCTATCTGGCATTTTTGATGGTGAATCTATATATATTACATTTCTATCTGTTAATTCTACTTTATATATTACAGATGGTGATGTAGCAATCAATTCTATACCAAATTCTCTTTCAATTCTTTCTTCTATTATTTCCATATGAAGAAGTCCTAAAAATCCACATCTAAATCCAAATCCTAAAGCTTTTGAAGTTTCTGGTTCAAATTCAAGTGAAGCATCGTTTAATTTAAGTTTTTCAAGTGCTTCTCTAAGTGACTCAAATTTATTTGACTCTATTGGAAATATACCACAGAATACCATTGGTTTCATAGGTTTATAACCAGGTAATGGTTTTCCTTCATTTTCAACATGAGTAATTGTATCTCCTACTTTTATATCACTAATATTTTTTATACTAGCACATAAATAACCAACTTCTCCAGTAGTAAGAGTATCTTTTTTTAATATTTTTGGAGTATGTACACCAAGTTCAACAACATCATAAACATTATTAGTTTCAAACATTTTTATTTTATCGCCAACTTTTAATGTACCATTTACAACTCTAATAGAAGCAACTATTCCTCTATAAGAGTCAAAATAACTATCAAATATTAAAGCTTGAAGATTATCTTTACTATCTCCTTTAGGAGCTGGTATTCTTTCTATTATAGCTTCTACTAGTTCTTTTATACCAACACCAGTTTTAGCACTACATAATATAATTTCATCTTCATCAAATCCTAAACTATCATGCAATTCTTGTTTTACTTTTTCTATATTAGCATTTGGAAGATCTATTTTATTAATAACTGGTATTATAGTTAAATCATTTTCCATAGCAAGATATAAGTTTGCTAAAGTTTGAGCTTCTATACCTTGTGCTGCATCAACTACTAATATTGCTCCCTCACATGCTGCAAGGCTTCTTGACACTTCGTAAGTAAAATCTACATGACCTGGTGTATCTATTAAATGTAGAACATATTCTTCATCATTATAATGATATTTTAATTGAACTGTATTTAATTTAATTGTTATACCACGTTCTCTTTCAATATCCATACTATCTAGTATTTGAGCTTGTTTTTCTCTTTCTTGAATTGCACCTGTTATATCTAACAATCTATCAGCAAGAGTACTTTTACCATGATCTATATGAGCTATTATTGAGAAATTTCTAATATTTTGTTGTTTCATTTCAACTCACCTATCTTATTATATCAAAAAAATGTATTATTTTAAATACATTTTATCATTTTGAATAATTTTGTAATACATATTTTTTTAATATTTCATTATCATTTTCTAATAGTTTATTAACTAATTTATATTCTAAATCATTATATATATCACTAATATATTTACCTGGTTTCTTAGAAAGTAATTCACATATTTCACTAGCACTTATTTTTATTTCAGTTTTATTATGTATATATAATCCATTATATCTTTCAGTTATTACTTGTTTATCTATTCCTTTTATTTCTCCAACTATACTAGTTATATAAAGGCCATACTTATATAAATTATTAAAATTTAATATATCTTTATTCATAAGTTCATTTATTGCTTCTATTGTGTTCTTTTCTACTTTATTAAAGTTATATTTACCTAAACAATCTAATTGTGCCCATATACCTACTAAATAAGTAGTTGGTATTAACTTAGATAAATTCTTAAGTTCTAATACTTCTTCTAATTCTAATTCTCTAATTAAACTTATACCATATAAACAATTAGGACTTGAAAACACCTTATCTAACTCTTCTTTTTTTCTATAATATGATAAACTTTTTAATAACTCTTTATTATTTCTTATAGCTTCTTTTAAATCATCTGATAATTTAAAATCTAACGTAGTAGCAAACCTTATAGCTCTTAATATTCTAAGTGAATCTTCAAATATTTTAGTATCTGCATCTCCTACTGTTCTTATTATTCTATTATCAATATCTATTCTTCCATTTAGAATATCAATTAATTTACCATCACTATTTATACACATAGTGTTCATAGTAAAGTCTCTTCTTTTTAAATCTTCTTCTAAATTATCTATATATTTTATTTCTATAGGTTTTCTATTATTTAAATATTTTATATCCTGTCTAAATGTAGTTATTTCAAATCTTATATTATTTATAAAAAGTGTTATAGATCCATATTGTTCTGATGGCATAACTGATTCACCAAATATAATTTTTAATTCTTTAGGTGTAGCACTCGTACATATATCAAAGTCTACGCTCTCTCTTCCCATATAATAATCTCTTGGGTATCCTCCAACTAAATAGGCTTTATATCCTGAGTCATTTATTTTTTTTAATAATTTGAGTGCTGTATCATTCATTTCATTCACCATTATTATTATACAATAAAAAAAATATTATTTGAATAGATATTTAAATAACTAGCTTTAATTTAATTTTTGTTTACAGTTTTAAAAAAACCCAAAAAAATTATTTTTGAGTCTTATTAATTAAATAGTTATATATTTCATTATAATGTTTTACTGGTATAAATTTTATTTTCTTTAAAACCTCGTTTGGAACATCTTCTAAATCATTTAAATTAGATGCTGGTATAAATACTGTATCTATATTATTTATATATGCTCCAATAATTTTTTCTTTTATTCCACCTACTCTTAAAATGTTTCCTCTTAATGTTATTTCACCTGTCATTGCTATGGATTTATTAATTTTTAAATTAGATAAAGCACTTATTATTGATGTCGTTATAGCAACTCCAGCAGAAGGTCCCTCTTTTTTTATACTTATATTTGGTATATTTATATGTATATCACTATTAAATATATCATTATTTAATTTAAATGTTTTATAATTTGCTTTTATATAACTGATTGCTATTTTAACACTTTCTTGTAACATATCACCAACAGAACCAGTAACAATTACTTCTCCATTACCTTTATAATAGTTAACCTCTATAGGAATTATATCTCCTCCACTAGATGTATAAGAAAGACCATTAACTAATCCTATTTCGTCATCTAATAAATCATTTTCATATTTTCTTTTACCTAAATATTCTTCTATATTTCTTATTGATTTACTAGTACTTTTTTTATCTATGTTTTGGAGTGCTACTTTTCTAACTATTTTAGATATTAATCTTTGTAATTCTCTTAAACCACTTTCATGAGTATAATATCTAATTATTTCTAGTATATTCTTATCACTTATTTTAATATTATCTATGCCATGACTTTCACATACATTTGGTATGATATATTTTTTTACTATGTTAATTTTTTCAAGTTCTGTATATCCATTTATATTTATTATTTCTAATCTATCTTTAAGAGGTTCTGGTATTAAGTTAATATCATTTGCAGTAGTAATAAACATAACTTGTGATAAATCATATTCTTCATCTAGATAATTATCTATAAAATGTTTGTTTTGACTTGGGTCTAATACTTCAAGAAGAGCACTTTGTGGATCTCCTTTATGGTTTACAGCCATTTTATCTATTTCATCTATTAAAAATACTGGATTAGATGTTTTTGCTCTTCTTATTCCATCTATAATTTTACCGCTTGTAGCGCCTATATATGTTCTGCTATGTCCTTTTATAAAGGCTTCATCATCAATACCACCCAATGATATTTTTACAAAACTTCTACCTATACTAGATGCGATTGAATAAGCAAATGTAGTTTTACCTACACCTGGTGGACCTACTAAACAAATTATTGGAGTTGTAATATCTTTAGATAATTTTTTGAGTGCTAAATACTCTATAATTCTTTCTTTAACATTTTCAAGTCCAAAATGGTTATTATCTAAACTTTTTCTTATTTCTTCTATTTCTGTTATTTCTTTATCTTTATGATTCCAAGGAAGATTTATAATTAAATCTATATAGTTTCTTACTATACTAACCTCAGGTGATATAGTTGGAATCTTACTATATCTATCTATTTCATAATATATTTTATTTTTTATTGCCTCACTACAATCTAGTGTTTCAACCTTACTTTTTAACTCAGATATTTCTTTATCAAATGGTGAAATATCTCCAAGTTCATCTTCTAAAAGTTTTATTTTTTCTTTTAAGTAAAACTTTTTTTGATCTTCTTCTAATTCTTTTTTTACTTTATTATCTATTGTATCTTCTAATTTAAATAATTGTTCTTGTTTATATAAATCCTCTAATATCATTTCAGTTCTTTTAGTAGGATCTATTGTAATTAAATATTTAATTTTCCTGTTAATATCTAAAGGTAAATGATTTACTATAATATCAGTAATAGAATCTAAATCATTATTATTTTCTATTAAAGATATTAAACTATTACTCATATTTGGAACTTTTTCTATATAATTCGAAATTTCTAATTGTAATTTATTTATTAAAGCTAATTTTATATTATTTGGTACATTTAATTTAGGACTTAACATTACTATAGAATCTAAAGTATCTTTTAATGGATTTAAATATTCTAATACTTTAGCGCGGCTTATACCTTTTAATATTACTCTAACTTTACCATTAGGTAGTTCTAACTTTCTTTCAATATGAGCAACTGTACCTATTTTAATTAAATCTTTTGTTATTATATTTTCTTCAAGTGAAGTCTTTGTAACTACAAGAATATTAGCTTCATGAAACAAAATAGATTCTTCTATTATGCTTTTACTTACCTCATCTTCAAATTCAAATTTAACTTCTGATGTTGGCATAAGGATGGCATTATTAAGTAAAATTACTGGTAAATTTAATTTCATATAATACCTCCTTTGGATTGATTTTTATTATAGTTAATACAAATTAAAAAGTCAACAAAAATGACTACTTTTACATATTTTTTTGTATTATTTATTTTTTTAAGAATAAGTTAATTTACTATTCATATATTTAATTAGAAATGAGGGTTGTTATGGAAAAAATTGATATAATAAAAAGTATCACCAATCGTACAGGTGGAGATTTATATTTAGGGGTTGTGGGTGCTGTACGTACTGGTAAATCTACTTTTATTAAGAAATTTATTGAAAACTTGGTAGTACCCAATATAGAAGATGAATACGAAAAAAAGAGATGTTTAGATGAAATCCCACAATCTGCTCAAGGTAAAATGATTATGACAACAGAACCTAAGTTTGTTCCTAGTAATGCAGCAAACATAACTCTTGATAGTTTCTCTTGTAATGTAAGACTTGTTGACTGTGTTGGTTATGTTATTGATGGAGCAAAAGGTTATGAAGATGAAAATGGACCTAGAATGGTTAGAACACCGTGGTATGATGAAGAGATTCCTTTTGTAGAAGCTGCTGAAATAGGTACTGAAAAAGTTATAAAGGATCATTCAAGTATTGGTATTGTTATTACTACTGATGGATCTTTTGGTGAAATTAGTAGGACTAATTATATAGAGGCTGAAGAAAGAGTTGTTAATGAATTAAAAGATATTGGTAAACCATTTATCGTTGTATTAAATTCTGCTCATCCTACATTACCAGAAACAGAAAGACTAGCAGAAAAATTAAAAGATGAATACCGTGTTCCTGTTATTCCTTTATCAGTAGAAGGAATGAATGAAAAAGATATTTATAATGTATTAAGGGAAGCTTTATATGAATTTCCAGTTATTGAAGTTAAAGTTAATATGCCAGATTGGATAGCATGCTTAAATTCTAATAATTCTTTAAAACGTGAATACATAGAAAAAATTAAGGAAAGTGTTGTTGAAGTAGATAAATTAAGAGATATAGAAACTATTACATCACATTTTGAAAATTCTGAACATATAAAATCAGCATATATTTCTAATGTAGATACTTCTACTGGAATAGTTACAATAAACTTAGAGGCTCCTGATTATTTATATGATGAAGCACTAAGAGAAATAATTGGAACTGATGTAAAAAGTAAAGCAGATTTATTAATGTTATTCCAAAATTATAATGAAGCAAAAATAGAATATGATCAAATAAAGGATGCTTTAAAAATGGTAAAAGCAACTGGATATGGTGTAGCATCACCTACACTATCTGATATGAAATTAAAAACACCTGAAATTATTAAACAAGGATCTAGATATGGAATTAAACTTAAAGCAGTAGCGCCTTCTATACATATGATAAGAGTTGATGTTGAATCTACATTTGAGCCTATTATAGGATCAGAACTTCAAAGTAAAGAATTAATAGATTATCTATTAAAAGATAAAGATAAAGATCCAAATGGAATTTGGAAAAGTGAAATATTTGGAAGAAGTATTGATAATATAGTAAAAGAAGGAATACAAGCAAAACTTTCTTTAACTCCAGAAAACGCAAGATTTAAATTACAACAAACACTTACTAAATTAGTAAATAAAGGTTCTGGTAATTTGTTTGCTATTGTAATATAAAAAAACTGAAGAAAATCAGTTTTTTTAGTTTATCATTTCATAAGTAATTACACTATTCTCTATTAAATTCATCATTTCTAACTTTGTAAGTTTATTCTTTATTTTTATAAACATATTATTATCTTTATTTATTATTTCTATTTTAGGTAAAATACTTAAAGGTATATCATTTACTTTATATAAAAAATTAGTATTAACAGTTGAAAGACGCATATCAACTTGATTTTTAAAATAATTATAATACTCTAGTTCTTCTTTTTCTAAATGAAGTACTATACCATAATTTTTATCTTTATATATAGTTATATTATAAAATCCTTCTATAGCAATATCATATTTATTTTTTAATAATTTAAATAACTTTTTTAAATATTTTTCTATATCTTCTTTATTATTAAAATTTATATTTTTTATATTTTCTTTTTTTATGTATATATCTAATATTAATTCATTAATATACTTAATACTCATGATATCACCTAATTTATAGTATGAAAAAAAGAACTACATGGTTCTTTCAATTTTATCATATACTTCTTTTTTACCTTCTTTTGTAACATTTGAAAACATTATAAAGTCATCTCCAACTACTAAGTCTAAATCTGCTAAAATAGCATTTCTTTGTTTTTGTTGAAGTGTTATACCTATTTTATCTGTTTTTGTAGCAACTATAGTTACTGGTATTTTATAATATTTTAAGTAATTATACATCATCAAATCATCATTAGATGGTTGGTGACGAAAATCTATTAACATAAATACTTGTTTTAAATTTGGTCTGTTTTGTAAGTAATCTTCCATCATAAGTCCAAATTTTTTTTGTTTCTTTTTACTTAACATAGCAAATCCATATCCAGGAGCATCTACTAAATAAAATTTATCGTTTACATGATAAAAATTAATAGTTTGAGTTTTACCTGGAGTAGCACTTGTTCTAGCATAATTTTTTCTATTTATAAGTGTATTAATAAAACTACTTTTACCAACATTACTTTTCCCTACTAATAAGTATTCTGGTTGATTATCTGTTGGATATTGACTACGTCTAACCGCACTTATAGTTAAATCTACGCTTGTAATCTTCAAATTACTTCACTCCTTTTTGATGTTATGATTATAACACTTTAATTTTTTTTTGTCAAAAATGCTCGTATTAATTTTATTATTAAATAAATATAATAAATAATATAAATTATATTACCTAATTTTATCATAGGGTATATATTCCCTATTACAAGTATATTTACATTATTTAAATATTTAGTAATAAAGCATGAAAAAATTATAAATACTAAAGTAATGCCGTATATAACATATTCAAATATATTATAATTTCTTTTATATTTTATAATTATAGTTATTATTAAATATATAATACTATTAAGAAAATAAAAGTAAATATTATTTAATGGATTATTAAATTTAAAGCTTAATATAGATATAAGATAATAATATAAAATTATTATTATTAATATAATATTTATAAAAAGCACTATAGTTTTTGATATTTTTCTATTTTTATTAAAGAATATTATAAATATATAAATTAATACTGCTAATATTGAAAAGATAAAAAATGTATGTTTAAATGAATTTATTAATAATTTAAAAGCATCTATTATATTATAATTTAGGCTCATCTAACTAAACTATCTCCAGTCATTGAAGCAGGTTTTGGTATATCCATAATATCTAAAATAGTAGGCGCTATATCAGCTAATTTACCATTTTTTAAAGTATATGAATTATCAGTTATAATAAGTGGTACTGGACTTGTTGAGTGACTTGTTACTATATTATCATTATCATCTAACATATAATCACTATTACCATGATCTGCTGTAACTACTAAAGTTCCACCTATACTTTTTAATTTGTTATAAATCATACCAACACACTCATCAACAACTGTTACTGCCTTAACTGTAGCATCAAAATTACCTGTATGACCAACCATATCTCCATTAGCAAAGTTTAGAACTACAAAATCATAATCATCTATTATATTAAGTAATTTATCTGTTATAAGATATGCACTCATTTCTGGTTTAAGATCATAGGTTGCTACTTTTGATGATGGAATCAATATTCTATCACAATTAGCTAAATCTTTTTCTACACCGCCATCAAAGAAATAAGTAACGTGTGCATATTTTTCAGTTTCTGCTATTCTTAGTTGTTTGATACCAAACCTAGATAAATATTCTCCTAAAGTATCATCTAATTTTTGATGTTCATAAGCGGGAGTAGATATAACTTCATCACTTACAGGAAACATTGTTACAAGTTTTATATTTTTAAATGTTTTATGTGGAAAAGAATCAAATTCCTTGTTAGTTATACATTTAAATAATTCTCTTATACGATCAGGTCTAAAATTAAATACAAGCAATCCATCATTATTCTTTACTATACCATTTTTATCAAATAACATAGGCTTAATAAATTCGTCTGTAATTCCTTCATTATAGCTTTCTTTTATATATTCTATTGGGTCATTTTTTACTCTTCCTAACCCATTTACAATAACATCATAACTTTTTCTTATTCTATCCCAATTATTATCTCTATCCATAGAATAATATCTTCCGCTAATTGTAGCTATTTTACCTATCTTAAGCTTTGATAAATGAGATATTAAATCACCTACATATTTAACAGATGAATTTATGCTAGTATCACGTCCATCAGTAAAAGCATGTATATATATATCATCAATGCCTTTTTCTTTACACATATCAAGTATTCCATATAAATGAGATATATGAGAATGTATTCCACCATCACTTAAAAGCCCAAATATATGTAATCTAGAATTATTTTTTTTAACATGATCTATTACATCGTTTATATTCTTATTATCATAAATATTTTTATTTTTTATTTCTTTTGTTATTAATTGTAATGGTTGATAAACTACTCTTCCAGCACCTATATTAGTATGACCTACTTCACTATTCCCCATTTGATTACTTGGAAGTCCTACCGCTTCACCACTAGCTTCAAGTAAACTATGTGGATAATGATCTAATAAAAAATTTAAGTTAGTTGTATCAGCTTTTCTTACAGCATTACCGTGCTCTTCTTTTCTGATACCTACACCATCCATTATACAAAGTACTACCTTTTTCATATTATCACCTAATATAATTTTATCACATGAAAAAAAGAAATTCTAGTTATTTCTTTTTTTATTATCAAATATACCTTCACATAATTCATCCATGCTTATCCCTAATATTTTAGCAATCTTATACATAGAATAAAATGATAAAGATTTTTGTCCACCTTCACTTACAATATGTCTTAAATATTCATAAGAAATATCGATTTCTTCAGCAAACTCCATTAGGTTAATATTTTTCTCTTTACACACTTTTCTAACATTATTACCAATAATATATTGAACATCATCTTTTGACATAAAATCTTTTATTAACTGCATACTACCACCTTGAATATTATCTCACAATGATTTTTTAGGGTATGCAAACAAATACTTTGCAAACTTTTCGCTTATAATATATATTTGCACATGTTTTTGTAATATTTATGAATATTTATAATATAATCTATTAGAAATATGAGGAGGAAATTCATGATAAATAAAAAAAGTTTATGGTTTTTAACGTTGTTTAGTTTAATTTTAGTTTTAAGTATTTATTATATAACTATGCCAAGTGAATTATTATTAACAACATCTACTACTGAAAATAAAGATAAAAAAAGTGATGAACCTACAGTATCAGTTGAAAAAAGTGATTTACTTGTCGCACTAAGAGTTGAAGCAGATGAAGAAATGTCAAAAGAAATAGAAAATTTACAAACTGTTTTAACAAACGCAAACTCTTCAACAGATGAAAAAAATAAAGCCTATGAAAAGATTAAAGAATTAAATGAAAACAGAGGAGATGAAGAAAAGCTAGAAGCTCAAATAAAAGAGACTTATAAACTTGATAGTTTTATAAGAATAGATGGATCTAATATTAAAGTTATTATAAAAAGTGAAGAAAATAGCGAAACTTTAGCAAACAACATCATGAGAACTATACAAGCCAATTATGAAACTTCAAAATATATAACAGTTAAATTTCAAAAATAACTTAATTGTTATTTTTTTTAGGCATCTTTAATCACTAAAAATATATTGCATCATAAAATAATATGAGAAAATATAAACCACTCTATTAGGAAGTGAGGTTAAAGATGAATAAAAATATTTTAACAAAAAGAGAAAAGCAAGTATTTGAAATGTTAATTATAAATAAAACTACTAAAGAAATAGCGCAAAATTTAAATATAAGTGAAAAGACAGTAAGAAATCATATATCAAATGCTATGCAAAAACTTGGAGTTAAAGGAAGAGCTAGTGCCGTTGTTGAATTATTAAGACTTGGAGAAATTTCTTTATAAAACGTATTTTTATACGTTTTTTACATATATTTTAACAGGTGATATTATGTTAAAAAAATTTTATAAAAAGAAATTTATAATATGTGCTGTAGCGATTTTTACAATAGGACTTATTTATTTACTGCCAGATGAAAAAAATAAGTTAAACATTAAAGAAGAAATAGAATATGTTAACAAAGATGTTGAAACATCAAATATTTATTTATTAGATTCAAATAATTTAGTAGCGCAAACTAAAACAAAGATTAATGAAAAAGATATTGAAAAAAAAGCTAAAGAATTATTAGAAACACTTATTATAGATAGCAAGAATCAAGATAAAATTCCAAATGGTTTTAAAGCTATTATTCCAAGTAATACAAAAATATTAAAACTAGAATATAATGATTCTGTTATTAAAGTAAATTTTTCTAGTGATTTAATGGATACTAAAAAAGAAAATGAAGAAAAAATAATAGAAGCTATTGTTTACACTTTAACTAGTATAAATGATGTTAAATATGTAATTATTTATATGGATGGAAATATTTTAACAACACTGCCAAAATCTAAAATAACATTACCATCTACTCTAGATAGAAGTTTTGGAATTAATAAAGAGTATGATATAGATTCTACAAAGAATATAAATAAAACTACTGTTTATTATGTAAGTAAATTTAATGATCAAGAATATTATGTACCTGTAACTAAAGTTAACAATGATGATAGAAGTAAAATAGAAATAATTATTGATGAATTAAGTTCTTCTAATGTATACAAATCTAATTTAATGAGTTACTTAAATAACAATACGAAAATTTTGTCGGTCAATGAAGAAAATGACTCTTTAGTCATAAATTTCAATAATGCAATACTAAGTGATATTAATACTAATGAAATACTTGAAGAGGTTATTTACACTATTTCTATGTCAATAAATGATAATTATGATGTAAATGAAGTGGTTTTTAATGTAGAAGATAAAGAAATTTACAAAAGTGTATTAAAAACACTTGAATAAACTTTAAATTTGTTATATAATTATCTTGTTCTTGGAACAAGATGTCTCAGTAGCTCAGCTGGATAGAGCATCGCCCTTCTAAGGCGAGTGTCAGGGGTTCGAATCCCTTCTGGGACACCATTTAAAAATTACAAAGTCTTAATTTAAGGCTTTTTTGTTTAATAATAAAAATCTAGTTTTTAAATTAACTAGATTTTTTATTCATGAATAACATATTTATTGTATGCCATTCTATTTCTTTTTAATTCGTATTTTTCATCGGATAAAATAAAAAAAGTTTTTATTTTCAATTCTTTTGAATTTTCTACCTTTACTCTAATAGATATATTATTTTTTAATTTTTTATAATACTCTAAAGAATTATTTTTATCATTGTACAAAACAAAATCACACTCATTTATTACATAATCTAGATTTTTCATTATAAAGGAAAAATCTCTTGGATTTTCAAATTCACTATAGTGTCTTTTATAACAATGTTTCTTATCGTTATCATAAATTACTATACTTTTTCCAACTAAATCTGGTCTATTGCAATCAATGCCAACTTTGGTAGAAACTATTGTAATATATTCTTTGTTCATATTTATCACCCATAAAAAATAACCCATACCATTAAGGTATGGGATTTAAGATACTATGCCTTGCACCACTTTGGCATCTCATCAGATTATTAATCCTACACTTAAGAAATTGGGTTCCCAAAATCCGCGATAGTTAGTGTCTTTCTACCTCTAGTATCTCTTAACAAGAATAGCACATTAACAACAAAAACTTTGTAAAAATTTGTACACATTCTATATAATTAATTTATCACAATATAAGTTAAAAAACAATGCATTTGCAATAAATTAATTATATTATACACTTATATAGAAAAAAGTCAAACGGTACGTCTTTATTCAAAATTTAATTTTTTGAATAACAAATTTAAATGATTTTATATAATTAAATATTAATAATAATTTTTATTTAATTTTGGTATTAAATTTAAACAAAATTGTAAATAAAAGATTATTTAATTCTTTTATACTCGTATTTTTCGCAATTTTTACCTTATTTTATACATAAAAATAGACATTTCATACATTTTGTATTGAATTAAAATGAATTATTAAAGTAAAATTTATTTGTAATATTTAAAGAAAGGAGACGTGATTGAAATGAAATATATTACAAAATCTAATTCTAAACTTATTAACTTACAATCATGTCGAGTTTTAAGTTTGGATTAATATCCATTATCGTAAATATAGAAAGGAAGTGTATGAATGATTTTGGATAAAATAATGGGCAAGATGATTTATACACTTAAATTTTGCCTTTATAAATAAATTATCTTGCCTATATAAGAAAGGTGAGAATTATGAAATTAAAATTTTTCTTGAAAAAGCATCATAATCTCATTATTTCTATTATAGACATAATACAAATAATAAATATATTTATAAATTTTAAAATATTAAGTATATTTATTATAATTATTAAAAATATAATGAGTTATGATGAATAGTCTTCTTTTGAAGGCTTTTTTTCATGAAAAAAAGCTAACTATTTAGCTTCTATTCTTTCCTTTCCACCCATATAAGGTCTCAAAACTTCTGGTACAGTAATACTTCCATCTTCATTATAATTATTTTCTATTAAAGCAATTAATCCTCTTGGGGTTGCTACTACGGTATTATTTAAAGTATGTGGATAATATGTACCGTTCTCTTTCTTAACACGTATACCAAGTCTTCTACTTTGAGCATCTCCTAAATTAGAACAAGAACATACTTCAAAGTATTTTTGTTGTCTTGGACTCCAAGCTTCAATATCACAAGATTTTACTTTTAAATCTGCTAAATCTCCACTACAACATTCTAGTTGTCTTACTGGTATATTAAAGTTTCTAAATATTTCAACACTATATTTCCACATTTTATTATACCAATCTTTTGAAGTCTCAGGATCACATAATACTATCATTTCTTGTTTTTCAAATTGATGAACTCTATAAAGTCCTCTTTCTTCTAATCCATGAGATCCTCCCTCTTTTCTAAAGCATGGAGAATATGAAGTCATAGTTATAGGTAAATCCTCTTTTTTTAGTAACTGTTCTTTAAATCTACCAATCATTGAATGTTCAGAAGTACCTATTAAATATAAGTCTTCACCTTCTATTTTATACATCATTGCTTCCATCTCAGGAAAAGACATAACACCCTCTACTACATTACCATGTATCATAAAAGGTGGTATTGCATAAGTAAATCCTTTATCTATCATATAATCTCTTGCGTATGCTAACATAGCCTCATGAATACGTGCTATATCACCTAAAAGGTAATAAAAGCCTTGACCACTAGTTCTTCCAGCTGCTTCTTTATCCATTCCATTTAATTTTTCTATAATATCTGCATGATATGGAATTTCATAATTTGGTACAGTAGGTTCTCCAAATCTTTCTACTTCTACATTAAAAGAATCATCCTTACCAATTGGTACACTATCATCTATTATATTTGGAATATTTAACATTAATTTTCTTATTTCTAATTCTAGTTCTTCTTCTTTTTTAGTTAAATCATCTATTTCTTTTCCATATTTAGATATATCTTCTTTTACTTCAGCAGCTTCTTCTTTTTTACCTTCTCTCATTAAAGATCCTATTAAAGCACTTTTAGTATTTTTTAAGGCTCGTAATTCATCGCCTTTTTTCTTACAATCTCTAAATTCTAAATCTAATTTTTCTATTTCATCTACCATAGGTAATTTTTCATCTTGAAATTTTTTTCTTATATTTTCTTTTACTAATTCTTTATTTTCTCTTATTAATTTTATATCTATCATAATTACATCTCCTTTAATCTATTTAGTATTTTCTCATAACTAGGTGCATATCTTTTTTCTACTCTTTCATAATCTTTTATTGTAGGATTTTTAATTCTTGACATATCCATATTATTACTTAAATCTGCAAGTTTTACATGAAGTGCCTCTTTTGATCCTTTTTTTATTATGTTATCTATATAATTTTTATAATCAACATTTTTTATTCTTGTAAGTATAACTACATCATCTACTATCTTTTTAGGAAAACCTAAATCTAGTAATTCATCACTAGTAATATTTTTATCTTCTATTACATCATGTAAAAGTGCGACTACTTTTTCATCTATACTATGTACATGATTATATACATACATTAGATGTAACATATAAGGAAATCCACCTTTATCTATATCATTTTTAAATAAGTTAACCGACAATTCTAAAGCCTTATATATTAAATTATCACTATCTCTTAATTCTTGTAATTTTTCTTCATTAAAATATTCTTTTAACATATTATCCTCCTATACAAAAAAGGATAGTACCTAAGGAGCACATAAAAGTGCGGTACCATCCTTTTTTATTCTTAATTAATATAACGGTTATCCCGGAAATGTTTACATTTCTCTTAAGAGTAGATTCATAAAACATACTTGTTAATTTACACCAACCATTAACTCTCTTTAAAAGCATTATTTTATTACTATTCTCTTTCATCGATTTATGAACTAATTTTAACACTTATATAAATTATTGTCAATGATTAATGGTTAATTATTAACTTTTACTTTTTGAAATCCTTTTTCCATTTGTTCTTTTTTTGATAAGGATTTCTCTTTTTTCTTCATTTTTGATATTAAATTTATTATAAATTTAAATCTTCTATTATCATCTTGTTTTTCTAAATTATTTTCAAGAGTGTGTGATACTTCATTTGGAGTTAAACCTTCAGTTATAGCACTCTTAATTTTAGCACTGTTTTCTCTAACTAAAGCAGAATTATAACTATTATCAACTACATTAGGACTTTGTTTCATACTTGAAATAGTGTCAATTACATCTCTTATTTGTTCTGGAGTATGACCTATTTCATCACTTTTATCTAGCATATCTTCTATAGAATTTTTAATGCCTTCACCACTTACTCCCTCTTCTACAGCGCTTTTTATATATTCTTTATCTATATTCATAATATCACCTAATTTCATTTTATATAAAAACACTATTATTTTCAATATTATTATGTATAAATATTAAACGTTTACACATTCATAGGACAAATTGTGTAAATCATATATTATTTTGAGGTGTATTATGTTTAATTTTTTTAAAAAGCTATTTAAAGATTTTTATTTATTTACTGCTGCTTATTCTAATAATAGTTTTCCAGATCCACTAACTAAAGAAGAAGAAGAACTCTATGTAGAAAAGTCTAGATTTGGTGATAAAGAAGCTCGTTCTAAACTTATTGAACACAATTTAAGATTAGTAGCACATATTGCTAAAAAATATGATTCAAAAAATATAGATACTGATGATTTAATAAGTATTGGAACAATAGGACTTATAAAGGGTGTTGATTCTTATTCAAAAAGTAAAAACACTAGACTTACAACGTATGCTGCTAGATGTATAGAAAACGAAATTTTAATGTTTTTTAGAAATAATAAAAAAAGAAATAAAGATATTAGTATAAATGAATCAGTTGGATTTGATAAGGAAGGTAATGAAATAACAATACTTGATATATTAAAGACTCCAACTCCTGATTTTGTTTGTGATATTTATAAAAATGATAATATAGATGAAATGAAAAAATATTTAAGTGTCTTAAATGATAGAGAAAAAGAAATAATTATGTATAGGTATGGACTAAATAATTATGATGAAATAACACAAAAAGAGATTGCTAATAAATTAAATATATCAAGAAGTTATGTGTCTAGAATAGAAAAAAGAGCACTCACAAAGATACTTCGTGAATTTTTAAAAAATAATAAGAAATGATTTTTTGATCATTTCTTATTGCTTGCTAATAAACCCATTAAAACGTAAAAGATAGGTGCTACTTGTATAACACTTAAATTTACAAATGCCTGTATAGCATATGCTACAAAGCCTCCTAATATTATAAAGTTAGTTGGCTCTTTTGATTTTAATCCAGATATAAATACCAATAAACATAATAACATATAAGGAATAAAACCTATTAAGCCTAATGAAGCAAGTATGTGTAAATATACATTATGCGCATTATCTACCATATAATAAGCTTTAGGTATTAAACTTATAAAACCTTGTGTTATAGTATCAAAATTATCTTCTATTTTAGGATTTGCTGGATAATCATAAACTAAATTATCATAACCAACACCAGTAATTAAATGTCTATTTGCTACTTCAAAGGAAGCCTTCCAAATATATATTCTATAATTGCCACCATTATTTATTGTTTTATTTTTAATATCACATAATTCACAATTACCACTTTTAAATACAAATATATTAATAGAATATACTAAAATTAATAAAATAACTGGTAATATAAATACTACTAAAAATTTTTTTATATTTAAACTTTTTTTAATAATTAAAAATATAACTAAAAATATAACTGTTATAATATAAGCAAGTATTGGTCCTGTTGATTGACAATTTATTAAACCAATAACTAATAATATAAATACTACTAAATCTTTTATATTAAATTTTTTATCTATTAAAATTTTACATGTTAACATACAAAGTGAGGTTACTACTAATGATCCATAAAAATTATTATGTCCACATAATCCAGACATTGAATCATCAGCCCCGCCCCTAATAATAAAAGGAAAATCTGTATATACTTGAAATAAGCCATACACTGTATTTATAATAGTTATCCACATAATTATTTTATATAATATAGATAAATCTTTCTTGGTTGCTAAATTTTTCCAATTTATAAATAATAAATTATATGATAAAACAGATAAAAAGCCTTCATGTCTATAACTTTTTCCCATTATTGATACTTGCTTATTAATTGAAAAAATACATGTTATAATACCTGCTATGGTCATTATTAAAAATATATAATCATATTTATCTAGTTTAAAATTTTTATGCTTTAAAGTTCTTATATAAGTAAATATTAAAAAAGGTATAGAAGCTATTAAAATATATGATGGATTAATTTTATCATAATTATCTATATAAGAATAATCATATAAATAAAATGATATCATTTTTAATAATTGTACAAATGTTAACATTACTATTGTTACAATATATAGTATTTTTTTATCATCTATTCTTTTTAACATACTTCACTACTTTCTAAGTATTTATCTAATAATTCTATTAATTCTTCTTTTGTACTTGTTTTAAATATAGCTTCTTTTAATTCTTTAGCATTAGGTAATCCTTTCAAGTACCATGCAGCATGACTTCTTATTTCTAACATTGCTACTTTATATGGCTTAGTATTTAGTAATAATAATAGATGTTTTTTTATCATATCTATTTTTTCTTTTATTGTTACTTCTTTAGGTATTTTACCAGTTTCTAAGTATTCAACGCATTCTTTTATAAGCCAAGGATTTCCTAGCACTCCTCTTCCTATCATAACAGCATCACACTTAGTTAGATCAAGCATTCTTTTAGCATCATAACAACTTCTAATATCACCATTACCAATTACTGGTATGTTAACAGCCTCTTTAACTTGTTTTATTATATCCCAATCTGCTGTACCACTATAACCTTGACTTCTAGTTCTTGGATGAACTGTTATAGCACTTGCTTTAGCACTCTCTATTACTTTAGCAATACTAACTGCATTTATACTATCACTATCCCATCCACTTCTTATTTTTACTGTAACTGGTATTGGAACTGCCTCTACTACAGCGCTTACTATTTCATAAACTTTTTTAGGGTCTTTAAGTAATGCACTACCTGCTTGAGCACCTATAGCAACCTTAGGTACTGGACATCCCATATTTATATCTATTATATCTGGTTTCATTGTTTCATATATATACTTTGCAGCTACTACAAAAGATTCTTTATCACTTCCAAATATTTGTTGACTTATAGGACGTTCAAAATCGGTCATATATAACATTTCTTTAGTCTTTCTACTTCCATAATATATTGCCTTATCACTTACCATTTCAGCAACTATAAGTCCAGCTCCCATCTCTTTAATAATTGTTCTATATGCACTATTAGATATACCTGCCATAGGCGCTAAAACTACTTGATTTTTTAATGTTATATTACCTATTTTAAACATAAAACCACCTAGTAAATTATAACATAAAAATTAAAAAAAGTTAATTAAATTAACTTGTCTATATCTTTAGGTACTTTATCATTTACTACAGCACTTACTATTTTATCTTCTTGTTCTTTTGATACATCACGTCCAGTCATTTGACTTAATGTTTGTATTACCTCTCTTAAAGTACCTTCATTTTTTAAATCATTTTGTTGTAACTTTTTAGCTAAATCTAATATAGTTCCTTTACCTACATTAGTCTTTTTTTCTATTCTATTAAAGAATGAATCTGAAAACGCCATCAAAAAACCTCCCTACATTAATTTATGTAAAAGAGGTAAATTTGTTACTTACGACATAATATTAATCCCATTATAATATAGTAAATAGGCGCTACTTGTATAACACTTATATTAGCAAATGCTTGTATCGAGTATGCTACAAAACCACCTAATAATACAAATGTTATTTTATCTTTACTTTTTAATCCTTTTATAAATGTAAATAAGCAAATTAATAAGTATGGTATTAAACCTATTATACCTGTTGAAATAAGTGTTTGTAAATATACATTATGAGCATTATCAACTATATAATACTTTTTTGTATTTTGTTGTTTTTCTAGTAAACCAGTTGTAGATATTGTAAATGATATTTTATCATCTATTTTAGGATTAGGATAATAATCAATAAAGTTATCAAATCCTACACCTATAAGAAAATGATCGCGTGCTATAACTAAACTATTTTTCCATATAAGTGTCCTATAATTTCCACCATTATCAAATGTATTTTCTTTCAAGTTACATGTTTCACATCTAATTCCAAGTTTATTATTTACAATAGTAATTGGTATATACGTTAATATCAATAAAAGAATTAATACAAATATTTTATATATCTTAATTTCTTTTTTAATATATAAAAATATAAATAAGAATAATAATACTATAAAATATGTTAAAAACGGTCCTGATGACTGACAGTCTATAAGTCCAATAAATAACAATATTATAATAAATGCATCTAAAATATTAAACTTTTTATCACATAAAAATTTAGTGCTTACAAAACTTAATACTGTAATAACAAGTGATCCATAAAAATTATTATGTCCACAAAATCCAGTTATTGATCCATCTGCTCCTCCTCTAATAACAAAAGGAAAATCAGTATATACTTGAAAAAATCCATATATAGTGTTCGCTATAGCAATCCATAAAATTAATTTTAATAATTTTTTACAATCTTCAATATTTCCTAACCTTTTCCAATTTATAAACAACAAATTATATGCAATAATAGATAATAATCCTTCATGTCTATAACTTTTTCCAAATATTGAAACATAAATATCATTAGAAAATATACTTGATATAATACCTGCTATTAAAATTATATAAAATAAATAATCATATTTATCCAAATTAAAATCTGTTTTTATTAGATTTCTTATATATATCAATATTAAAAATGGTATTGATATATATAGTACTATTGCTGGGTTTATAAAATCGTAATTTGATATTATTTTATAATTCATTAAATAATATGATAGAGTTTTTATAAATGGCACTAATACTAATATACAAATTGTAAATATATATAGTAATTTTTTATTATTTAACTTCTTCATTATATCACCTATTTTATAATATCATATATAACAAAAAAAGGAAACATTATTGTTCTCCTTTACTTTTAAAATTTATTACTATAGGTGTACCTGTAAAATCAAATGATTCTCTTATTTTATTTTCTATATATCTTTCATATGAAAAATGTACTAATCCTTTACTATTTACTTGTATATTAAATGTAGGTGGTTGTGTTCTTGTCTGTGTTGTAAAATATATTTTTAGTCTTTTACCTTTATAAGATGGAGGTAAATTTAATTCATATGCATCCATAATTACCCTATTAAGTAAACTAGTTTTTATTTCTTTTCTACTATTTTCGTATGCTGTTAAAACCTCAGGCATAAGTGTATGAATACGTTTTTTAGTTTTAGCACTTAAGAATACTACTTTAGCATATGGCATGAATGCAAAAGATGATGAGATATCTGTTTTCCATTTCTTCATACTAGCATCCTTATCTTCTACTAAATCCCATTTATTTACAACTATAACTACTGCCTTTCCAGCATCTATAGCATACCCAGCTATATGTTTATCATGTTCTATTATACCTTCTTCTGCATTTATAACAATGACACATACATCACTTCTATCAATTGCTTTTAAACTTCTTAATAAACTATATTTTTCTATATTCTCATATACTTTACCTTTTTTTCTCATACCTGCTGTATCTATTACTGTATATGTCTCATTATTATAATTAAAATCAGTATCAACTGCATCTCTTGTAGTACCTGCAACATTACTTACAATAACTCTATCTTCATTAAGAATAGCATTTACTAAACTACTTTTACCTACATTTGGTCTTCCTATTATTGAAAACTTAATTTTTGAATCATCTTCTTCAGCTTCGAATTTAGGAAAATTAGAAGTTATTTCATCAAGTAAATCGTATATTCCATCTCCTTGTTCACCACTTACTTTTATATAATGTTCAAAACCAAGTTCAAAAAACTCATATTCAGTATTTATTATATTTTTACTATCACATTTATTTATAGCTACTATTACTTTGTTTTGGATTTTCTTTAACATATCTCTAACTAAAAAGTCATCTCTAGTTAATCCTTCTTTACCGTCTACTACAAATACTACTAAGTCTGCTTCATCAATAGCAAGTTCTGCTTGCATTCTAATTTCATCATTAAAGTTATCGTTTCCTATTTCAATACCACCTGTATCTATAAGATGAAATTTATAATCATAGTAACTAACGCTACCATAAACTCTATCTCTAGTAACTCCAGGAGTATCTTCTATAATAGACATTTTTTTACCTATTAGTTTATTAAATATAGTACTTTTACCTACATTTGGTCTTCCTACAAGTGCTACTACTGGTTTTTTCATACTAACCACCTCAATCTCGTATATTATAACACAAAAAGGCAAAATAAAAAAGGCTTTTTATAGCCTTAATTATTTATTAGTTTTCTTATTTAGTTGCTAAAGTCATATCATTTAATTTAACTACGTCAGCTGATGATACACCTGTACAAGTTAAACCTAATTTACCACTAGCATTTGATAAAGTACATTCTACACCATCATTAGAAGTAACTTTTGTACCAGTAATTGTTGCATTGTTAATTCCATTTTTACTTAATTGTTCAGTAACTTCATCTAAAGTTGGTTCAGTACCTTTTGTAGCATATTTAGTTTGGTATGCTAATTCAACTGCATTTACTATTAATTCTGCTGTTCTATCTTTAGCACTACTTCTAGCATCGTTAATAATACCTAAAATTACTGGTGTAGCTATTAAAGCGATGATTGCTAAGATTACGATTACAGCTAATAATTCTATCAATGTAAAACCTTTATTTTTCATTTTTTCACCACCTTACCTTGTCCTACGTTATAAATATACAATATTTTTAAAATTTTGTCAATATAACGGTTTCACAAAATTTACATATTTCTACAAAATATTTACTTATCTAAATCATTAATAGCGCAATTTATACTTTTAGAAATAACATTAGAAAGTTTTTCTATTACAAAATCTATTTCTTTAGGAGTTACCATTAGATTATAACCTATAGGATTTAATACTTCATAAATTAACATTTTTAATTCTTCATCATTTAGTGTTCCTATTAAACCTAAAAGATGTTTTTTATCTTCTTCTTTCTCTTCTATTTCTTTATTTAGATAATTTATATTATTAAATGTTAATTTACTTTTAGGAGTATTCATATACTCTTTATTAAAAGCATAATTTTTATATATAAAGTTTATTGAATCTGATACTATTACACTAGCATCTACTACTGTAGGTACTCCTATAGCTATTGTAGGCACATGTAATGTTTCATAACTTATTTCTTCTCTTTTATTACCTATACCACTTCCAGGTTGTATTCCTGTATCTGTTATTTGTATAGTTTTATTTAATCTTTCTAGTGATTTACTAGCTAATGCATCTATTACTACAACACAATCAGGCTTTATTTTTTGTACTACTGATTCCACTAATTCTTTTGTTTCTATTCCTGTTGTAGCCATTACTCCTGGTACAAATGAACTTACTCTTTTATAATTATCACTTAACTGATGTAATAAATAAAGATGATTTGTAACAATAATATTATCTACTACAAGAGGTCCTAAAGAATCTGGGGTAGATTTATTATTACCAAGACCTACTATTAAAACATGTGAATTTTTATTTAACTTTAATATTTTTTTTATTACTTTTGTTAATATATTAAAAAGTTTTTGACTATTAGAAGAATCTGTTACATCTTCAAATTCTAGTGTTATATATTTACCCTTCTTCTTTTTTAATATATTATCACTATCTAGTTCTACATTAGTAACTTTAATTCCATTAATTATTTCTGTTTTAGATTTTATGCCTTTTAGATTATCATTACTATCTAATAAATCTACTGCTAAATCCGTTCTTATTTCATATTTAGATAAATCTCTTGGTTTATTCATTAAATCACCCTTATTATTTTGAACAAATTTAATATATTTATTGCATTTTTATTAAAAATTTGCTAAAATATGTGTATATGTGTGACTTGGAGGTGAATTTATGCCAAATTTAAAAAATGCTAAAAAAAGAGTTTTAGTAAATATCAAAAAAGAAAAAGCTAATAACGAGTTTGCTGCTAGTATGAAAACTGCTATTAAGAATGTAGAAAGAGCTGTTAACTCTAAAGATAAAGAAATGGCTCAAGGTAAATTAAAAACTGCTATTAAAGCTATAGATAAAGCAGCACAAAAAGGAGTTACATCTAAAAATACATGTGCTAGAAACAAATCAAGATTAAGTAAAAAAGTTAATTCTATGGAGTAATTATTTACTCTTTTTTTATTATTTATTGTAAAGTATTCAAACTTACATTCTTTTTAGTTTGAATATTAATTTTTGTATGTTATAATAAAACTAGATGAAAGTGGTGATAATATGAAAGATTTTTTTAAAATATTATTTATGGTATTAGTTGTTGTCACTGTCTTTTGTTTTAGAAATGATATAGCTAATTTTATTACTGAAGACATTATATATAAAGGCAGTAATAAAGTTTTGACTTATAATGAATATTATTTAGATTATGATTATTTATATGTTCAAAATACTGACGATAATCATGTTAAAACTTATCAAGAAATATTAAATATTTTTTATACTACTATAAATAGTGGCGATGATAGTTTTTCTTTTTATTGTGATTATAAAGGATGTATGGATGATGTTAATAAAGTAATTAATGATGAGCATATTATTTCTAATATTAATAATTTTGTTCATCCTTATAATTCTTATTCATCTATTAATATTGATATTAATAATGCTGGTAAAGTTACTATAAAGTCAAAGAAAACTTATACTAATGAACAAATTGCTTATATAAATAATTATATAGATGAATTTATTAGTAAAAATATTAATGATGGGATGGATGACTTAACTAAAATTAAATTATTTCATGACTATGTTATAAATAATACAGTTTATGACGAAGATAATTCTAATAAAATTTATAATGCTTATTACCTTATAACTACAAATAAAGCTATATGTGGTGGTTATTCTGATATCATGTCTATCTATTTAAATAAGCTAGGTATTCAAAATTATAAAATTACTTCTTTAAACCATGTATGGAATTTAGTTAAAGTAAATGATAGGTGGTATCACATTGATGTTACTTGGGATGATCCGGTTGCTAGTGATGGAAAGCAATATTTAATACATAATTTCTTTATGATATCTACTAAAGAATTATTAGAGTTAGATAAAGTTGAACATAATTTTGATGCTAATGTATATCAAGAAGCAAATTAAAAAGTAATCATTTAATGATTAAAATTAAAGCTAAAGTAAACATTAAAAATATGTTTGCTTTTTATTATAAACAAAATGATTATTATCGAACTTTAAGTAGGATTTAAGCAAGATTTAAGTAAGATGAATATTAATAAAATAGTCATCTTTTTTTGTTAAAATTAACTTATTTTAAACTAAAAACCTCAATTTATTTAATTGAGGTTTTAATAAATGTTTATTTATTATTCTTTTTCATGTATTTCTTTTATTTTATCTTCTATTTTTTTTGAATATTCAATAGATTCATCATATATAAATTCTAATTCTGGTATATGTCTTAATTCTATTCTATCTGCTAATGTCTTTCTTATAAATCCTTTAGCACTTTTTAAGCCATTTAAAGTTTCTTTTATATCACCTAGTGTTGTAAAGTATACTTTAGAATAGCTTAAATCAGATGTTGTATCTACTGCAGTAATAGTAATATATTTTATATTTGGATTTTTTACTTCATTAGCTATTATATAACTAATTTCTTTTTGCATATTACTATTTATTCTATCTATCTTTACTGACATTATTTCTTCTCTACCATTTCATATGCTTCTATAACATCACCAACTTTAATATCATTAAAATTAGTAATTGTTATACCACATTCTAATCCTTTTTTAACTTCTTTTACTGTATCTTTTTCTCTTTGAATAGAATTAATTTCTCCATCATAAATTACTACACCATCACGTATTATACGTACTTTAGAATTAGATTTTACTACTCCATCTAATATATAACTACCTGCTATTGTACCAACTTTAGAAAATTTAAATAATTGTCTTACTTCAGCACTTCCTATTACATGTTCTACATATTCTGGGTCTAACATACCTTTCATTGCTGCTTCCATTTCTTCTACCGCTTTATAAATTATATTATAAAGTCTTATATCTACGCCTTTTTCTTTAGCATAATCTCTAATAGAATTAGTTGGTCTTATATTAAATCCTATTATAATAGCATTTGAAGCACTTGCAAGTACTATATCACTTTCTGTAATAGATCCTACACTACTTCTAAGTACTTTAACTCGTACACCTTCTACATCTATTTTTTCTAATGAATTTTTTACTGCTTCTGCTGAACCATTTACATCTGCTTTTACTATTACGTTAATTTCTTTTGTACCATCTTGTATTTTAGCAAATATATCTTCTAGACTTACAGCACTTTTAGCATTCTGTTTTAAGTGTTCTTCTGTCTTACGTGCTTCTCCTATACTTCTTGCTTGTTTTTCTGTTTCAAAAGCCATAAATTTATCACCAGCAGATGGCGTATCATTAACTCCAGTTATTTCTACTGGTTGGCTTGGATATGCTTCAGTAATTTCTTCTCCTTTATCATTTTTTAAAGTTCTAACTTTACCAAAACTAGTTCCAACTACTATAGGGTCACCTAATCTTAATGTACCATTTTGAACAAGTATTGTAACTACAGAACCTACTTGTTTATCAAGACGTGATTCTACTACACTACCTGATGCATAACGAGCTGGATTTGCTCTATAATTTTCCATTTCGGCTACTAATAATATATTATCTAATAACTCATCTATTCCAGTTCCGTTTTTAGCACTTATTTGAGTAAATATAGTATCTCCACCCCAAATATCTGGAGTAAGTCCATATTCAGCTAATTCAGTCATTACTCTATCTACATTAGCACCTGGTTTATCTATTTTATTGATTGCCACTAATATAGGTACTCCTGCTGCTTTAGCATGATCTATTGCTTCTTTAGTTTGTGGCATAACTCCATCATCTGCAGCAACTATTATTATTACTATATCAGTAATAGAAGCTCCACGAGCACGCATCTCAGTAAATGCAGCATGTCCTGGTGTATCTATAAATGTAATAAGATTATCTTTAACCTTTACTTGATAAGCACTTATTGCTTGAGTAATTCCTCCAGCTTCTCCTTCTGCTACATTAGATTTTCTAATAGTATCAAGTAATGTTGTTTTACCATGATCTACATGTCCCATTATTGTAACTACTGGAGGTCTTTTAACTAAATCTTCTTCTTTATCATTCATTTGAAAGTCTTCAAATTTATTTTCATCAATTACATGTTCTTCTTCTAACTTTTTACCATATTCTGTAACAAGTAATTCAGCATTATCAAAATCTACTTTATTATTTACAGTAGCAAGTATTCCAAGCATAAATAATTTTTTTATTAATTCGCTTGGATTTACATTTAATGCTTTAGCTAAATCTCCTATTGTCATTCCATCTTTATAAGTAATTACACTATTATCAACAACAGGTCCATTACTAATAAGTTTTTCTTTATTTTTGTACATTTCTTTTTTCTTTTTAGCTAAATCTTTTTTATTAACTTTAACTTTATTTATAGATTGTGTTTGTTTTTTTTGCATTGAATTGCTTACTAAGTTTTCTGATTTTTTATTTTCACTTTCTATAAGTTCTTCTTCATATTCTAAATCCATAACCTCATCGTGCGCTATATAGTTATCAAGTTCTGTTATAGCATCTTCATCTAGTTCATCTTCACTAGATATAGCTGGTATATTTAATTTTTTACATAGATTTAAAATTTCATTTACAGTCTTATTTACGTCTTGTGCATATTCTAATACACTCATCATAAGTAACACCCTCTTTCTTTAAATTTTTCTTACCTTTGTACCTGCTTCCTCAAAGAAAGCTTTAGATAATTCATCGGGATATTCTTTATCATAAACGATTTCACTAACACCACAACTAACAAGCATTTTAGCACATATATGACATGGATATGTTGTAATGTATGCTACACTTCCATCTAAATCCACACCATTTCTAGCTGCTTCTGTAATTGCTAATTGTTCTGCACATATAGCACGACAAACTTCTCTTCTTTGTCCACTTGGTATATGTAATTTATCCCTTATGCATCCTACATCTCTGCAATCTTTTATACCACCAACGGTATTATTATATCCTTGAGCAATTATTTTATTATCACGTACAAATACTGCACCCACTTTAGCTCTTAGGCAATATGATTTATCTGCCTGCTCATAGGCTTTTTCCATATATTCTTTATCCATAATTCACCTATAAATTTATATTTATGCTTTTACCTTTTAATTCATATTTTCTATACTTTATGTTGCATTTATCAAACATCTTTTTAGCAGCAGTATTACTTGGAGTCTTATCATATTTATCACTTAAATATATAACTTCTTTTATACCTGATTGAATTATTGCTTTAGCACATTCATTACAAGGAAATAAAGTTACATAAATCTTACAATCTTTAACAAGTGATTTAGAATTTAATATTGCATTTAATTCCGAATGACATACATATGCATATTTAGTATCAAGAAAGTCTCCTTCACGATCCCAAGACATATCTTTATCATCATCATATCCTATAGGTGCTCCATTATAACCTACAGAAATTATTTTATTATTATCATCAACTATACAAGCACCCACTTGTGAATTAGGATCTTTACTTCTTTCTCCAGAAAGAATTGCAAGTCCCATAAAATATTCTTCCCAAGATAAATAATCTTTTCTTTTCATTTATGCACCTACTTTTCTTTTTAATTCTTCATAAATACTATCAGGTACTTCTATTTCTAACTTTCTATTAAGTATTTTAGATTTTTGTGCTTTTTCTATAACACTTTGTTCTAATTTTAAATAAGCACCTTTACCGTTTTGCTTACCTGTCTCATCAACCATAACTTCACCAAGAGGTGTTCTAACTATTCTAATTAGATCTTTCTTTTCACATTTTTCACCTGTTACTACACAGGTTCTCATAGGAATCTTCTTCATACTTACCTACTCTAGAATATTTATTCCAGCCTCATGTACTTGTTCTATTGTTTTAATTTCTAAATTATAGTGAGTTAAACGACTAGCAAGTTTTACGTTTATACCATGTCTTCCTATAGCAAGACTTAAATTTTTATCATCAACAACAACCATTGTTTCTTTTGTTTTTTCATCTAATATAAATACTCTTAAATCTTTAGCAGGACTTAATGCATTTTGAATAAATTCAACTGGATCTTTAGAATATTTTACTATATCTATTTTTTCATTTCCTAATTCTTTTAATATATTAGCAATTCTCATTCCTTTTTCACCAATACAAGCTCCAATTGGATCTACATTAGAATTTTCTGAATATACTGCTATTTTAGTTCTATTACCAGCTTCACGAGCAACACTATATATAAGAACTGTTCCATCACTTATCTCTGGTATTTCAAGTTCAAATAATCTTTTAATAAATCCATAATGTTTACGAGATAAAAGTATTAAAGCTCCTTTTGAGTTAATATCAACTTTACTTATATATACTTTAATATTTGAACCCATTTTTATTTGTTCACCTGGTATAATTTCTGTTTTAGGAAGTAAGCCTTGAGTTTTACCTAAATTAATATAATAATTATTTTCGTCTTCCATTTCTACAGTACCAGACATCATTTCATCTTGTTTTTCTCCAAATTCTAAAGCTATACTATTTCTTTCTGCTTCACGAACTTTTTGAATTATTACTTGTTTTGCTGTAGCAGCAGCTACACGTCCAAAATCTTTAGGATTAACTTCTTCTTCTATAGTTTCTCCAACTTTAATATCTGGATCTTTTTTTCTAGCATCTTCTAAAGTAATATATATTTTATCATTAAATACAAATGGTCTATATCTAAATTCTTCTGGTAAATCTTCTAATTCTTCATCTTCTAATTGTTCTTCTGTTAAAACTTCTTCATCTTTCATTGGGATATTATCTTCTTCTAAAGATTCTTTATGATTTTTATCAAGTACTACTGTTTTATAAGAAAATTGTCTAAAAGTATAATTATCTTCATCATACTCAGTTCTTACATTAGTAAGTCCTGTTTGTTTCTTATAAGCACTATTTAAAGCTAAAATCATAGATTCAATTATATAATCTTTAGTCATTCCCTTATCTTCTAACAATTCTAATGTTTTCTTAAACTCTTTACTATTCATGTTATTCACAACCTTTCTCTTTTGAACACACATCTAAGATATAACTATCACTTATATAAGTTATATCATCCAACATAGGATCTATTATATGAGTAACTTTAACACAATCCTCTATATCTATAATACCATTCTTATCTATTACTACTCTTAAATAATAATTACCATCTTCTTTAACATATAATACTTCATCAAGTATATACCCAGCTTCACTTATAGGCTTTTCTATAAGTTCTCTTACATTCTTTTCAATATCCATAAACTCCTCCAATTAACTTAAAGAGTGGATAAATATCCACTCTCTTGCTTGCAACAAACTAATTATACCATATTTTTTTAAAGTTTAAAACATCTTTTTACACAATTTAAACATTTATTATAGAAAGCATCAATTTACAGAATAAAATATACGTGCTATAATAGTAAAAGAAAGTAGGAATAATATGGAGAATGAGAAGAATAAAGATTTAAAAAATGCATTAACTGGGACGTTTGTTATTATATTATATTCTATATTTACAGATTTACTTATATCATTATTAAAAGTTTTTAACATCAATTATAATAATTTTAATACTATATCAAAATGTGTTTTTGTAGCTTTATCAGAAATCATTTTAACTTTAATAATAATACTTATTTATAAAAATGATTTTATTCCTAATTTTAAAGATTTTATTAAAAATATTAAATCATACTTTGATAAATATATTAAATACTGGTTTTTAACCTTAGGATTAATGATAATGAGTAATCTTATAATAACACTTTTTACTACATCCGAAATATCTAACAATCAAGAAATGATTGTAGAAACATTTAAGAAACTACCAATATATACTATTATTGTTACTATAGTAGTAGCACCTTTCTTAGAAGAATTAGTATTTAGAATGTCTTTTAGAAAAATATTTGCTCACTCTAATATCTTATTTATATTATTTTCAGGATTTATTTTTGGAGGATTACATGTTATTACTTCGTTAACTAGTTTAAATAATTTATTATTTATTATTCCATATAGTATACCAGGTTTTATGTTTGCATACCTATATACTAAATCAAATAATATCATGGTGCCTATTATGTTACATTTTATTCATAATAGTGTAATGATGCTTATGCAACTGATTGTTATATTTATAAAATAGGATAGAAATTAATCTATCCTATTTTTAATATCATCTAAAAAAACAAGTAATATTTTTAAAAAATTAAAAATTATTACTTGCGATATTATTATCTATTAATTATAGATAATAAATGTTACATCATATCATCTAGTTTTTTACTTGCACTCTTCATAGCATCATCTGCTAAAGTTTGTAGTTTTTCCATTACTGGTTCACTATACTTTTGATATGCAAGTACTGCTCCAGCACCCATAGCTATTAAAGCCATCGATTTTACTATTTTCATACTTATCACCTCACTAGAAATATGACAAAATGTATATATCTCTATATACATTTATATTTTTAATCATTTTTTATTTTTTATTCAAAGAATTAATTAATTTTTCTAAAAGTGTTGTTTTTCTTAATCTTTCATTATTATTTCTAACTCCATAAATAAATGCTTGAGGTTCTCCTATTAGTATTAATCTTTTTTTAGCACGTGTTATTCCTGTATATAATAATTTTTTATATAGCATTCTTTTATATTGTGAGCACACAGGTATTATAACTAATTCAAATTCACTACCTTGACTTTTATGTATACTTATAATATATCCATGTTTAAATTTATTAAAATCTTTTGATTTATAAGTAACTAAATTACCATAATAATCTATTGTAATTTCAGGAACTCCACTTTTAGTTCCTCTTACATTTATTTTATCTATTACTCCTATATCACCATTAAACACGTTATTATCAGGATCATTTACTAATTGTAATACTTTATCATTTTCTCTAAATACTACATCTCCATATTTTATTTCTAATTTTTTTATATCAGCAGGATTAAATACGTCTTGTAGTACTTTATTTATATTATCTATTCCATTAACTCCAGCATACATTGGAGCCATTATTTGAACTCTTTTATAGTCATATCCTTTACTTAGTACTTGCTTTGTAATGCTTACTAAACTAGGTATTATATAGTCACTATTTACTTTTAAAAATTTATAGTCATCTCTATCTATTAAGAAATCTTCTTCTAATGAATCATTCTTTATATCATTAGCAAGTACAGGTATATAACTTGATTCATCTTGTCTATATAATAAATCTAATTCTATTGTATCTACTATATCGCTATCTATTAAATCTTTTAAAACGTTACCTATTCCTACACTTGGTAATTGATTATAATCTCCTACAAGTACTAATTTTATATTATTTGTAAGACCTCTTAATAAACTAGCCATTAAATGATTATCTATCATACTTACTTCATCTACTATTACAAGATTAGAAAAATCAGGATTATATTCATCTACCATAAATGTATTTGATTCTTTATTCCATTTTAAAAACCTATGAATAGTAGAAGCTCTTAAAAGTGTAGATTCACTCATTCTTTTACTAGCACGCCCTGTGGGCGCTAAAAGAGCTAAATTACGTACTAAATCATCATTAGTAAATTTATTTAATTTTTTATATAAATCTACTATTGCTTTTATTATTGTTGTTTTACCTGTACCAGGTCCACCTGTTACTATAGTTATATTATTTTGTAAAGATGATATTATAGCTTCTATTTGTGAATCACTATATGTAATATTATATTTATCTTCTAATTCTTTTACTCTTAAATCTATATTTTTATATTTAGTAACATCTTTATTAATAAGATAATTTATTTTGCTTACTATATATTCTTCATCTTCATAAGTTTCATATATATAATATTTATCATCTTCTACTTTAATTTTAAATTCTTCTTCTAATTCATTTAATGCTTCATCAAATATATTAACATCTATTTCATTTTTAAGATAAAAAGATAATCCTTCATATATTTCACTATATGATAAATAAGTATCACCATTTCTAAAAGTTAATTCATTCATAACATAAATTATACATGCTTTAATTCTATTTATATTAAGTTTATCTTCATTTAAAGAAAGTGCGATTTGATCTACTTTAGTAAAGTTAATCTCATCTATATCATCTATAAGTCTATATATATCATGTTCAATTATTTTTATTGTATTACTTTTATATGTATTATAAATGTTTAAAGCATCTTTCATATTAAATCCCATTTCAGTAAGTTTTACAATTATTTCATGAGACTCTTCATATTTTATTAATGTGTCATAAATTAAATTAATTTTATCTTCTGATAATTTTGATACTTTATATAATATTGTTTTATCTTTAATTATTAGGTCAAGAGCATTATCGCCAATAGTTTCAACTATTCTTTTAGCCATTTTTTCTCCTATACCTTTAAATAAATCACTAGATAAAAATTCTATTACTCCATCTTTATCTTCTGGTTTTATTCTTTCATATTCTTTTACGTTGAATTGAAAGCCATATTTTGGATGATGAGCAATTTCACCATACATTATATATTTTTCATTTTCTCTTAAATCTGCAAAGTATCCTGTAAAGGTAATTGTTTTATTTACATATTCTTGCATATCTATTATATTTGTTTCAAATACTTTTAAAAGTCCTATCACATATCCTTTATCACTTTTAAATATATTTGTTTTAAATGTTCCCTTTACATAATCTTGCATGTTATCACCTTATTAATTATATCACGAAAAAGTATTAAACTTTTAATCATCTGCTAAATTATCAAAATATCCTTGTATGTATACAACTGGCGTTCCTTTATCACCACTTCCACTTGTTAAATCACAAAGTGAACCTATTAAATCAGTTAAACGTCGTGGTGTTGTACCTTGTGTTATCATTTTACCTTTTAAGTTGCTATCTTTATTTTTTATTTCATTTTTTATAGCATCTTTTAACTCTTCTCCTTTAAGATCAGCAAATTTATTATCTGATACATATTTTAATTTTATTTCGTTTGGTGTACCTTCTAATCCACTTGTATAAGCTGGTGATACAACTGGATCTGCAAGTTCCCAAATATGACCAACTGGATCTTTAAAAGCACCATCTCCATAAACCATAACTTCTATGTTTTTTCCAGTTTTTTCCTTTAATTTTTTTTGTATATCAAGAACTAATTTATCACCTGTTTTTGGAAAAAGTTTTAATCTTTCTTCTGTAGATTTATTTGAACCAAGTAGTCCATACTTTTCATTAAATCCACTACCATTTATTGGACTTGTCATAACTTCATATAATCCATATACTTTAGCGCCCTCTTCTTCCAATATTTTTTTTGTATGTAATCTTGTATGTATATCACAAGTTAATATATCATTAGAATAGCTTAATATTGTTTTAGGATTATTTGAAAAAACAAATTCTACTTTACAATTTTCACTTTCTATTAAATCTCTATAGAAATCTACCATGTTAATCCCTGTAAATGGGTGTATATAACTTGAAAAAGTATCCATATATTCTTTTTCTGTTATTATACTAGTTAGATTATATCTACTCTTATCAAGCGTATCTAAATCAAGTATACCATTTCCTACTTCATCTGATGGAAAACTAAGTAACATAGTTATTTTATTCATACCACGCGCTATTCCTTTTAATATAAGTGAAAATCTATTCCTACTAAGTATAGGAAAAACTACTCCTATATTTTTACTTGGAAACTTATCTTGAATATCTTTTGCTACATCATCTACTGTTACATAATTTCCTTCACTAATACCTACTACTGCTTCTGTTACTGCTACTACATCTGAATCTTTAAATTCGAATTTTTCTTGTTGTTGTGCTTGTAATAAAGATTCAACTACTATGTTTGCTAAATCATCATGTTCTTTAATTATAGGTGTTCTAATACCCCTAACTGTTGTTCCTACACATCTCATATATTACCTCCTATTTACATTTAAATTATAACATGTAAGAGTAAATAAGTAAACTAAAAGAAAGAAATTGGAATTTTAATTTCTTTCTATTTTTAAGTAATCTAACACTTCTTTAACAGTATTATCAAAATTAGTAAAATCTACATTAAACCACCTAACTGGTATTTGATGATTATTCCAAGTATATTGTCTTTTAGCATAATTCCTGCTTCTTTTCTTTATAAGTTCTAATGCCTCATCTAAAGTAGATTCTCCATTAAAATAAGTAAATAATTCTTTATAACCAATTGGAGTCATAACAGCTTTACTTCTTATATTAGTATCATATATTTTTTTTGCTTCCTCTATTAATCCATCTTTAACCATTAAATCAACTCTATTATTTATTCTATTATAAAGTATATCTCTATTACAAGTAAGTCCTATAAATACTGAATCATACAATAACTTGTTGTTTTTTTCTTTAGAACTCATTGTTTTATTATTTGAATAGTAATAATTAAGTGCTCTTTCTATTCGCTTTCTATTATTAGGATGAATAGTAGTATTAGGATCTATTTCTTTTAGTTCTTTATATAATTCTTCTAGTGTTTTAGAATCAAAGTTTTTACTTTCTACTTCTTCTTCGAATTTATAATTATAAAGAAGAGATTTAATATATAATCCAGTACCACCTACTATTATTGGAGTTTTACCTCTTTTTATTATATCGTTTAATACTTTTCTTCCATCTTTTTGATATTGATAAACTGAATAATCTTCTTTTATATCTTTAATATCAAATAAATGATGAGGTATGTTGCACTTTTCTTCTTCTGTTACTTTAGCGGTTGCTATATTAAGGTCTTTATAAACTTGTGTACTATCAGCATTTACTACTTCTCCATTTAACTTTTTAGCTAACTCTATACTTAATTTAGTCTTACCCACTCCTGTAGGTCCTACTACTACAATAACCATAACTTCACTTCCTCTTTATTTTATTTATATCATTAATAGTTTCAAAATTATCTGAATAATATCTATCAAAATATTTTTTTATGTCAAATAGAATTTGAGAAGTTGTCGCACCTTTTTCTTTATACATCTTAATTCTATATATTAACTTATCTAAGTTATCATTATCAAGATTTTTAATAATAGAAGCAAGAACTTGTTCTCTATAATAATTTAAATTTTTAATTAATAAATTTTCTTTTGATTCACTAAGCGCTACTGAATAATAAAATGGATCTAAAACTGTTATTTTTTTATTATTATAGAAAATATTATTTATATTTAAATTTCGTATTCTTATTTTAGAATTAGATAAATCTATTATATTGTTTTCAAAATCTGATAAAGAATCTATTAAATCATTTATATTTGTTTTTGGTATTATACTTTCTATTCTTTTACCATCAACAAAGCTTGATATATAGCCATAGAAACTTTTCTTATCAAAAGCAAAATCATATGGAAAGTTAAATCCATTATTTTTATATAAAGAAAAATATTTAAATCTATTTATTTCTAATAAATCTAGTGAATTATTAAAAAATTTTAATACATCACCATTTTTTAATAAATAACAAATGCCTGTACTTCCTGTATGTATTTTTTTCTTTATTGTTGTTTCCATTATTCACCTATTTTATAAACATACAATCTCCAAATGAGAAGAATCTATATTTATTATCTACTGCCTCTTTATATGCTTTCATGATGTTTTCTTTACCTGCTAAAGCACTTACTAACATAATTAATGTACTTTTTGGTAAATGGAAGTTTGTTATTAGTGATGTTATTGCTTTAAACTCATATCCCGGATATATAAATATGTCTGTCCAACCACTACATTCTCTAAATTCATTATATAAATTCATTATTGTTTCTAGAGTTCTAGTAGATGTTGTACCCACACTTATAATTCTTTTATTTTCTTTTTTAGCTTTATTTAATACCTCTGCAGTATCTTTAGACATATGATAATATTCACTATGCATTTTATGTTTAGTAACATCTTCTACATTTACTGGTCTAAATGTACCAAGTCCTACGTGTAAGGTAATATATTCTATTTTTATACCTTTCTTTTTTATTTCATTCATTAAACTTTTAGTAAAATGAAGACCTGCTGTAGGAGCTGCAGCACTTCCTATGTTTTTAGCATACACTGTTTGATATCTGTCTTTATCTTGTAATTTTTCATGTATATAAGGTGGTAAAGGCATTTCTCCTAATTCATCTAATATTTCATAAAATATACCTGAATAAATAAATTTAAATACTCTAATTCCTTCTTCTTTAATACCTATACACTCTGCTTTTAATTTATCTGAAAAGTTTACTACAGTACCAATATGAACTCTTTTAGCTGGTTTTGCTAAACATTCCCAAGTATCTTTTTCCTTTTCTTTTAGCATTAATAATTCTATTACTGCTCCTGTATCTATTTTTACTCCAGTTATTCTAGCAGGCATAACTTTAGTATCATTAAGTACTAATACGTCTCCTTCTTCTAGATAATCTATAATATTAGAAAAAACAGTATGTTTAATATCTCCTGTTTCTTTATCAAGAACTAAAAGTCTAGAAGAATCTCTTTTCTCGAGTGGAGTTTGCGCTATTAACTCTTCTGGTAAATAAAAATCAAAATCATCAGTTTTCATCTAATCATCTCCAACTTTTACATATTATACCACTTTAATTACAATAATAAAAGGTCAAATTATTGACCTAGTTTTTTTTCTTTTGATCTTTCAAACTTTCCTTTCATTAAGGCTGATCTAATTTCTCCTCTTTTTCTTTGATACTCATCATATAATTTTAATCTTTCTTTAGGAGTATGTTTCATATATTCTAAATTAAGTTCAAAAAGTGCTTTCTTTGATTCTTCTTCACTCATATTTTCTCTACTCCTTTACTTAATCCATATTTTAAATAGTGTTCTACTAATTTAAATATTTCTTCTTCTCTTTCATTTCTAAATACATCATGTGTTATACCTTTTAAATATATTAATGTTTTTTTACCTTTAACATTATCATATACATATTTTGAAGATGTAAGTGGTACTAAATTATCATTATCTCCTTGTAAAATTAAAGTATCACAAGTAACATTTTTTGGATAATGATAATATTCTTTTACAAGAGTCATAAATTCTTTAACAGCACCTATATTAAGTTTAAAAAGTCTAGCTATTATTTCTTCACTACCATATGTTTTTATAACTTTAGGAGTTTTCATTAATGATTCTTTAACATTTAAATTATCATCTATAACATCTAGATATTGAAATGCAGGAGCTGCTAATACGAGTTTTTTTACTTCTTTATATTTTGTACTTAAATAAGTAGCTATAACTCCACCCATACTATGACCTATTAAATATATTTTTTTGTAGCCTTTACTTATTAACCAATCCATCATATCTTCAGAACTTTTAATCCATTCTTGATATTTTACTTTACTAAAATTTCTTTCATGTCCTTTAAGAGTAAACTGAAAAACATCAAAATTTCTATTTAATTCTAAATAGTTAGCTAATTTTTCTTCATCATATGTTCCGCCAGCAAAGCCATGAACTATTAATACTGCCTGTCTAAAAAACATAATATCACTACCCTCTTCTACATTTAAATTATAACATGAAAATTATTTTCTAGTAAATACATTTTTTTATTTTTTAAAAAGAGTTGTATTATTTTACAACTCTTTAATTTATAGATAAAATTTTAACATCATATTTCCCATTTGGACTATCAACAGATACAACGCTACCTACTTTAAGTCCCATAATTGCTTTTGCAATTGGAGATTCATTAGATATTTTATTAGCAAACGGATCTGCTTCTTTAGAACCTACTATGCTATATTCTTCTTCTTCCTCATCATCAACATATTCTAATGTTACTTTAGTTCCAATTGATACAACATCAGTATTGGCTTTTGTTATAACTACAGCATTTTCTACCATTGCTTCTAATTCTTTTATTCTAGATTCAACAATAGCTTGTTCAGTTCTAGCAGCATCATATTCAGCATTCTCACTTAAATCACCTTGTGCTCTAGCATCCTTAAGTGCACTTATAACTTCAGGTCTTTTAACTAGTTTTAATTCCTCTAGTTCTTTCTTTATTTCCTCCAAGCCCTCTTCTGTTAAATATAATTCTTTTTCTTTTGACATAATGTTTCACCTCTTATATTTCTAATGAACAAACAAAATAATACTACATATTTTTATATTTGTCAACCTATTTTTTTATTCTAATCATATCATCTTTTTCAAGTATATCAGTAGTATATATTTTTACTATTTGTTTTGGATGTCTTACAATATCTATTAAATTATTATCTTCATCATAAATAGAATCAAATGTATAAGTTATAGTATCATGATTTGGTCCAAATATCTCTACTACATCACCTTTTTTAAAATAATTTCTCTGTTCTATGGTTGCTATATTTGTATTCTTATTATAATCTAAAACTATACCTAAAAAATCTTGATTTGATATTTCTACTCTACCATTATAATAACTACAAGTAGAATCATATATATTATTAAAAAACTGCGGTACTGAATCTCTATTAGCACAATTTCTTAATATTTTTTCATACTCTTTATTATATGTATAAGAACTTTTATTGTTACAATATTCATCTATTACTTTTCTATATATAGAAACTACAGTAGCAATATAATATGTTGATCTCATTCTACCTTCTATTTTAAATGAAGTTATTCCCATATCAATCATATCTTTTATATACTTTAACATAGATAAATCTTTTGAACAAAATGTAAATGGTTTATCCCCTTTTATTTGTTTTTTATCTTCACTTAATAAATCAAAATCCCATCTACATATTTGACTACATCCGCCACGATTAGCATCCCTATTTGTTAAAAAATTAGACATAACACATCTACCACTATATCCAGCACACATAGCACCATGTATGAATGTTTCTATTTCTATATCTACATTATCTATTATTTCTTTAATATCTTCCTTAGGACATTCACGAGCTAAAACTATTCTAGAAACGCCTTTTTCTTTCCAATATTTAACTGCTTCTATGTTTGATATACTTGCTTGAGTTGATAAGTGTACTTCTAATTTAGTATTATTTATAGCCTCTTCTATTACACAAGGATCGCTTGCTATAATAGCATCCACTTCACATTCTTCAAGCTTTTTTAAATAATTTTTTAATTCTTTTAACTCTTCGTCATGAAGAACTATATTTACTGTTACATATATCTTTTTATTTAAAGAATGTGCTAAAGATGTAGCCTCTTTTATTTCATCAAATGTAAAGTTTATAGCATTCGCTCTTAAATTAAGTAAAGGACCTCCTATATATACAGCATCAGCACCATATTTAAGTGCTATTTTAAGTCTTTCCAAATCTCCTGCTGGAGCTAATAATTCTGGTATTTTCATATTACTTCACCTTATATATAGTCTTTCTATTTAAAAATGCTGTATCTATATTACTAAAAAGACTTTCTATTTTTTTATTCATTTCCCCTATATTATCCGTGTTTACATTCTTAAAGCAATTAATTACTATTATAAATGAATCTAAATCTATTAATAAAGAGTTTAATACAATATATTCAACATTTATATTTAAATACGAATTTATACCATTTAATATATTGTTTGAATAACATACTGTTCCTATATTGTTATCTATTATAGGATATATTTTATTTTCTTTTTCTATATAATTAATATTAGAATTATCTGATAAATTAAAGTATTCTAAATAATTTTTAACTATATGTCTTTTAGATACAAACATAGGTAGATAACCAAACATATTAACAAGTAATTTAGATTTGCTATTTTTACTTATATTAATTATTTCTTCTTCTGTTATATCACTTGAAACATAAGCATATTTAGCACCCTCTTTATTCCAATAATTAATTGTATTTACATTTGTTGAAGCATGTTCTTTAGACCATACTAAATCATAATTTAGATTTAAAGAGCGTGCTATATTTAAAAGTCCCACGTCAGCATAAAGTACACCTTTAATATTATAATTATTTAGTTCTAATAATAACTCTTTAACACGTTCTAAATCATTATTATGTAAATTTTTATTAAGTGCGATAAATATTTCTTTATCAAATAAACTAGATAATATACTTAAATCTTCTATGCAATAATTCATATTAACACACATATCTTTTATACCTATTATAAAACCATCTACTAATGGTTTAGTTTTTGTTATTTCTTCTATATTTGAAGGAATAGTTAATATTTTTGACATATAATCACCTACAAAAAAAAGACGTCCTAAGACGCCTATAATATTAGCACATATTCTTTATTTTGTCAAACACTACTCATCTTCTGGACAAGTTCCATCTCCATTAAGTGGCTCACCATCTATACTAGTACAAACATATTGTCCATCTTGTTTAAGTGAACTAGATGATTGTGCTATATTAGTTTTATAATAAGCTGTATTACTACAATTATTTGTTAAGAAGCAAGAAAGACAAGCTGTTATAGATTTATTATCTCTATCTTCTGCTACTTTGCCAATAACAAATTGTACAATTGATAATACTAAGAATACCATTACTGCAGCCATTACTTTTCTAATTAAAGATTTTTGAGCTTTTTTCATCTCATCTTCACTTGATGATGTCATAGCTTTTAATAAAGATATTATACTAACAACTATTAATATTATTGGAGTTGCTATTTTTAATAAATTATAAAGAAAACTAACTAATCCAGGAACTTGATATGGAATATCGTATGCATCTCCACATTGTACATAAACTAAATTATCTACATTACAATAATTAAATTGTTTATTCCATACACACATATAATTTATATAATTAGAAGAATTTTCACAAGATGCTTTATCTTTAAAATCAGTACAATAATATGGTCTATCTTGATTATTATTTTGACCATCATTTGATGTTGTTTCTATTAATTCTAAAGTCATAGGATAAGACGAATTATAATGATCATATTTTTTATCTACTGCGTCTTTTATAGAATTATAGTTTGTTTCATCTGATACAAATAAATGATCAATACCTACAAAGTATAACCAAGTTAATTTAAGTCCATGAGCCCTTTCTAAAATAGCATACTTTGGACATTTATAATTTTTTTCATAATAATCTTTACCAACAAATGTAACACCATCTAAATATGTTTTTTTCCAGTTTTCAACAGGTTCATCAGAAAATTTACTTTCATTAGCACCTGATACACGTGCTCTTTTTGCTGTACCATCTTTATTTATTACAAATGTTACCTTTAAATTATCATCACCATATCTACAAGTTAAAGCTTTTATATTATCAATAGATAAAAATAAGCATATAATTGTCACTAATATAACAAAATATTTTTTCATATAATCTCTCCTATATCACCATTCTTAACTAAATGTGCATTTGCATCATCAGTATCTAAATGAAGTTCAAAAAACGCTTCATCACTAACTCTTAAATATACATTAGTTATAATACCACCTTTTTCTCCATTTATTTTTACATTTACTTTATCTTTACCTTCTAAGTTATATAATTTAACTTGTTCAGGTAATATATGTATATGTCTAGTTGCTATTATACAGCCTTCATCCAAATCTAATTGTCCTTTAGGTCCAACTATAGTTATTGGGCTACTTTCTTTTATATCACCAGAATTTCTAACTGGAGGATTAATACCTAATTTATAAGCATCTGTTTTACTTATTTCTACTTGTGTATATTTTCTAACTGGTCCCAATACTCTAACTACACTAATTTCTGATTTTTGTGTCTTTATTGTTACTGTTTCGTTACAAGCAAACATACCTGGTTGTGTCAAATCATTTCTTTTTGTAAGGGAATAACCATCTCCAAATAAAATTGTTAAATGTTCTTGTGTTAAATGAACATGTCTATTTGATACTCCTATACTAACTTTCATTGTATCACCCAAAATAATTATAGCATATTTTTATAAAATATAAAATATATTTTAAAGAAAGGATGATTATATGAATAATAATTATATTAATACAAATTCTAAAGGTTTTCCTGGTACACCACTTTATTCTTCAAATGGATTAATTACTCCAAATCAATCTAGTGTAAATGAATATATACCAGATGAACAATCTTATATAGAAAATATTTTAAGAGTTAATAAAGGAAAAAAAGTATCTGTTTACCAGTCATTTGCAGATGCTGGAGAATGGAAAGATAGAATTTTTACTGGAATCATAGAACAATCTGGAAGAGATCACATAATACTTAGTGACCCTACAACTGGTAATTGGTATTTACTTTTAATGATTTATGTGGACTTTATAAAATTTGACGAAGAAATTAATACTATTCAACAATTTTATCCATCAAAAACGGTTAATTAGGTATTGATTGAAAAGAATAAATTTGCTATAATGTTTGTAAGGTGATGATAATGAGTACTGTAATTGTAATATTATCTTTAATAATTGTAGTATGCTTAATATTAATATTACTAGTTGCTACATACAATCATTTTCAAGATTATATAATTAGAATAAATGAAGCTGATGTTAATATAGATGCTGTTTTAAGAAAACGTTTTGATTTATTAAAAAAAGCAACAAGTATTATTAAATCAAAAATTAAAGAAGATGAAAAAATAATAGAAATAGTTGATGAATTAAGATCTAAAAAATTGACCAACTTTGAACTTGATAGAAGACTTTATGATGCTATTGATGAATTTCATTCTTTAAAAGAAAGATATCCAGAATTACAAACTTGTAAAGAGTTTTTGAAGGTTGATATTAATATTTTAGAATCTGAATCTGAAATAGTAGGACTTAGAAAATATTATAACGATATAATTACTGATTATAATAAACTTGTTAAAAGTTGTCCTTCTAATGTAATAGCACTCATAAAAGGCTATAAAGCAAAAGATTATTTTGATGGAAATAATGTAGATAAAATAAAAGGAACTGTTAAATTATAGTTCCTATTTTTTTTGATTCTTAGATTGTTTCTTACCTTTTCTTAATATATAAATAAATATTAATAGCATTACAAAGCTTAAGAATATTATTACATAATTCTTATTTATTTCTTTGTTTACTGTATCTAATGATTCATTTATATCATCTTCTATTTTTAATATATACTCTCCATTCTTTGAATATAAATAATGCTCTCTTGCATAGTTTGCTAAATAATTTTCATCATTTAATTTACTTATTTCTGATTTTAAATTATCAGCTTCTTCTTGTAATTGAACATATTTATTTTCCAAATTTTTCTTTTCCATATTTAGACTAAATATTGTATATATATTATAAATTAAACTAAAAGAAAAATATATCACTACAACTATACTAAGTGAACCAAAAACAGTTAATCTGCGTTTAGATGCTTTAGATATTCTTCTTTTAGCCATACTATCACCATAATAAGTATATCATTTTTTATTATTGTTTGCAATTATCTTTATAATAAAGTCATAAACTATAAATCCTACAATTATACTTATTAATGAATAAACATGTAATATGGCATTTCCTATTTTTTGTATACCTATAAAATATATAATAGAAAACGATGTAACTATTAAAAATGAAAGTACTATTTTTATATAATTTTTTTTATTATAAGTTACTTTATTAAACCATTCTAAAAATGCTGAAAATAAAAAACCAAAAGAAAATGAAAATATTAATAATTTTATTTGTAAACTAAGTTCTATCATTTAAATAATTTAGATAATACGCTTTCTTTATTTTCTTTCTTTTTAGATGATTCTAAATAACTTAGACTATCTACTTTACCTTTTATGGATACATCTCCTTGATATGTATCTAATTTAATAATTTCAAGATCCATACCTTTTATTAATATATAACCCATATTTGTTTCTAATAAGAATTCATTTTCATCAAAATTTTCTATTTTTTTTACTCCTGTAATACTTATACTCTTTCTTTGATTAATATTTATTATATGATTACTAGATACTATATCCTTGTCCATTTTATCACCCAATAAATAATATTCAAAAAATTTAATTATATGAAAAAAACTCTATTAAAGAGTTATTTTACTATTCTTCTATTTTATTATAAGCTTCAAATATAGCATCCTCAAATTCTTTTCTTGTTTCAGCATTTATTGGGTGTGCTATATCATGGTATTCACCATCTGCATTTTTTCTACTTGGCATTGCTATAAAAAGTCCATCTTTTCCTTCTATAATTCTAATATCACGAATTACAAAGCAATCATCAAGTAATACTGAAGCTATTCCTTTCATTCTAGTATCATCATTTTTTTTGTGAACATTGACTGACGTTATTTTCATATATAAGACATCTCCTTCCATATCATTTCACATTTTTAGTATATAATAAATAGATAAAAAATGCAAGTAAATTAATTAAATTAATTGTTTAATTACTTAAATATTATTTTTTAAAGCACGAGCTATATCTTTTTTTATATCTTTTTCTTTTAAAGTTTCTCTCTTATCATAATTCTTTTTACCTTTAGCAAGTCCTAATAATACTTTTACTTTATTATTTTTAAAATAAACTTTTAATGGTACTAATGTATAACCACTTATTTCTATTTTATCTCTTAGTTTTAATATTTCACGTTTATTTAATAATAGTTTTCTTGTGCGTCTTTCATCATGATTAAAAACCCCACCATCATTATACTTAGCAATATACATATTGAGTAAAAATACTTCTTTATTTCGTATAATAGCATAGCAATCTTTTATATTAGCAAGCCCTTCTCTTATTGATTTAACTTCTGTACCTTTAAGTACTATACCAGCCTCTATTTCTTCTTCTATAAAGTAATCAAAATATGCCTTTTTATTTTTAATATCCTGCATATGGCACCGCCCCATCATTTGTTATATATTCCATATATTTTTCTTCATAACTTTTATAATTAGGTAATATAGAATCATCTAAATCTGAAAAAGGTATTACCTTGTAATTTTTATAATTTGATGTACAGTAAGTGTATAATAATTTATAGTCTAAGTTTTCAAAAGTTACTTTTTTATCTTTTACTACAATATCCATTCCTACCATAAGTCCTATTATTTTATCTATACCAAGTGGACTTTGACCAGAAATAAAGTTTCCTAAAGAATAAATTACTAATGTATCCCCTACATATTTTACTGGTTGTACTACATGTGGATGTGATCCTATTATTAGGTTTACACCAAGGCTTGATAAATACTCAGCTTCTTCTTCTTGTACATAGTTAACTGGTACATATTCATTTCCCCAATGCATTGACACTATTATTACATCTACTTGATCTTTTATTTTGTCTATATCTTCTTTTGCTTGTTCTGGCGAATAAACATTTATTAAATAATCTTTACCGCTTGGTATAGCAAGACCGTTAGTAGAGTCTGTATAAGCTATGAATGCATATTTAATCCCATTCTTTTCATATACTTTTATTTTACTTTCTCTATCCTCATAAGAATCATTTTGACCACTAACAACTACATCTTTATCTCTCCAAAAACTAACTGAGTTTAATATTCCTGCTTCTCCCATATCTAAAGCATGATTGTTTGCTAAAGAAACAAGATTAAATCCTAAATCAATTAAATTAAGAGCTATTTCGTCTGGAGAATTAAATCTTGGATAATGTTGAACTCCTAAATTTTTTCCTCCTATTATAGTTTCTTGGTTGTAATATTTTAAATCATATTTTTCTATTAAAGGTTTTACAAGAGTAAACATAGGACTAAAATCATAATTATTATTTCCTATACTTGCGTCTAAATAAACTGCTCCATGTATTAAAGCATCACCAACAGCAACTAATGACATTCTTTTTTCTTTAATCTCTTCTTTAACTGGTGGCTTTGTATTGTTTGTACCATTACCATTATTACCTTTATTAGTATTGTTACCAAATATATTATATGATAAAACACAAGCTGTAATAATAATAGCAAATATAATTACTACAAGTAATACACTCTTTTTCTTTACTTTTGTTTTTTTAGCCATATTAACCTCCATTTACTATTTTCATATACATATCTTCTATATTTTTATAATCAGGTAATAAAGTGTCATTTAATTTAGAAAATGGTATTACTTTAAAATTAGTACTGTTTTTAGCGTATGCAAGTATTAATTCTTTATATAGATTGTCTACTTTTACACCTTCATCACTAACTGTTATATCCATCCCTACCATAAGACCAATACCAGGATTTGTATCTTTACTATAATTACTTGCTATTGATAATTGATTTGAAATAAAGTTTCCTAAAGAATAAATTACTAATGTATCTCCTATATATTCTACTGGTTGTACAACATGTGGATGTGATCCTATTATAACATTTACTCCAAGACTTGATAAATACTCTGCTATTTGTCTTTGACTTTCATTAGGTTCATTATAAAATTCTACTCCCCAATGCATTGACACTATTATTACATCTACTTGATCTTTTATTTTGTCTATATCTTCTTTTGCTCTTGCAGCACTATACATATTTATTATATAGTCATTTGGTACTTTAGCATTAGAAAGAGTTGTGTATGCTAAAAATGCGTATTTAATTCCATTCTTTTCATATACTTTTACATCGTCTCTTTCTTCTTGTGTTGAATAAGCACCTGCTGTTATAACATCTTTTGTTTTCCAATAACTATTACTGTAAAGTACAGCATCCATTCCTTTATCCAAAGCATGATTGTTTGCTAAAGATATTAAGTTAAATCCTAAATCAGTTATATCATCACCTATCTCATCTGGAGAATTAAATGATGGATAACCACTTATACCTAATGCACTTCCACCGATAGTTGATTCTTGATTACAGTATTTTAAATCATATTTATTTATAATATCTTTTACATCACTAAACATAGGACTAAAATCATATTTATTATTACTATAAGCATCTTTATATACACTTTCATGGATCAATACATCACCTACTGCAATAAGAGACATTTTTTTAGGTTGATTTTCATCTTTGTTTTCCACTACTTTGTCAGTTTTATCGACATTTTTTTCTTTTTGATTTAATGAATTAATTACCAATACTGATATAATTATTAATAATATCAAAGTAAATAATACGTAAACCTTCTTTTTTAGTTTTCTTTTTTTCATCTTACCACCTATTAACATTATAAAACAAAAAAGAGATAAAGTCTATCTCTTTAAGTATCATTTATGATTAGATTCCTGATGTTTTTGATTAATTAATTGAGTAAAATCTTCTACTTTTGAAATAACAGTAATTGGCTTTATTTTATCAAAAGCTTGATTTACTATATCTTCATTAAAGTTCTTACCCATTATTGACTCAATAAAACTTCCAATATAATCTTTTAAGTTTTCTTGTGTACAAGTTATATAACCATCAAATATTAATGATTTCTTATTTTCTTCTTTTATAAAAGTAGACGGTGATATAATATTAACTGTTTTATTATCACGATAAATAGGATATGTTGATTCTAAAAATTGTATATATGTTAAATCTATTATAAAGCTTAAAGGTTCTTTAGTATTAAAAGTTATTATTCCAAAATAATGATCAAGATCTGGAATACCTAAATCCTTTAAAGTATACATATTATAATAAATATTAAAAGCATCACATAATCTACCTATTTTAACACTTGTTTCAAAACAATGAGTATAATCAGATATCTCTATTTCCTTTTGATTTGTATAATAAGCTTTAAAATTTTCTCTATCTATTTGGTGTTCTAAAGAAACAGAACTTACTATATAATCTAGTACACATTTTACTTCTAGTGGTGTTAAAACTTCGTTTCTTTTTAGTTTTTCTATTAATTCATTTGACATTTTTTAATCCTTTAAAATAAAATCTATTGTATGATTTACTTTGCTTGCTGCTTTTACTATTACAGTTACTTCATCACCTAATCTATAGCCTCTTTTGTTTTTATTACCAACAAGTGAAAAAGTAGTTTCATCATATCTATAATAATCTCCTCTTAAATCATCTAATCTTATTAAACCTTCTATCTTATTTGGAAGTTCTATAAACATACCAAAACTCATAACACCTGATACAATTCCTTTAAATTCTTCACCAATATGTTTTTCCATATATTCTGCCATTTTCATATCATCTACTTCACGTTCACATTCTATTGACGCACGTTCACGTTCTGATGTGTGCAAAGCAAGTGGTACTAATTTTTGATCCCAATACTTTAATGTATCTAGATTTATATTTTTATTAAATAGATAAGTTCTAAGAAGTCTATGTACAGTTGTATCTGGATATCTTCTTATTGGAGATGTAAAGTGCGTATAACATTTACTTGCTAATCCAAAGTGACCTATATTATTTTTATCATAAACAGCCTTTTGCATACTTCTTAATAATAAACTAGAAAGTATTGTATATTCTTTTGTTTCTTTTAATGAATCAAGTAATTCTTGAATAGATTTTGGAGTTATTTTTTTAGGTCTTTTAACGCTATATCCAAGTAAACTAACGAAATTTAGGAAATTATTAATTTTTTCTTCATTTGGTTCACCATGTACACGATATATAAATGGATACTCTAGATAAGTAATATGTCGCGCTACAGTCTCATTAGCTGCTATCATAAAGTCTTCAATTAATTTTTCTCCAGTACCACGTTCTCTTAATTTAACATCAATAGCTTCACCCTTATCATCAGTAATTATTTTAGGCTCATCTATTTCAAAATCTATATATCCTTTTCTAACTTTATTAGCTCTTAATATATCGGATAATTCTTTCATCATATGTAATGATGAAGCATAAGGTTCATAACCTTCTGGAATTATATTATCTTCTAATATAGAATTAACTTTCTTATAAGTCATTTGAATATTTGATTTTATTAAGCTTTCAAATATATCATAATTAACTACTTCACCCATATCATTAATTTCCATAACACAACTAATAGCAAGTCTATCTACTCCTGGATTTAATGAACATATACCATTAGATAATTGATGAGGTAACATAGGAATTACAGTGTTTGCTAAATAACAACTTGTACCTCTTTTATATGCCTCTTCATCTAGTGGACTATTTTCATGAACATAATAACTTACATCTGCTATATGTACACCTAATTTATAATTACCATTATTAAGTTTTTCTATAGAAATAGCATCGTCTATATCTTTAGTATCATCACCATCTATAGTAAAAATCTCTTTATCTCTTAAATCCATTCTATTTTGTTTTTCATCTTCTAATACATGATCTGGTATATGAGTTAATTGCTCTTCTACTTCTTTTGGAAATTCATCTTCTATTTCATATTTAGCAGCTATACTTAATATATCTACTCCAGGATCATCAACGTGTCCTAATATTTTTATAATAGCTCCTTTATAGTTAACATTATCTATTTTATTTAAAAGTCTAACTACTACTTTATGTCCACTAACTGCACCCAAAGTAAGTTCTGGATCTACTGTTATATTTAAATTAACTTTTTTATCATCTAAATCTATACAACATTTATTCTTTTTAAAATATACTTTACCAACAAATTGTTTTAATTTTCTCTCTATAACTTTAACTATTCTACCTTCTAATTTCATTCCTTTTTTAGAAGTTATTTCTACTACAACTTGGTCATTGTTAATAGCGCCGTTTAAATTATCTTGAGCGACAAATACATCTTCATCACCAACTATGTCAACAAAGCCATATCCTTTCTTAGTAGAAAGTAATTTACCTACTCTTAAATTACTATTATCAAATAACATATATTTATCTTTTTTAGTTCTATATATTTTATATTGTTCTTCTAATGAATTTAATGATTTTAATAATTCTTTTAATCCATCTACTGTATCTATATTAAGCATACTTTCTATTTCAGGTACACTTAAAGATGAATTTTCTTTTTCTAATATCTCTAATATTTTATCTTCCATATAATCCTCCAATTATATTATAATGCATTTTACTATATTTTTTCAACTATTTTAAAGAATAGTTAAAAAATAGTGTAAAGAAAAAGGATTAGAATAATCCACAAGAATTAAATCCAAATCCCATTTTTTCTAATATAAATCCAAGTATAAGTGGTACTATGAATATAAGTGCTGCTGCTATTAATCTTTTAACAAATTTACCTTGTGCTTTTTTAAACTCATCATCTTTATCAGCACCTATTGCTTTCATAAAATCAAGTATACCAAGTACTATAACTAGTACTGGAACTATATATTTTACCCATCTAATTATGTTATTTATCCAGTTTAATATTCTTTGTGATACACCACATTCACCAGAACCAATATCCTTTTTATATAAATCTGTTCCCTTTTTATAATCATCTAAAGTATCTTTAATACTTAAACAAGCATCAATACATCCTTTTTCTCCACCTGTATAACTATATTTAGATAATATTCTCTTACACTTAGATTTAATTTTATCTTCTGTAGCATTTATAGTTTTTCTTAAGCCATTCTTACAAGAATTATTAGTTTCGCAATCTTTATATTTAGAAATATATGATTGTTCTTCTGCTATTAAATTTGATAAATCTGGACAGTTAACATTAACTGAAGTACAAGAGCCTGTATATTTTATAACACTACAACTTGTCTCCTCATATGACCAAATAGTTCCATCACCTATACCATAAACTGATTTAACTCCTTCCCACCAACTTTTTGATATATCAAATAATTGATATCCGTCACTAGCTAAAATTTGGTGCTCGCATGATGGACCAATACAGAATTTACCACCATTATAATATGAATAATTTGACTTTTTATAAGCCTCATCATCCATTATAGCTAAAGTCGATGTATGATTTAAAATTCCGTATCCTGCATTCCAATCCCAATTAATTAAAGCAGCCCATGTATCAAACATTACACCAAGTGATGACTTTCCACTTACGTTATTATAAAGACAAACAACCATATCAGATGGACAAGCACAACTATCTTTTACATTTTGAAATGTACTTTGATTAATATCAAGTGCATCAATCGCGCTAATTTGTTTTCCCCATTTAACGAAAAGGAAGTTTTTTGGTTTAGTATTTGAATCATATCCACTAAAAGTTATATGTGGATTTGTAGTTGAAGAATTTAAATTAAATGATAAATTAGGATTATAAATAATTTTTAATTCTTCATTACCATATCCATATTTACACTCAACATTATCATCAGCCTTAACAGCACTTAATAGTGAAAACGATAATACAAAACTAAAAATAAATATTAATACTCTACGCATGATAAGTCGTTCCCTTCTAGAAATGATTTAATTCCTGTAACTGTAGTTTCTGTTGTTCCTATAAGTTCTTTTCTTTCTTCATCAGAATAATTAGAAAGAATCATTTCAAAATCCCCTATAAATCCATCAGTAGTATCTGTATATTTTATTAAATCTGGATGTTCATCTAAATCATATTCTTCAAAATTGAACATAGCGCGCGCTATTGTTTTAATACTTTCATTTCCTGATATATTTACAAAAGTTAATTTTTGAAAATAAATTAATTGATCATTTTCAGATTTTATACCTGAATTGAGTGCTATAGTAGCATATTCATTATCGTAGTTTGCCTTACAATCTAATATTATTGTTGATTCTTCAGTTTTCTTATCGCCTGATAGTGCTAATACTAGTACAATTATTAAAACAACAACAATACTTAATATTATAATAATTCCCTTTTTACTAAAAAGTTTATCTTTTAAATTTTTCATGATTCTACCACCTAATTAAATTATACAAAAAAAAAGAAATAAAGTAAATGTTTTTACTTTATTTGTGATACTTTTTCAAAACTTCTTATTATTAAATTATAATTTTCTTTATGTTCAAAGTAATAACTTATACTTACTAATATAGAGCCTAGAAGAGCTACTATAATATCTCCCATAGTATCTGTTACACCAGTAAGTGCTACTCTTTGTGGATCTACTTTAAAATAATAACTTGCTAAAAATTCAAATACTTCCCAGGATGATGCTATAAGCATACTAAATGAAAGTATAAATAATACATTAAATAATAATTTGTTATTATTTTTTTCTTTTAATAATATAAGTATTGCTAAAAGAGATGTTGCTATTCCTGATACAAAATGAGTAAATTTATCAAACCAGTACACATGATTATACACTTCTAAGGTAACTCCTACAAAATGAGCCATAAATATAAATAATATATAAATAAATTTAATATATTCATTTATTTTTATTTTAAATATTTTTTCTATTATATATATACCAGTTATAGTAAATATAATAGAGGAATCTTTTAATATTAATACTAAACTATCATCCTTAGTAAATGCTATAAAAAGTCCACCTATTATTGCAATTATACAAAGTAATATATTAATTTTCTTTATCATCTAATTCTTTCATCTCCACTTGATTTATACTATTAAATCTTTTTGTTATTTTATCTGTTGTTGTGTGTATATCTTTTACATCTTTACTTACTGTTTCTATACTTCTATATAACTTATCCCATCTATCTTTATAACGTTTAAATTCTTCATCTAATAATCTTAATTCATTATGAATAACTTTAGCAAACTTATCTCTTTCTATATTTTTTATTATTACTTGTATTGTAGTAAGTGTACTAATTAATGTTGTTGGAGATGTTATCCATACACGTTTTTTATATGCATATTCAAGTATTTCAGTATGATATGCATTTATTTCTGCAAATATTGCCTCTGCTGGTAAGAATAGTATTGCTTGATCACTTGTAACACCTGGTATGATATACTTACTACTTATAGCATCTATATGTTTTTTCATATCTAATTTAAATAATTTTTCTGCTTGATTTCTTATTTCTGCGCTATTATTTTTATCAACCATAATTTGATAATGTTCTAAAGGAAATTTGGAATCTATTGCTATTGTTCCTAAAGGTTCTGGAGTGAATAAAACTGAATCTGCTATTACTCCATTACTAAAAGTATATTGCATTTGATAGATTTTATTATTATTTTTACCAAATACATTAGAAAGTATGTGTTCTAGATTAACTTCTCCATATATTCCTCTTGTTTTCTTATCTGTTAGGACACTTTGTAATGAAACTATATCAGTGGATAGATTATCTATTTTCTTTTGGGCTTCATCTATTTTTGATAATCTTTCAAGTACATTTGTAAATGTTTTATTAGTTTTTTCAAAATTTTCATCTAAACGTTCATTTACTTTATCATTTATTAATCTTAATCTATTATCTAATCTTTCTGTTTGATTATTAAAATCATCAGTTAAACTGTGTGCAAAATCACTTTTAAAGTCCCCTAGTTCTTTTACCAGATTAAGTTCTAGTTTACTTATTTTTTCTTGCATATCTGTATTATTATTTTTTCTTAATAAAAGTACAACTAATAAAATTAGTACTATTATTATAAGAGTTAAAATTACATATTCCATATTATCACCTATATACATTTTAACACATAATAAGAAAAAAAATAAGATAAAATTAATTATCTTATTCACTTAAAACCCATGCTTCATAACCACCAGTAATATTTACTACGTTATATCCATTGCTTTTTAATATTTGGCACAATTTTCTACTTTGTAATCCTTTTTGACAATATATATAATATTTTTCATATTTATTTATGTACTTATCTGGATATATAAGTAATTGTTCCATTTGAATGTTTCTAGCATTTCCTATATGGCTTGTATTGTATTTCTCTCTACTTCTTATATCTATTATATTTAGATATCCTAATCTTTTTAATTCAGATACAGAAATACTCTCTAACATATATAACCACCCTAGTATATTATATGATAGAGAGTATTATTTATAAAGTTAAAAAGTTTATTTATTATTCATCGAAAAAGAAATCATCAAAAAATTGATCATCAGTAATTCCATTTTTATTCTTTTTTTGTTCTTCATAGATTTCTGATTCATCTATTATTTGATTATCTACTGATTGATCTACATAATCATTATCAGTATCTTCTTTAATAGAAGGCTGTTCTATGGATTGCTCTTTTAATTTTTCTTGTCTTTCTTCTTCTTCTAATTCTGCTATTTTAGCATCTATCCTCTTAACTAAATCATCAACATTAATTCCACCATTTCCAGGTCTAGTTGGTTCTTGATTCATAAAAGGATTAAATGGCATAGCTCCACCAAATGGCATTTGTGTTCCACTAGAAGAACTACTGTCATTTAACATACTGTTTATTTTATCTTCACGTTTTTTGTTTACAAAGCTCTTTAAATCAAAAACTTTAAGTTCTTTCTTTTCTCTATTAGGATAACTTGCTTTAGGAAAACTATGTCCCCAATTCATTTTATAGTTTGGTGTTAATTTTGTTTTAAAAGGCATTGTTCTAAGTCTTATAATTATGGTTTCCCATTGACTTAATCTTTGTAAATCACTTACTGTAACAAGTGGTGTAGAGCTTGTTTTTTCTTTCTCTTTTGACTTAACTTCTCCACACATTTTACTAATTTCTTCTAATGCAGATAACTCTGTACTTATAAGATAAATTATATTACCACAGTTACCTTTTATTGTTTCACCATTTTCTTTACCATATACTTCATAAAGTTGTGCAAAGTTTTGTATGATAAATGTAAATCTAATATTCCTTGAACGGGCAGCAGTTACCATAGTTGTTACGTCTTTTAAAGGTGGCATATTAGCAAACTCATCAAGTATAAAGTTTGTTCTATATTTTAATTTACCACCTGATTGTTGTGCTACAGAAATTAGTGTTTCATAGCACTGTTTTAAGAATATTGTAACAAGTGAATGATATGTTGTCTTTTCATCTTGAATAACTATAAACACAGCTGTCTTTTTATTACCTATATCACGCATATCAAAGTCATTATTTGATAGCATCTCAGATAAATTAGCACGTGATGCGAATAATTGTATTCTTTGTTTAAATACAGATAATATACTTCCTTTTGTTTCACTTGGTGCCATTAATGTTGATGATGCTTTAGTATATGCTGTACTAGCAGGATCTTTATAACTAAAATAGTCTTTTATATAAGTTGTATTAGCTAATTTTTCTTCACCTACAGTAGTCATTAAATTTATACTATTTAGGTTTATTTCATCTTCATTAGCATCCTCAAATAAAGCACATGCAAGACCTGCAAAATAATCAGCAGAAGTATTTTCCCAGAATGGGTCTTGACCTTTAGCTGAAGGATCTTTTAGTATGTTAGCTGCTAAGTCTTCAAGTAACTCTATTGATTTATCTATATTTCCTGATTTATAAAGTGAATATGGTAAATACATAGGATTCCAAGCATTTCCTTGTTGTGGATCACGAAAGTTTAATAAAACTACATTATATCCTAGACTTCTTAGATAATTTGAAGTCTGTTCATATATTTCACCCTTAGGGTCTGTTATAATCATAGATTCATCATGTTTTGCAAGTAAGTTAACCATTGGTAAAACTGTTGTTTGAGTTTTGCCAGCACCCGTAGAACCTATAACTATATTATGGTATCCACCATTATCTACATATACCTTTTTAGGATTCATTATAAGAGGTATTCCTGCAGCATCCGTTTTAGCAGCTAAAGGATCTACAGCTTTTACATCTAATCCCTGTTCTATTTCTTTTTCTTTAGCCCATCTAGAATAATTTTTTTCTTTCTTTTCTGATACTGAAAAACCAATTCCTTTTTCATCTTCTCTTTCAAAGAAAATAGATTTAACTCCAGCAAATGCAGCTACTATACCTGCTATAAAAAGAATAAGTGTTATAGCTAAATTTCTTAATTCAAAGGCTATAAGAAAATTTATAGTAAATGATTCACCATTTAAAAATTGAGAAACATTTGCTACTGCAAAAGCAATTACTATTAACCAAACAAAAGCAAATATACAAAAAACTGTAACATCTTTAGCATCTGCCCTAAATTTTAATTTCATTATATCACCTTTCCTCTTTATTTTTTAGCAGTTATTTCAACTGTATCAACATCTAAATATATTTTATAATTCATAATACCATTAGTAACAAAAACAAATTCATTACCATTTTTATCTATTATATAATACTCTTCTCCAGATACATAGTATTTATCTATAGATGAAATAGTAGGATAAATACTATTTATATACGTTCTAAAACTATCTATAGTTGGGAATTTAGTACTCCTATAATTGACATCTAATGCATTATATGCAGCATTTATATCTGTTGTAATTAAAGATAAATAATCATTAAAGTATATCGTACATAACTGATTATCAGTTATTAGTAATGATGAATATTCATTTACTCCATATTTTTTAGGAGTTGTTGGAATATCATCTGCACTATTAATACCACTTGGTTTTTGTTGTCTATTTATAAAATATAAAATTATACAAACAACTAATACCACAGCAACTAAAATAATAACAGCAATTAAATTTTTTCTTTTATCTTCCATACAATTACCCCTTAAATATTTCTCCAGAGTAAGGTTCTATTGAAAAAGTCATATCATTAGTATATAAATATACTATCAAATATAAATTTTGTTTAGGACCTACTCCTGTCATTAATTCGTCTCTATAATAGCCATATACATAATATTTATACACATCACTACTTAATTGCTGTTGATACATATGACGTGCTGAAAATATTTGATAATCATTAAAATCAGGTAAATATGTTAATACATTACTTTCAGTAATACTGTTATCTTTTATATATTTTTCATTAAACATTTTTAATACACTAGCACTATCATCTATTTTAGTATATTCTATTAATTTATCTATGCAAGAAGCAACTATAAAAAATTTATTTTTATCTGTTACAACTACTATACTATTATCTATACTTTCTTTAGATTTAAATCTATCTACTATTTTGCTTACTCCAACTATTAATACACCAAGAATTAGCACCAATAGTATTATTTTATCCCTTTTAGTAATCTTTTCCATATTTCTCCTCATTATAATCCAAATATTTTTTGCCTTAAATTATTTTTACCTTGCATTTGAAATATTGTATATCTTGATTGTTCCCAAGCAGTAACTGGTTGTCCTAAAGCATGTTCTCCACCTGCATTATAACACTTTGTTAAGAATTCAGTATGTGTTTTATAGATAGTTGTTACACCTGCTCTATCAGGATCCATATAATAATATCCTCCAGCACCACTACTTCCATATTCATGTTTACCTAAATATGAATAAATCATTTGCATACCAACATAAGTACCTGGAAGTCCTATTCCATTTGGATCCGCGCCTGTTTTTAAACGACTATTATAAGTATTAGTTATAAAGTTTGCTCTAGATCCTCCTTCTTGATATGAAGCAATAACATTTGCATATCCTGCTATACCCTCTGATATACTAGAATAATGTGGACCTGCTGAACAACCTTTTCCATTAGATATACCTATTCCCCAGTAATTATTTGTAGTACCACAGCTTTTAAATCCTTGTTCTGTTCCTGCTGTTACTACTACAAGTTCAGGATTAACATTATTTTTTAAAGATGCATCATATATTTCTTCTGCTTTTGAAGCAAAATTATTACAAAATGCACTATTCTTAGTTCTTGTACAATAATCTTTCATTTTTGATGTAAATTCTTCTTTAGTTAATGTTGTTGTTGTTAATGAAAAGCCATCAGTACTAGCTACAAGAGGTCTAGGTTCTTTAGGATTTACATAGTTTAGTGGATTTACTTCTGTTCCAACACTACGACTTGTCCTCATTTCAAAGTGTAAATGTGGACCTGTAGAATTACCAGAATGTCCTAATTTAGCTATAACTTGTCCTCTTTCAACAGTATCTCCTGCTGTTACTGTTATACTATCATAAGCTAAATGTCCATAATAAGTATAATTTCCATCAGAATGTTGAATAACAACATAATTTCCAAAACCTCCGCCATCTGTATTTCCTAAATATCCATTATCTTGAAACATAGTCTGTTCCTTTTTTACTGGATAAACAACAACACCAGAATTTGCAGCTATTACATTATCATAACCTACAGTACCTTTACTGCTCGCTATATCAAGTCCTTTATGTGGTGAACTTCTAAATTCTTCATCACTTGCAAAACTTGAAGTAATAGTTATACTAGTGGGATCTCCTTTGGCAAACGTTTTACCATTTATTTCTTCAACACTTTCACTACCTATTGGCCACCAATATAAATTATTTGAAGAATTATAAAGGACATCATCCGTTGATGTATAAACACCTGCCAAATCCTCGTATTGTTCTTTAGCATCATATATTTCATCAATCATATCATTAACTCTTTTTTTGTTATTTTCATTAGAAAAATCATAAGCTAACACACAATCAAAATTTAGGCTCAATAGCATAACAATAACAAAAATATTTAAAATTTTCTTATACACTATCTCACCTCTTAACTAAATCTCATTATTTTTTTCCTGTCTTTTTAAAATTATAAACATAGACAAAGAAATTATAAATATGCTTCCTAAAATAATTGCAGAATATGTAATTACTTTTTTTAATGGAAAACCTTTTTTTACTTCGAATTCTATATCTACCTTATCTACATTTTGATTATTTATAACCCATGTATAAGTATTTCCATCTACGCTATTAGAATTTGTTCTAACAACTTCGTTATCTGTATGTATTTTTATTATTATATCTTCATCATAATAGCAATAAAATTTACCATAAGCATGTATATAATAATTATCTTCTTTTTCAAATATAAATTTTTCAAAACAATTATTTAATAAATTAGAATTGCCAAAATTATTCTCATTATATTCATAATCTAATATTATATTTGAATATTCACCATTATTTATAATATTTTTTTTATAAAAACTATTTTTGTTTATAAGAGCAGAATAATTATTTTCAAATAAAGGAGTTATTTGATCATCACTTTCTATATCCTCTATTTGTTCTTGAGTACTTGGATTAAGTGTATTAATATTAATATTTTCTTTAAAGCTATCATTGCTAATACTTAAGTTGTAATTAGCACTACAACCACAGCATATAAATATTAAAGATATTGTAAAAAATTTCCATACTCTTTTCATATATCCTCCTAATACCAAGAACCAAACCCTATTACTCTACAATCACTTAATTTATATTTCTTTTTCTTAACTAAACTTGTTTTATTAGATCTTCCAAGATTGCCTTCTATTGTATATATATAACCATTTTCATACTTTTCTACTATTCCTGTATGATCTTGTGTATTTGATGATATATCATAGTATTTAGCATCCCAATCAAAAAATACAAAGTCTCCTGCTTTTGGTGTATAGGTTGACCCACTACCATTCTTACCTTTTAAATTTCTACAGTTATCATTATAATAAAAGTTAATATTATCATCTTTACTACTATTAAAATATCTAATATAAGAACCTGTACCAGCAGTCTTATATTTAATAATATCTGGATATAAATGTTTACCATTATATTGTGTATTGGATGCTACATACCAAACAAAAATTGCACACCAAGGAGTTCCAAATTTAAATCCACCATACGAAGTAATGTATTTTTGTCCACCTCTATTTGATGAAGCAGATGCATATTCAATATTTGCTATTTTTATCATTTCATCTGCCATTGGATTATCTGAAGATGTTGTTGAATCTATAATATCTTTAGTATCATCGCCATCAATAGGACCATCACCATTTATATAATACTTTTTTTCTAAAAATTCTTTTAAATATTCTTTATATTTAGCCTCATCAATAGAATATCCTAAATCTTGGGTTTTATATTGACTTCCACTAGGACAGGTTAAAGTTTGTGTTCCTATCTGTGAATCTTTCAATATATTTGATGATACTTCTTTTGACGAAGAATCTACACAAGATTCTTTAACTTGATGAGAAACCATATGTTGCGCTAAAACCTCTATATCGTAAGTACTAGAAGTTGGTGTTGACTTATAATTTGACCAGTCTTTGTCATACTTAAAATTAGAATTACCTTCTTTGCTTGTTATATCATAATTCTTTATATTAGATTTAAATACTACATTCATATCATCTGATTGAATACGTAAAGTAGACATTATTAAAGGTAGGTCAAGATATACATCATATGTATTTCTATAATATCTTTGAATATATAATAGTTTTGAAAAGAATGTCTTTACAACTTGTGTATTATAATTTTTATTATTATCAGCATATTGTTTATAAAAATCGCCAAGCTCATTTAAATCTGCTTCTTGGTATTTTCTTCTTAAGAAGCATTTAATACCTTTACATTCAATATTACTTACTTTTACTAAGTTACTAGACATTAATTTATGATCTCTTAGACTTAAAGATCTACCACTTATAGAACTATCATATCCTACATTTGTATCTTCTACTTCTTTATCAACATCTTCATCTTTTATTTTTTCTATTTTTCTTTCTGCATCCTCTTCACTTACACTATCGGCATTTCCAAGATTAACAGCATTTAAATATATTTGAGATGAACTCATAAATAAGCAACAAAAAATTAAAACTATAAACACTGGTACGGATGCTATTAAAGCTATTTTTATAAATTTTAGTGAAGTTACAAAACTAAATGTACCTTTATCTGATGCGCCTTCTTCAAAATATTTTTTAACTGAAAACATATCAAATAAATTAGATGAAGAGGCACTAGTTTTGCTAGCACCTTCACCACCTAATGGAGTTTTACTTTCTGTTGTAGTATCAGTTTTACTTGATGTACTACCACTTAAACTTCTTTGAGCTAGGCCAAGAGCAGGATTAACTTTACCTGCTCTATTTAAAGCTTTACCTAATCTTTCTGAAGTTTTACCTCCATTTAATTTATCAGCAACTTTTACTGCATGACCTGCAGCTTTAGCATATGGATTAGCACTTTTTGAAGCCATATTTGCCAAAGCTTGAGCTTGCGCAGTATTAGCATTATTTTTTTTATTTGCTTCCTGTATTCTTTGTTGAGTATTACTCTCATCCATATGCTACACCTCTTTTCTATAATCCCCCACCACTACCAAATGAATCTAATTCTTCATCTGATACAATTACATTAATTCTCATACGTCTACTACCACATACAAACAAAGCTTCTCCTTGTCCATATTGTTTAATAGACTCTTTTTCATTATCATTTAAATCAATTAATTTAGCTAAATCATCTACTGCTTGTTTCTTTAATCCCATTACTAAATAGTAAGAAGCATTATCGAAAATAGCTTTACCTTGAGTTATTACACTAGGATCACTAAAATCAGTAGGTTGTTGAGTAATTATAATAGTACCTGTATTATATTTTCTAGCACGTCTTTGTATTTGAGCTAAGAAATCAGCTCCAAGTGTATTACCACCACTAAGAAGTACATGAGCTTCATCTACCATAAGTACTGTATTAATTGAACTATCAAGGGTTAATCCCCATGCATATTTAAGAATATTGAAGAATAAAGCATTTCTGATATTTTTATCAGCATTCATAATTTCTTTTATATTAAATACTATAAAATTACTTTGTGGTTTAATTGTAGTATGACCATCAAAATAATATCTTAACTCTTTAACTATTGGTCTTATTTTAATCTCTAATTTTTCTAATACGTCTTTTTCTTGAGTTTTTTCTGGCATAGATAAAATTCTACCTTTTATAGTTGCATATACATCTTTAAAAGTAGGATAATCTTCAGGTTTATACTTAGAAAAATCTGTATTAAAATCAAATCCAAATCTCTTATAAGTTTCTTGTACTACTTCACTAAACATATTAACAGTATCTTCTTCAATACTTGGATCATAATACTTTAAAAATGCTTTAATAGTTTGAAGTGTACGAGTAAAAACTGTATAACCTAATCCCTGTCTTATCTCATCTTCATCTGCATCTACTACAACCTCAAGTGGATTTATCATACCAAAAGATCCACCCTTACCTAAGCTTATAAAATCTCCGTCAAAAGACTTAGTCATTTCCTCTAATTCTCCTTCTGGATCTATTACAACTATTTGATTATTATTTCGTATATTACTTCTTAATAGTAGTTTAGCAGCAGTAGATTTACCACTTCCTGAAGTACCTAAAATAATCATATTAGCATTATTTCTATTGTGTTCTTTTTTTATTTGATATAAGAATTGATTAAATAAAATAACTCCTCCAGAAAAATCTATTCCAAGTAAAGTAGAAAGTCCTGGGTCTTTAATACTATCAAATATAAAAGGATACATAGCAGCTATTGTTGGAGATGGAATTGGTGTTCCAATTCTATCTTCAATATCCTGTTTTTCATATATAGGAAGAATAGATTTTAAAACCTTATCTTGTTCAAAACGAAGTGGGATAGCTCTCATTTCCATAGCTTCGAGATAATTTTTAACTTGAATCTTCTTTAAATCCAATTCTTCTTGAGTATTTGCAGTAATCATAACGTGCATTTGAAAATCATATATTTTTGATTGACTAGATGCAAGTTCACTAATAAACATTTCTAATGATTCATAATCTTGACGAATACGTTCTTGAATTGTTTTATCTTTTTCCTCATTATATCTTTGTCTTAAATCTGCAAGTTCTTTATTTAACATTTTACTCATACTACTAAAAGGAAGAGGTATATGTTTAATTACTACTTTAATTCCTGACATACTAGTTAAACTACTTAAATATCCTGGATATATAAATTTAGGATATGAAATAATTGTTAAAATACAAGCATACTTATCACTAATAATAAATTCATTGGGTTTAAATTCTAGCCCCTTAGGAGCAATTTGACTTCTAACATCCATTATGATAACACCGTCCCAAAATTAGTAGTTTGTCCACCATTTAAGAAATTATCAAGAATCATTCTTAAATCATCATTATTAGTTTGAAAAGCAGTTAATCCTGCACTAGCAAAATTATTAATGAGTGCTCGTATCTTCTTTTGTATTATATCATTATCTTTTTCTTTAAATAATAAGAAATACTCTGTATCAACAACATTATTAGTAGTAAACATATTAGCCTTATTTATATCTTCCATTATTAGTTTTCTTTTTTTAGTATCAGAAATTTGATTATACAATAATTGTAATTGTGATAAATATACATTAATATCTACCGGTCTATCTGCAACAACAATCCAAAATTCATAGTCGATTGCATTATAAACATTTTTTAAATTAGCAATTATTGCATCTTGCATACTTTGATCAAGTATAAAAATATTTCTTGGCATTATTTTAACACCACTAACTTTCATATTGTTATCTAAAACAATAACACCGTTAGTAATATTTTTTACCGGAATATCAGTATACTTACTTTTTATTTGTTTCGCCATGTTCAAAACACCAACCCTTCCATACATATCTTTGTCTAGTTGTATAAAAATTCCAAGCATTTTTAATAACCGTTCTTACATTGTGATAATTTGGTATTGGGAATACTAGAAATGCACTTATAACTCCAGGAGCAAGAGCAATTATAGCAACCCAAAATTGACTTACAGGAAGGAACATCATTAACAAGAATGATATCCCTATTCCTATAATAAATATTACTAAGTCAACTGTATTAAACAGTCCAAACATTAACATACTTTTTTTTGAATTTGCTGGTATTAAATATGAATAATCCATTTAGTATCACACCCTTTTTATTACTTTTTTCCAATTGAATTTTCGACATCAGCTCTATGTCTAGCTTCTTCACTATTTTGAATTTCACTGCTTTGAATAGAACGAGCTGATAAGATTAAATCAATCTCATCTGATGATTGTTCAAGTTCAGAAGAAGCAGTATTCATTGCACTATATAGTGGTGAACTGTATTTACCATTGAAAATATCAATAAATGATTTCATTTGTTGAGGAGTTACTGTATCGCGGATTTCCCCACTATCATCAAAAATTTCTGATTTTTTCTTGCTATATACTTCTTTTATACTTTCATCAACAGATGCTGCATCATCAAAACTTTCAATAATCCCCATTGCTGCACTATCTCTTGCTTTTAAAGATTCCATAAAGTCTTCAGCCACTGCCATATCTAGTTTTGATTTTGCTTTATCTCTTGCCACTTTTTTTCTAGCTTTTGCTATTTCATCTACATCATTTGGTTTTGTTTTATCATCTATTGCATCATATATATCATGCATTGAATCACTAGCATACTCTTTTTGTGCTTCGGCCAATTCACTTGCTGCTTTTTGATATTCTTGCGTATTTTCACTGCCCTTTAAATCATCCAATCTTTTTTTAGCAGCTTGAACTCTTCCATATTTAACTGCTGTTTCATTAAAATTAGCTATAAATTTGCCATCTACACCGTCTTTATAAGCCTCTAAAGATGTTGCATCAATAGCCGCTACATCGCCATTATAGCCTTTAATTTGCGAATTTCTTCCTGTTGAAAAGTCTTTTACTGTATCCCCACCTTTTTGCAAAGTACCAATTTTTGCTTTTTTTGTATCGATTCCCTTCTTTTCAACTTCTAATTCTTTGTTAGACTTACTAAAATATCCGGTTTTAGATGAACGTAATTTTTCACTTACCTCAGCGCCATATGCCTTGTCACCATACTTTTGTTGAAGCGCTTCTGTAAATCCTGTTACATCACCTTTACCGCTTTCAACTGCCGCAACTTGATTTTTAGCATTTTCTGTATAACTCATTCCGCCAGTGGCTTGATTTATTTTTGCACCCATTCTTTCAAAAGTTCCAATTCCTTGTTGTTCGCGTGACACTCTGTCATGTTTAGCTTTCATTGCTCCTGAATAAGAACTAGTGAATCCTTTGCCTAGTTTTTCACCTTTTATTCCAGACATCAATCCTCTACGCGCTGCGCTTGCACCCCCGCCAAGAGAACTAAATACTGCCTTTGTTTTTCCTGTAAAGCCTTTAGCATTTTTAAATCTTGAACCTGTGGTTGCTAAATTAGTTCCAAAAGCTGCTGCTCCTGCTAATCCACCAATAGCTGCACCTCTAGTTAAATTTCTAATTTGTTTACCGCCAAGTGCCTCTTTTTCCATTTTCTTTAATGGATTAAGTGTAAATCCTCCACCATCTAGTTTTACACCTAAACCCTCTAGTATTTTTGGTAATTGTTTAGCAAACATTAAAGCACCTATTATAATGAAGATTGCTACAAATGCATTAGTTTGGAATGATCCATCTATTACGTCAACTAGATGCATTTCTGAAACTCTACTTATTATATAAACTGCAAAATAAAGTGCAATTAATCTTATAAATAAACTTAAATAAGTTTTAAAACACATTTGATACCATTTTTTAAACAAACCATCTTTGCCACTTTTAGGATCTACATAAGAAATAATTGGGATAGGCGCAATTAATTGTAAGAATGCTAATTTTATACTACGAAGTGCTATATCCATACAATATGTAACTAATAAAAGAACAATTATAACACCTACTACTGAACTGAATATAAAACTATAATCCATTATAAATTCTTTAGTTTCTGGATCTGTTGCAGTAGCTAATTCTTGTCTAAATGTAAGACCAACATTCTTGCTATTTACACCCTTAACATATACTCTTAAATTGTCTACAGTAAATTGATTATTATCCTTAGTGAATTTAAGCAGTGAAGTGGTTGTCTCATACTCTCCACCTTTAGCAGTTAAATCACTGTCGTTATTTAAACCTGAACATTCAGGATTGAAAACTATTCTTTTATCATTTCCAGTACCTTCTTCAATTGTTAAGTTTGAACAAGCATTAAGTTCATGGAAAGAATCATCTGGTACAAAGAATGGCGACATTGCCATATAAGCCATGTCATCACCAGCTGTATTAAAGAATTCTTTTTTTGTACTTGTTCCAAAAATTAGGGTAGCTAAACTATTATCTTCTAATATATAAGTTTGTAATTGATAAGCATAACTAAATATATATGGAGTTAATATAAGCATACTAAGTGAAACTACTATATTCATTCCAAGTTTTGATACACCTTTATTTTTGTCAGAAAAATCATCTGGATTTACAACGTACATAATAAGTGAAAAAGTAACCTTAAACACCATAAATATAGCTAATAATTTATATATTCTATCAGCCATATCAAGTATATCAGCTTGAGATAAAGGTGAGGTTCTTGCTATAGTTATTAATAGGTCATATATTTTTGAAATTGCTCCATAAATTATTGAATCCAATAAAAAGAAAAATTGTCTTACTAGTTTTGAAAACCAATTGCTACTAGTTGCTAAAATATACATTTTTTACTCCTCCTTAAATCTCATTAAAAGACACTCATACCTATAACAAATTATAACAAAAAAAGCACAAATAATCAACCGTTATTTGTGCATATTAATGCATTTCTATCTAGTTTCGCATCCTAATTGTTGACCACTACTATCAACAACATCTAATTTACCATTAACAAAGCAGTTTAAACATCTCATAACAGCATTATCACCGTTAGTAACAAATCTTATAACTATTTGAACTACAAAAGTTACAAAGAATACTATAACTGCAGCTATTAACCTTTTTATAAACATTTGTTGACCTTTTTTTATTTCATCTTCCTTAGAAGCAACTACTGCTTTTCCTAAATCTAGCATACCAAATACTATTAATATAATTGGTATAGCAATTTTTATAACAGTTATAGCAAAATTAACTGCATAAGGTAACATTCCAGGAAAATAAAAATTATCAACACCGCAAGCATATGTACCTGCTGTATCAAAGTTAGCTAAAAACATCATATATTTTTCACTCCATTCCTATTTAATTATATCATTTAACATTTTAAAAATCAATATTAATCTATTACATATGGATGATCCTTAGATCCATCACCTGTTTTTACTATTTCATTACCATCTATATATATAACATAAAACGCATTTCTCTCTTCATTAGCTTCTGTTACTCTCAAGAATCCTGAACTTACATAAAATACCTCATAAGAATTGGTTGCTACAGGATTTAATGTCCAAGTATTAAATCCTACATATCTTAGATAATTATAATTTATACAAGATCTAGCATTTAAATTTGTACATTCTTTATCATTACTAGCAAGTGCAAAATCATTTACACTTGGTAATGAAATTATTTGTTTTGTAGCATATGTTGAACATTCATCATAATTCTTAATTGTATAATCATCAGCATTTCTTGAATCTATACATACATCATAAGCTATCATGTGCTTTTTAGAGTTTACTTTATACATTTTCTCATTTTTATACATAGTATTTAAATATTTTAAAATTGAACTATCTTGATATTTAGTTATTCCTTTAGAATCATTTACACTTGAATTATATTTTGTATCCCAAGGAAGACTATAACTTAAAGCTTCACTTGATAAAAGTTTAACAATACCATTACTATCAATTCCTAATATTCTATAACTCTTACCAGATAATGTAAGATAATCCTTTACTTCATCACCTTTAAATATATAAGAGTTACCTACTTTATATAAACCAGCGCCTTCAGTTACTACATTTTCTTCCAATAGATTTTTCAAAGACTTAGTATTATAATCTTTACAATTTAAATTAACTGTATAATTATAATAGCCACCTTTATTTTCTTCTACTAATGATCCATTAAGTCTAACTGTAACTTCACCCTTACAAGTACTATCTTTTAAAGATTTATCAGTACTCTTAATATATTTTTCTTTGACTAATGTATCTAAACTAACACTTTTAACCTCAGCTTCATTAGCAGGTAATTTACTTTTTAAATATTTTTCTCCTGCAGTTAACATTTTTTTCTCATAAGACTCATAACTAGTTGTCTTATTTGAACACCCTTGAATGAGTGCTAAAAATATTATTATCAATATTGGTATAAATATTAATAATCCTGCAGTAATTAGAAATTTTTTATCTAATTTTTTTAATGCATCAACCATAAACCCTCCTATTATTTAACACAATATTTACCATTTTCTGATAAAGAAGTACCTTTAGGACAAACTCCACCAGATTTTCTATATGTACAATCTCCTTTTATAAAACAGTTAACACAACTCATCATATTATCTCTTGAAGATCCTTTTTCAGCAACAAAACTTATAAGCATTTGAACTATTGTAATTACAAAGAATACAAGTGCACCTGCAATTAATCTTTTTATAAACATTTGTTGACCTTTTTTTATTTCATCTTCTTTTTGTGCTACTATACCTTTAAATAAATCCATCATCCCAAAAATAACTAATAAAATTGGAACTACAATTTTAATAACTGTAATTATTGTTGAAACTGTATTAGGTATTTTTTCATCAATTAATACATCTCCTAAAGCAGCATTACAACTATAAATATCTGCAGCCATTGCTGATGGTACAAACAAAACAAAAGCCAAAACTAAAATTAAACATACATTTTTTATTTTTTTCATATTATTCCTTCTTTCCTACTTACTGCAATCATCTCTTAAAAAACAATCTATACACTTTGATATATTATTTGTAGTTGTTGCATCAGCAACAAAACTCACTATAAATTTAACAGCAACTATAACAAAGAATATAAGTGCACCCATAACAAGTCTTTTAATAAATAATTTTTGTCCTTTTTTTATTTCATCTTCTTTTCCTGCTGTTATACCTTTCATTAAATCCATAGTACCCATAACTACTAAAATTACTGGTACTGCTATTTGTACAAGTGTAACAGCAAAACTTGTCAATGATGGAATTTTCTCTGGTATACCTGTTACATTACCACAACTAACTTTACTATAAGCACTAACGCTTATTAGTGGAACAAACATAAGAGAAATTATAAATATTTTCAAAACTTTCTTCATATTAAATCCCCACTTCACAATCATTATATATAAAACATTTAGCGCACATCATTATACCATTACTGTTTTCATCTCTACCAACAAAACTAATTAAAAGTTTAACTATTACAAATACGAAGAATACAAGTGCTGCTGATATTAATCTCTTAACAAAAATTTGTTGACATTTTTTTATTTCATCATCTTTTTGAGCTGATATAGCCTTAACTAAATCGATTGACCCAAGTACTACTAATATTATAGGAATTAATATATGAAGAGCAGTATAAAGCTTACTAATAACATTTGGTAATAACGGAGGGATATTCTCTATTTTTTTATCGCCAACACCACAGGCAAGTAATTTAGAATCATCTGGTATTTCATCACCATCATATGTATTATTAGGATCTTCAATACATACACCAGCAAGACCTGCTATACACTCACTACCACATCTAGAACAGTTATCTATACTACATCTACTACAATCTACTGCATTTACACTTAATGGAACAGCAAATATAAGTAAAGTAATTAAGATCATAATATATTTTTTCATATTTCCTCCATTTACACACATATTATATACTTTAAGTTAAGATAAAGTCAATATTTACATTAAAGATTGTTGTTTAGTAAAGCCTAATTTAAATAACAATTTATTTAATTCTGGTATATTTTTTTCACGTTCATTAAGTGGACATAAATTATAAAATACTTTTACTCTTGCCTCATATTCAAAATTAGCTACATCAGAATTACTTAATAAACTCTTATTTAATATAATTTTTTTATCTTTTAATCCGTGAAGTGCTGAAGCATTTAAAGTCATTAATTTTTGTAATTTAATTATTGTTGGTTCTATTAAATAAAGTACATCTTGGCAAAAGCCTTCGGCAACTATACTATTATTAATATCAATAACAATAACATTTTTATCCTTATTTTTATTTATAACTCCACCAACTTCACTAGTTATAGTTGAAATTAAATCTTTATCATTAAAATAATTAAAATCAGTTTTATCTACTTCTATACCAACTACACTATAATTTTTAGAAAGTTCCTTCTTTATCATATATACCAAACTACTCGCACCCGCTTGTTTAGTAATATTCTTAACTCCTATTATTCTAGTTCCAAAATACTCATTAACAGGAGTATCATCAACAACCGGAGCCATGTATTTAGCTTGTGGATTATTTTGGCTTGCTACTTGAGCATTACCAAATGTAGCATCTAATCTATGAAATTGTGCTACATCACGATAAGTATTAGGAGTATTATATAAATATTGAATTCCCTCAACATTTTTAGTAAAATTATAAATTCCCATAGAAACTAAATTAGATATAAAAATAGGATTATCAGTTTGAGCAGTACCATCAAGTAACAATATCACTTTTTCCATATCAAGTGAAATAGATAATTTTTGTAAATTAATAATATTAGTATAATCTTTAATAGCCGTTATATCTAATATCATTCTTTGATAGAAAAAATTTTGAAAAGTTGCTATAATCTCATCTACATTAAACTCTCCATCCATTTCTTTAATTATATCAATGCCCAAATTTTCCAATAAAGCTTTATTTTTATTTGCTACTATAACATTCATGTATATTTCTCCTTTTTAATAATCATAATTTTTACCTAGTATTTTAGTTTCACTAGATACAGGAAAATCTATTAAATCTTGAACAAATGGTAAATTAAAATGTACAAAAGTTTGAACTTTATAATAATATCCATCATTTGTTTCATATTGATAAACACAATATCTATATTCAGTAGTGTTTAAATCATCTCCACATTTATCTTTTCCTTCCATATTGTACCCAATATTAGAAAGATCATTATTTATCTCTCCTATAGCATCCTCATTATAAGTACCATATTTTTCTATTATACTAATAATTCTATTTTTGGTTCTATAAGCCTTAGAATAAGATAATATCCCAACAAATAAAAGCATTACAATAATAACTATAAAAATTATTATATATAAAAGCATAGCGTTTCCAATTGACTCTTTCAAATATATCAACCCCTATTTTCAAAATCATACATTCTATTAGTATTAGAATATATTGGTATATCAAGTAAATTATGTATTATAGGTATATTAAGTAACATATTAGTTCTTACCTTATAATAATAGTAATCATCTTCAATACATTCATAAACACAATAGCCTAATTTACCATCACTATATAAAATACCACTTACATTTGTTATTAAATTACAAACAGTATTACCAGATTTTATTTGAGGTTTATTAGAACAATTATTTGAAATATCTACCTTACCATAACCTATATCATTTAATTTAGAAGCAATCTCATTTTCAGATAAATTATTATAACCCTCATACTTTTCTATTGAATTAGTAATAACATTTGTAACTTTATTCGCCTTATAATATATAAGAGCAAAAGAAAGAAAAGTAAAAATTATTATTATAAAAGTTATAATTATATTTAAAGTTGCATAATATCCAACACTTTCTTTCATATTAGCCTCCTATTATTATTCCATTCTAATAATAATTATATCAGTGAATATAAAAAAGGTCAATAACAACAAAAAAAGTCCGAAGACTTTTTACATTTGTATCTCACTACCATCTGGTCCAACACATTGAGAACCATTCCATGCGCCACCTTTTTCAGCACATTCTGTTTGTTTATTACCTTTCATACTATTCATTATATTAGTAACAATTAATGTACCAGCTGCTAAAACGATTGCTATTAAAACGATTGTTACTATTGTCATATTAGCCTCTCCTGCTGCTTCTTTCATCAAATATCACCTACCTTTATTTTTACTAAATAAATTTTAACATAAATGTGTATTGTTAGTCAATATACGCATAATATTATTTACATGTTTTTACGTTTATATCCCCATTAATATAGTCATAGACATAAATAATACCATTATTACTCCACCACCAGTAACAAATAACATTATCATAGTTCTTTTTTCTATAGCTTCTAGTCTATTTTTATATTTAATTTCTCTTGCTTTATTTTGAAGTGTAGATACTGTTTTAGAAAACATCATTATTTGTTCATGCTTATCTTCACTACTACCAAGACTTAAACGATATAAAAGTCTCATCATACGCATTGAATCCCTAACTGGATATTCATTAGCAAAATCTATATAAGGTTGAATTGTAGAATCACCTTCATCAATTTTAGACACTAGTTTTCTAAGACCAGGTCTAAAAATTTCAGGAGCTGTATCTATACTTCTACTAAGCGCTACTGGAACTGTATAATGCTGTACTAGGATTTCTAAACTTTTTAAATAATACGGAAGCATTGAATCCATTGTGTGAAGTCTTGCTTTATAATAGCTTTTTAACTTAGTATAACCACTTTTATACATCATAAAACCTGCTACGAAAGCAAACACTGCATATAAATAATTTAAATTACCTGTAAGAGCTAGTAAGAATATTATTACCATAGTAATTAATATGCCATCTCTTATTCTTCTCATAAACAATGCATCTATATCTAAATCAGCATCCTTATATTTTACTCTTAGTAAGAATTCATAATCCTTTTCCATCATTCTTTTTAGAATAGGATTTATATCATTAATAAAACCCTTAGTATCTAAAATTTGATTATAAGCAAATACAAAGAGTGCTAAAACTGTAACAATTACATATACCCAAATCATTATTCAGCCCCCACATTCTCATTATAAAATTTTGTACCTGCTAATAAGAAATAAGTATTAACAATAACAATTATATGGAGTAATACTTGTACATACCATAGCTTTAGCATGGTTTGATATGTATCACCTAACATTATTTGAACAAGTGCTATCATTAAATATAACATAAGTCCAAATACAACAAACTTTTTATAGAATGCTGCTCTATCAATTCTATCTCTATAAACTGCTTCTACAAGCATATCTATATCTAGTGACATATTTTCAAGAGAATCACTAGCATCCTTAGAACCTTCATTAGTTATTTGAAGGAATAATTGATGCATATTTCTTACCATATAGTAATCATATTTTTCATTCATAAACTCTAAAGATTGATTAATTGTTCCATTTTCATAAGCCATATCTATCATAGTTTTAACATCTCGTTTTACAGGATCTTCAAGTACACCTGAAGCATAAACACCCTCTAATGACTTAACAAAACTTTGAGTAGTAGCAAATTCCATTATTACATTTGTTGTATATACTTGTATTTGCTCAAATATAAATTCACTATAAAGTCTTTTACATCTTAAATAACTTAAATAAGGAACAGCAGCAACTGCTATTACTGCATATATTATTGATACAACTAAATTATAAAAATATAAATATGTTATACCTCCAGCGCCAACAGCAAATATTATAACTTGCCCTATATATTGTTGAACAGTATAATCTTGCTTTAACTCTTTAATCTTTTTTCTAATTTCTTTATATGTATAAGGAGCTACTTTGCTATAAAGTCTTCTACTTTGACTACTAACAAATTGATAAGCTTGTTCCCCAACTTGGCTTCTATATATCACTAAAAATATAAAAATGATTGCTACTATTGCAAATACCAATATAGTTCCCATTCTTATCCCTCCTATTCAAATATTATTTCTTCTTCTTTTCTTTCTTGCTCTTCTATTTCCTGTTCTTTATCATATTCTTCTTTTATAAATCCTTGAGGTAAATAAGTACCTTGAGCTTCTAAATACTCAATTAAATATTTACTAGGATTTCTTCTATACACTTTACCATCAGGTGTCTTTTTATATAAAGTATTGTACACTGCATCATTATCTTCAGTTACATAAAACTCAGTAACTTCTGCAATCTCTCTTACAAAACGTTTTGTTGTTCTATCTTGATATCCTCTAATATAAACACCTATTTGAATATATCTATATATTGACTTTAAAAATTGTTCAATATCTTGATTAGTTTCTAGCAAACTATACATACGGTTTGGAATAGATGCTGCTTTATCAGCATGTATTGTAGATAAAATATAATGTCCTGATGAAATAGAGTTTCTAACTGCCATTACTGCTTCAGCACTACGTACCTCTGACAATAATATCCACTTAGGATTCTGTCTCATACAAGTAACAAGTACATCGGAGTAGCTTGCTATATTATTTGTTTTCATAGCAACTATATCTCTTTTAGGAAATATTTTATCTAAGTGTAACTCCAAAGTATCTTCTATTGTTATTATCTTTTCATTTTCATATGTATTTGAAGCCAAAAATTTAATAAACTCAGTTTTACCAGATCCAGTTTCACCACAAGCAATTATATTGCAATGTCCATGAACACAAGTAATCAAGAAATCAAGTATATCTTCTGTTACATATTTTTCTTTTATTATTTTACCACGTTCAAGTCTGATTTTTGCAGGTGTTTTACGTATAACGCAAGCTACACCATTACGTGCAATAGACTCATGAACAAAATTCATACGCAACTCAGCACTTTCACTGTCCAAAAATGGATGAGCAGCATTAAAACTTTTACCCATTACATTTGAACATTGAAATGCAAGTTTTTCTATAAAAGCATTATTTATAGCAGGATTATCAACTCTAAAGATACCTTTTGACAAAGTTTTTAACCATACTTGTCCATTATTGCTATAAGAAATATCTGTTATATCATCATTATCTAAATATTCTTGAAGTGGACCAAAGTCCATTCCATCAAATATATTATCCATTATTTGTACCACTTGTATTTGTGTTTGTATTATTTGTTTGATTATTTGTAGTATTGTTTGTTGTATTATCTTCTACTTCTTTAACAATAACGTCTTCTTCTACAGTAATAGTTTGAGCATCTATATAATCTCTTAATGTTGCACTTGTTACAATTACATAATCCTCGCTTGGAACAGTAGAACCTCTTGGAGCAATTACTAAATCTATATTTAAATACTCTGCCTTCTTTAGTAACATATAATAATCTTGACTAACTGCAAATCCTATTTTAGCTGGTGTTCCAACATCTGATGAATCATCAAATATATTTTTACCATTAGAATCATGTACTACAAGCACCTTAATGTTTTTCATTAATTTACCAAACATTATTGCACCATTTTCATCTTTAGCTTTCATATATATATCAATATATGTATCAGGTAAAACTGAATTACCAAGAGTACTTGCTATATTAACACTCATATAGTATCCAAGTTCCCCTTTATCATGATCTAATTGTTCAATCCAGTTTCCTGGTAATTTATCTGCACTAACTATCCAATCAGTATAAAATACACTATCTTTTGGTACAGTAACATTTACATTAGTATATTTACCTATTATATTAGCAGAAGATCTTATAACTCCTTCTCCTACCATACTGCTTGCCACTTGTTTATAAGTTACATCACTAGCTTTAATTTGAGTTTTAGGGTTTATTTTATTTACAGCTACTGGAATACTAAGTGGATTAGTTTTACTCTTAATACTATAACTATATCCAATATATAATACCACTAGCATAATTAAAATTGCTATTATTGTAACCACATTTTTATTCTTAAAAAATCTCTTTAACCCTATCATAAAATTATTCATCTTTTTATTCTCCTTTCAAATACTTTGTTTCTAATATGGCATCTATATTATTTACTATATCAAATGTAATATATTCTCCATTTGGTAATATACCAGTAGTAGATCCTTTAACACTTGATACCCTAAGACTAACCTTTGGAGGTACTTCATTAACATCAAATATCTCTATTTTATAAGTATTTGATAAATCTGCATTTTCTGCAAATCTTCTTATGAAGCTCTCAACAAATTTTTCTTCAACTATTCTAATAGTTCCATCATTTCTATATGCTGATAAATCTATTGCATCATACATGGCAGATTCTGTTGTCTCTTTTAATAAGTTATAATTGTGCTGATCTGTACTAGTTACATTAGAAAAAAACCAAATAACTATTATAGCAGTTATACCAAGTACGAAAACAGCGTATCCCCAAATCGAATCCTTCATCATATCACCTACTATAAATAATACGTTGCCTACTATACATACTAATTTTAGCACACAAACTAAAAATTAACAACTATTTATTAAAATTTTTCTGTTTAATTGTAAATAAAAAGATAAATTTTTTTTATCTCTATAAATTAAATTTATCTTTTTTTCTTTTAATTATTATTATAGAACTACATAAAACTATTATAGCTATTAAAAATATATAATAATATCTTACATATATATCAATTATTTTATCTATTATAGTTGGATTATGTATTATAACATCATCATCCTTAGGCTCTTCTATTAAACTATTTTTATAATCTTCAATTTGTTTTGCAAATTCATCATATGAATAAGATTTATTAACCCATTTTTGACAAATACTTATATTTTTATAATCGTTACACATCTCATTATTAAAATATATATTGTATATTGGGAATTTATAATATTTTGTACCAAGTGAAATACCACTACAAGATGGATTAGCAGAATAAAATTTATAACTTCCAGATGTATTAGTATAACATTTTATAGTTATTTCACCGTTTATTGTATTGTTATAATAATATGTTATATTATTTTTCACATCCACAAAATACATATCACTTGTTATATTAGATATAGTTACATCAAAATATGCTTCATTATTTATTATCGTATAATCATATGTTAAATTTATATTGTTAACAAAAGATTTCATGCGTGCTACATCCTTATATTCACACCCACCATAAGATAAAGCTTTAATAGAAATTATCCCAGTAAAGAAGGATATTATAAAAACTAAAGCTTTTTTCATTATTCATCCCCCTTTATTATTACATCATATCTATAATCTCTAATAGAAAATACAAACTTTATTTTAGTAGCACTTAATATATCCGAATCAACTCCTATATATTCGATATTTTCATTTTTTGATTTATTACTAGTTATTTTCTCAAAACCACTAACTTGATAATAACCTATACCATTTACTTCATAATAAATATAGCCAAATTTACTTAGTAAATCATAAAAACTAGATAAATCAACCTTGCTATTATTATTAAATTCTAAATCTAACTTTAATATTATCTTATCAAAGTTCTTATCTATACTAGGTTTTAGATATTCAACAGATTTAACACAAATATCATCAACACAATAATCATAATTAATAGTAAACTTTCTATCTAAATCTACACTATTTATTTTAAAATTTACATCACCTAATGAATCCTTAAGAGAAACCTCTTCACCTAAAATTTTCTCTCTTATTTCTTGAGTATCAGAAATATTTAACTTTTTAGGTGATAGTCTAATAGTTATACCATCACTACCTCCATAATTTAAATTCATAGTAGAAGTTGTATATTTGAGAGGTATTTCAAATACTAAAAGGTAATCATTAGGAATAGAAGTTAATTTTTCAGAATTATAAACATTTCCTAAATCTAATAAATAATTTGAATATCTATTTGTAGTTTTAAAACTTACATCACCTATATTTAAACTAAAATCTTCCATATTTATAGACTTATTTGTTGCTGAAGATAAACTAGCATTAACAATAACTAAATAATTATCTGTTATCTTATCACCTTTATAATTTTCATTTAAATATATTGTATTATTTACTTTTATGTTAAATGTAGATACATTATAATAAATACCTTCTTTTTTAGTATTATCATTGAATATAAAATATAAAGTTAAAAGAAGCGTTGCAGCAAGAACAACTATACTTGATATGATTATTAAAAGTTTTCTCTCTTGAAAGAAATATTTCAAATTCCTTAAAAATCTTTTTCTATTAGCTTTCGATTCATTAAAATCAACATTTACATTTATTTCAAATTCTTCTCTATCTTCTTCATTTATGTTAAATTTTGATACTGTATTATCAAAACTAAACTTTTTAAAATCAACACCAGTACCTCTAATAATCATAAATACAAAGGATAAACTTTGAATTATTAAACTTATAACAACTAAGTCATGCATTAATTTAATTATTTTTATAGAAACTAAATTTTCTTCTAAAGTTGCTATAAGATCAGTAGTATATAAGTTAATAATTATAACACCTATAAATGCAAATATGTTTATTAAATAAAACTTATATGGCTTCTTTTTTCTAAACATAATTCCAAAGAATAGTAATGAGAATGCTATTAAAACTATTGGAATTATATAAAGTAAATTAGATTTTATAATACTTTTTATACTACTAGTAACTTCAGTTGAACTAGAATACATGTATTCATTAAAAAATCCTAATAATTTACTACTTAAATATATTAAATATGCTAAAGCAAAAGCCAATAGCAAATGTATTGGTCTAAATACTTTCATGAAAAATGCATAAGGTTTTCTAAGTATCATAAAATTCCTCTATTCTTTTTATAATTTATTTTAGTATAGATGATGAAACCGTTATAACAGGTCGAACTCCAAAGTTATTGGTTTGCCCATAATTCATTATTCTTACTGTTCCATCAGAGCTTACATATATAGGGCTAAAAATATTACCATAATCATCTTGACTATATCTTATCCAGTAACTAGTATTATAAATCCAACTATATCCATTTTGTAACTTGTTTCTACCATCTATGTTTTCTACGGTAATATTATTTGATGCAAACATACCATAAATCTCATGTAAATATAAAAGTCTAGAACCAATAACATTTATACCTTTATTTTTTAACTCATTTCCATATTGTAAAGATTTATTAAAAGCATCTATTGTATTACTTGAATTATCAATATTAGAGTATGCTAATAATTTTAATAAACCAGATGAATTACTTAATAAATAAAATCTATTTTGGTCACACTCAACTACACTACCAACAGAATTACGATTTCCACTTACAATTCTACAAGATTTCTGTTCAGTTATATTACTAGAATTAATATATTATTTAATATATTATTCACATATAGAATTATCTTGTGTTAATTTTGAATCATAATCTTCATCTTCAACAAATACATACGTGGAACCATTTTTATCTGATATAGTTCTATTTTTTAATTGATCTAAATAATTACTAGTACAATTGTTATATTCATCACATTGTAATGTACTAAAATCATCATACGATATACCATTATTTTTATTTAATGAGTTATCTTGTCTTATTTTACTAATTTCATCAGAATTAAGTATTATTGTATATTTCGCAGTCCCAGATGTATAACTATTTTTCTTATTAACTATATTACTACATACATTTTGATTTTTTGAAGCACAACTATCATTATCACACCAATTTTCTCCAGTTTCTCTTGAACTTCCTGATTTACCAGGAAATGGATTATTAGTATCAACAGTTCTAAATTCTAAATTTAACTTTTGTGACTTACAATCATTATCCTCACAAGTAGTTATATTATTTTTTACATTATAAGAGCAAGATTTTGAGGATACATTCTCAGCTTTTAATTTATTTATATCCAAATTTACATTAAATGATAAATAGTGCTCCCCTTCAGCTAAATTTATATTGCCAATTATTCCATATCCTAAAAATCTACAATTAGTACAAGTTTTATTATATATTTTTTTACCACTTCCAATTGATGAGAATACTTTTGGTAAAAAATACTCTACATCTGTTGTTGAAGTGTATCTTATAAAACCATTGGATACATAGTTATCCTTTATAAGACTAATGATTTTATTATCATGAATTAATGATACATCTTGTAATTTTACATTTGAAACATAATCTGTATAATCAAATGTACCATTATAACTATTTTGCGTATTAGGTAAATAACAAACTTTCTTTAATGTACCTGTACCTATTTTTGCTATATCTTGTTTAATTATTAATTGTCCTGAATTAATTGTTCCAAAGTTATAATTACCAGTTGAATTAAAAGAATTATTAAAATCAAATAATTCAACACAATATCCAGTAACATTATTTACTTCTATTGTATCATCATAACAAGATAAGTTATATTGATCAAAACTATTTATACTAGAAGAGTAATTTAAACAACTAATTGTTGAAGTCTTCTGACAACTGGTAGTTGTACAAGCATCTTTAGCACTATGTATATTAAAATTAAGTAAATTATTTAATTGATATTTTTTATATAACTCCAACCTTTTATTTACATTGTCTTCAAACTCAGAAACACATGTCTTTGTATTTGTTATTGGATGATTATAATAATAATCGTTTGTTGAATTTGCAGTTATGGTAATACTCCAACTACCGTTATTAGTAGGATAATATTTAGCTTGTTGTGTTTCTTTTAATGTATAATATCCAGGTAATATATCATTTATTGTACAAATACCACTTGTATTAGTATTACAAGTATAAGTTCTTCCATTGCCTTCCAATTTAAAAGTAACACCATAAATTCCACTACCTGTATCACCATCTATTTTTTTCAACTTAAGTGAACCTTGTACTACAGTTTCTGATGTAATTTTTACATAACCTAACTTTTGAACATTATCATCTGTTTTACAACTAGGATTATATGTTACTTTACCATTAACATATTGACACACATCTTCTCTTATTACTTTATAAACATCCATTGCTACTGTATATTTTTTACCATTTTCAGTTATGGAATTTGTATTAGATTGACATGAACTATCCCAATAACACCATTGCATACTCATAAATGCCTTTTTATCTTCATTACTATAATTTACAGGAAATGAATTTACAGTATTTATGAAATCTTTTAAATTTTTAGTTCCACCCTCTGCTTTATATTTTTTATATCCTGCAATTACTTTATTTGAATAAAAATTCAAATCATTTTGTGATATATAAAATCTATTAGAACCACCAGTTGACATCTTATTTAATTGCCACTTTACTGACATATGTAAGCCTTTGTTCAAACACAGATATGAACTAGTTTTATTTTCATTTCGCCATACAATCAAATTATTACTAGAATCAAAGTTATTATTTCCACTTGATGCTATTTTTAAATCATATGCATTTATTTTAAGCAAGAATAAAAAAGAACTAATAAGCATTGTAAATAAAACTTTATTTAACTTCATTATTACTCGCCTACTTTCTTATATAAATTATACAATATTTTTTATAAACTTACAATGATTATTAAATGAGAAAAAGAACAAAATTGTCTATACTATTTTGTCCTACATTCTTCATTTATAACATCTAAATCACTTTTATAGTCCTGCACTCTTACTAATACATATGTAGAATTATTATTGTTAGAAATTGTTCTTCCTTCTAATTTTTTTAAATAATTACTAGTACAATTATTATTTTCATCGCAATTTAAAGTGCTGAAATCATCATATGATATACCATTTTTAATGCTTGTTGCATTATCTTTTCTTATATCTGTTACAGCACTTGGTGTAAGTATTATTGTATATTTTGCAGTTCCAGATGTATAACTATTCTTTTTATTTATTATATTTTCACATACATTTTGATTTTTAGAACTACAACTATCATCATCACACCAATTTTCTCCAGTTTTTCTTGAATTTCCTGATTTACCAGGAAATGGATTAGTTGTATCTATTATTCTAAATTCTAAATTTAATTTATTTGATTGACATGTTTCATTTTCACAAGTAGTTATATTATTCTTTATATTATATTTACAAGAGTCGTTTGATTCAAATATATTTCTTAAATTATTTATATTTAATTCAACATCAAATTTTAAATTATATTCTCCATCATTATGTGCTAAATTACTTATCAAGCCATAACCTAAAAATCTACAATTAGTACAAGATTCTGAATAATATTTTTCACCACTACCAATAGATGATGATACACTTGGTAAATTATATTCTGTAGTAACTGTAGCACTTAATCTTGTAAAACCGTTTGATACTCCACCAACGCTAAGTCCAAAAGATTTATCACTATAATTGAATGCAACATCGCCTAATTTTATTGACTTTATATAGTCGCTATATTTAAATGTTTCATAATATCTTTTTGTAGTAGGTAAATAACAAACCTTAGTTAATGTACCTGTTCCTACTGTAGGTGTTGTTTGTTTTATTATTAATTGTCCGGAATTAATTGTACCAAAATTATGATTTCCAGATATTCCAAGTGAATTGTTAAAATTAAATGTTTCAACACAATATCCTGTTACATTTTCTACAGTTATAACATCATCATAACAAGACAAATTATATTCATTAAATGTTCCATTTAAATTTGATGAAAAATTCATACAACTTATTGAAGAGTTCTTACTACATGATGAAACTTTACAAGCATTACTTGCATCATGTATATTAAAATTAAGTAGATTGTTATAATTATAACCATTACCCAAATATTTTCTATATAGTTCTAATCTCTTACTTACATTATCTTCAAATTCAGAAACACAAGTTTTTGTATTTGTTATTGGATTAACTGAATAATAATTATTTTTTGTATTAGCAGTTATTGTGATACTCCAACTTTTATTGTTACTTGGATAAGATTTAGCGGGTTTTGCTTCTTTTAAAGTATATGTTCCAACTATTATATTGTTTATTGTACATACACCTTTTGAATTTGTTGTACAAGTATATTTTCTACCATTACCACTTAATTGAAATACAACTCCAGAAATTCCATTTCTTGTATTCCCATCTATTTTTTTAAGTTCAAGTGATCCTTTTTTAGGTGGAACAACAGGATTTATTTGATCATAGCCTATAACTGTTATACCAAAACCAACATAATGATTTTTACTCCATCCGCAAAAATTTTCTCGTCTATAACTATTATTATCACAAGCATTATTTTGTGCTGTATAAGTATGGCCTCCAACAGTAATATTAGTACCTACTTTAGCAGCATTAGCAAGTCTTAGTGCAGCTTCGGCATAGAATGTATAAAATGGCAAATTCTTATTATTACTTTTTATTTTATCTTTAATTTGTATAATTCCACGAAAAGTTATTCTATTAGCAGCTTTTTTACCATTTATATATGTAAAAGGCTCAACTAATATATAATCTCCTTTATTAAGACTAATTCCAGCTAATTCCTTAAGTTTTGCATAATTACCTGAATGATTTCTATAAGGAATATTTAAATAATCATATAGTTTAGTAGGATCTACTGTTTTACCCGTAGTCCAATTAGTTAAATTTAAATCATAACTTTTAAGATTTCTCAAATTATTATTTTGATCGAATACTCCAATGTGAATACCATACATCCAGTCATTCCAACCACCACTACCAGTAGGATATGTAACAGTAGTATTTCCACCTATTCCACCAGTACCAGTAGTATCTGCTTTTAATCTTGGAATAAATATTAAGAATGATAAAATTATAATAAATAAAAATTTTAAATACTTCTTCAAAATATCACCCACTATTATTAGTTAAATTATACAATAAATTATTTTAAATAGCAACACACTTGTATATTTTTTTAAAATAATTTATAATACTTATGGAGTTGTATAATATGGATTACAAAGTAGAAATACCTGAATTTGAAGGACCACTAGATTTATTACTACATTTAATTAAACAAGATAATATAAGTATTCAAGATATAAGTATAGAAAGAATAACAAAGCAATACTTAAATTATATTGAAATGATGAATGATTTAAATCTAGATATAGCAAGCGAATATTTAGTAATGGCTGCAGAACTCATAGAAATGAAATCTTCTTCCCTACTTCCAAATGAAGAAGTTGAAGAAGATGAATTCGAAGAAGATCCTAAAAATCAATTAATAAACAGATTACTAGAATACGAAAAATATAAAAATATAACTAATTCTTTTAAAGAACTTGAAAGTTTTAGACAAGAAGTTTATACAAAAGATCCAGAAAATCTAACAGAATATCAAGATGAAAATACTAATATAGATTATGGTGTCGATTTAAATGACTTATTAGAAGCATTTAAAAAATTCTTAAATGACAAAGAATTAGATAAACCTCTAAATACAAAAATCACAAATAAAGAATATAGTGTTGGAAAAAGAACAGTTGAAATTAGGGATATACTAAGAAAAAAGAAGAAAGTTAAATTCACTGAGTTATTTGAAGTTTTAACAAAAGAATATGTGGTTGTTACTTTTTTAGCAATCCTTTCAATGTCAAAAAAACAAGAAATAGAATTAGTACAAACAAATAATTTTAATGATATTATAATTAAAGAAAAAGGTGTAGAATAATGAAAGCTATTATAGAAGGACTACTATTTGTAAGTGGTGAAGATGGACTTACTTTAGATGAGATTGTAAAAATAACTGAAAAAGATGAAAATGAGATAAAGGGTGCGATTAAAGAGTTGTTTAAGGATTATGAATCAAATGATAGAGGAATACAGATAGAATATTTAGGTAATCATTTTAAATTAACTACAAAACAAGAACATAAAGATTATTATAAAAAACTAATTAATGATGAAGTTAATTCTACATTAAGTCAATCTGCACTTGAAACTTTAGCAATCATCGCATACAATGAACCAATAACTCGTATAGATATTGATAATATTAGAGGAGTAAATAGTTCATATGTAGTTAGAAAATTATTACTTAAAGGTTTAATTGAAGATGTAGGTAGATCAGATATGCCTGGTAAACCTATTTTATATGGAGTAACTTCTAAATTCTTAGATTACTTTGGACTTGGAACAATAGATGAACTTCCAAAAATAGAAGAAGAAAAAATAACAATTAAAGATAATGAAAATTTATTTGAATCAAAATACACAGAAGAAAATTAAAAATATATATTAAATTATAGAAAAATGTGCTATAATTTAATTACTTGCCTGTGTGGTGAAATTGGTAGACGCGTTGGACTCAAAATCCAATGATAGCAATATCGTATCGGTTCGAGTCCGATCACAGGCACCAGATTGATTAATAACTCAAACTTTTTGAGTAGAAATTAGACGACTTTTTATAAATGTCGTTTTAATTTTACTTATATTCATAATAAAATTAATAATTACTATTAAAAAATTAACTATCTTTAATTAAATTCTAATATACTTTCATTTTTAATATTAATTATAAATTAATAAATTTAATATAATATATTATGAATGATATAGAAGATAGATTAAAAAAAATAGATATTGAAAACTACATATGGGTAATATATATAGGTATAATAATATTAAGTTGGTACGCTAACAGTAAAGAAAAGAAATACTTAATATATAACGATCTTAAAAGTAGAAAAGAATATCAAAACTTAATGATATTTATTTTTACAATTTTATTAATAGTTTATTATTATTTTACAAAAGATAGTTATAATGATATTAAAGGACTTAGTGAAGAAGACAGTATAAAAAAGAAAAATTTAACATATATATCATTCATAGGATCATTATTAATATTGATAAGTGGAATACTATTTCTTTTTATAGCAATTGTAGATGATAATATTGATACTGAAATAGCATTTAATTAATTTTACTTTTTATTAGATATGTGCTATAATACGAACTACTTAAGGAGGTTTTTATGGCTTACTGTAGCGAATGTACTTATTTAAATTTAAATGATCCAGATTCATATGGAAGATTTTGGTGTGAAAAATGTTTGGAGCGTCATGCTGCAAATGAGTTTGAATGTTATAGATATTGTAAAGCTTATAGTAGAAGTGATAGTGTAAGTAAAAGTGCTTATAATTATTCAATAGAACATTCTAAAGAACCTGGATGTTATTTAACTACTATGCTTTGTAGCATATTAAAGATGGAAGATAAAAACTACTTTTTACAAACTATGAGATATTTTAGAAATAACGTATTACAAAAAGATGATAAATATAAACCATTACTTGTAGAATATGATATTATAGGTCCTTATATAGCACACGGTTTAAGTAATGACCCTTTAAAATATCAAATAGCAGCCACTACTTTTTACAAATATATTAAACCTATTACAAATTACATCAAAGAAGAAAATAATGAATGTGCTGTTAACAAATATGTTGAAATGACAAATATGTTAAGAAATATTTATATTAATAAAGATATGAATATTGAACAAAGTTTAATAGCAAATGCTGATATTAAAGAATCAGGACACGGTATTTATAAAACAAAAAAACTTCATGTTTAATTGAAGTTTTTTTATTATTTATTATAAAAATATTATTACAAGTAAACCTACAATAAGGCAATATAATGAAAAATATATTAATTTTCCTTCTTTTACCATTTTTCTAAACCATTTAGTTCCAATATATGTAAATATAAATGCTACTATAGTACTAATTAAATATAACATAACAGTATTAATATCTAAATTAGCACTTATTAAATCTTTAAATCCTAATAAAGTAGTAGCTATACTAATTGGAATATATAACATAAATGAAAAATTAAATGCAGTTTCTCTTTTTAATCCTCTAAACATTCCACCTATCATAGTAGAACCACTTCTACTTATTCCAGGAACAAGTGCTACCACTTGAAATAAACCAACAGTTAAAGCATCTTTTAAAGTAATATCTTTTTTATCTTTTTTTCCTTTAAAATTTCTTATTAAAAATAAGAAGATTCCAGTAATTAGTAATGTAACACCTACAAATTTAACATTTTTTTCTAAAGCATCAAAGAAACCTAGTTTAGTTACAACAAGTCCCATAATTCCTGCTGGTATTGTAGCAAGCACAATATACCAACAATACTTATAGTTAGAATAGTCTTTTTTATCTTTATTCTTCAAATACCCAAAAAATGATTTAAATAAATCTATTAATTCATTTTTAAATATTAAACAAATAGCTATAAAACTACCAAAATTAGTAAGTGTTGCAAGTATTCCATAATCTATTTTATCCATTCCACCTATTAATTTTTGAAAAATAAGTAAATGTCCACTAGATGAAACTGGTATTGGTTCAGTTATACCTTGTACAAATCCTAAGAATATATATTTTAATAAATCCATAAATTATCACCTATCTAATTATATAATAATTTTAAAAAATAATAAATAAAAAAAATAAAATCTAATAAAATTTATTAGGGTGTCTTGACAATGTTATTTAGAATATTTTTATTTTTAATTGGTTTTGGTCTTACTACAATTGGTTTTGTATATATAATAAGTTATTTAAATTTACTTAGTATAGGGTATAATTTTCTTGAATATGTAAATTTTATTATTAGAAGATTTGAGTGTTTAAATGCACCTCTAGGAATCATTATAATGATTATATCTATTTATATAGGAGGAAAATATGAACTATGTATATGATATTTATTTAAATTTAAATAATGTTTTATATGATTTTTTTGACTGGGATAAAAATGATAAACTTATACACATAAAAAAAATACCGATATTTAAAATAAGTGAAGAAAGTTTTAAAAAATTAATAAATAACACTATTGTATTAGATGAAGATAGCATAAAAAATATAGAATATAAAACTGAACTTTGGAATGTAAATGACAAAATAATGTATAGTTGTATATTTTGTGATAGTAATAATGCTGTAGGTATAGAATTCGATAGTGATGGTAAGAGTATTAAAAAATCATCTTTATATATTGATGAAGAACTTGACATAATTGAGATGTCGGAGGCTTTAAAATTTAGTAATATTAACTTTAAAATTTTAAGTAAATCAAATACTCTTTTAAAAACTAGAAAAGAAATAAGAGAAGAAAAATTTATATCAAGAGAACTAAAAATTAGTGATAATAGCAGATTAAACTATATATATTTTGAATGTTTTGGAAAAAAAGAAAAAGATAAAAATGTCATAATTAAGAATTTAAAAACTATTAAAGCTAAAAAAAATTTATATGATATATTAAAATTAACTTCTAAAGCAAACAATAAAATGTTATAATGTTTTTGGTGAAGTCAAATGATACAAGTTACTGATTTAGATCACAATGGAAGAGGAATTGCTAGACTAGATAATAAAATCGTATTTATCAAAGATGCATTACCAGGAGAAGTTGTCGATATCAAAATCATAAAAAATAAAAAAAATTATATAGAGGCAAGTGTTAATAAATATATAAAAATGAGCGAACTAAGAATAAAAAGCAAATGTCCTTATTATAACGATTGTGGTGGGTGCAACTTATTGCAGTTAGATTATGAAAATCAACTTAAATTTAAAAAAGATAAAATCAAAAACATATTAGATAAATATTTAGATAAGAACATAAAAATAAATGAAATTGTCAAAAGCGATAATGAATTTAATTATAGAAATAAAGTAACTTTTCATATAAAAAATAAAAAATTGGGATTTTATCATGACAATACAAATGATATTGTAGAAATTAAAAATTGCCTTTTAGCGCACCCTCTTATTAATAATTCTATTAAATATTTAAATATGCTTGATTTAAATAATGTGGAAAAAATAATATGTAGGGCTAATAATAACAAATTAATGATAATAATACATTCAAAAATAAAAGATATCAACATAGATTGTCTAAAGGAAGTGGCACACTCTTTATATACAGTTGTTAATGGTGTGTATAACTTTGCATATGGTGAAAAAAATTTAATAGAATGTGTTGATAACTATAAATTTATAATCTCACCTGATTCATTTTTTCAAATAAATTTAAATGTGTGTGCAAAACTTTATAATAAAATTAAGGAATATGTTGATAAAAATAAAAATAAAAATATATTAGATCTATATTGTGGTACTGGAACTATTGGAATAATAGTAAGTGATGATAATAACGTATTTGGTATTGAAGTAAATAAAAGTGCTATTGATGATGCTAACATAAACAAAGAAATAAATAATATTAAAAATATTAAATTTCTTTGTGGAAAAAGTGAAGAATGCATAAAAAAGATAAATTTTAAACCAGATATTATAATAGTAGATCCACCAAGAGCAGGACTTGATAAAAAAGCGATAACAGATATTAAAAATTTAAAACCTAAAAAAATTATATATGTATCATGTGATGCCATGACTTTGGTAAGAGATTTAAATCTTTTAAAAGAAGATTATAACATTGTTGAAATTACACCATTTGATATGTTTCCAAATACAAGTCATTTAGAAAATCTTTGTCTTTTAACTCTAAAATAATATGTAAAATAATGTATAATTTATTAAAAAAACTACAAATAAGTAGTTTTTTCTATATTTTTTTTAAATAAAGCTTGTTATAATTTAGTTGAATTATCATAGGAGGATTTTATGGTATATAGTTTTAATGAATATAAAAGAGTATTTGATACACCTGCAAAGTCTCAACAAGAAAAAGTAATAGTTGAAAAAATTATGAAATTATTAAATAATAATAAATATGATAATCTAGATGAGTTTATAGCTAAAAATAATAATTATCAAGATTTTCTTAAGAAAAATAAAATGGACTATGTTGTTAAACACTTTGGTAATACATTAGGTGAAGAAGATTATAATAAGATATTAAGTAGTTTAAAAAGTCTTACTATTGAAAAAAATAGTTTTGCAAAAGAAAATATTAAAACTACTACCATAGATGATAGACAATTTAATTCATATAAAGGAGAGAATAAAACATATTTCATTGATAATTCTATAACAGATAAAAAAATAGAAAATCAAATGAAAGATATGCAACCAACACAAGAAAGTTTTCAAACTAATGATGCAAAGAAAAATACTGAAAATATGTTTAAAGAACTTGAAAGCAATAAAAAAGAAGGACTTGATTTACACTTCCTAAATGAAATAAATAGAGATTTATTAAATAAAGATGAATTTGATATATATAGATGTGCTGTAAATTATCAAGTTGATAATAATGTTTTAGTAAGATTAGATATTAAAAAAGGTGTTATGGTTGATGAGGATGATAACATTATAAAAGTAGAAAATATAGATGGAAAATATGTTATTAAAAATGAAAATACCGATACGAAGGAAAAAACTGATACAAAAGATAAAGTTATGACACTTAAAATAAATCCTAATACGATTTATAGTAATATAGCTTCTTAAAGGAGGAGAATGTATGAATAATAATATGAATTTTGACCCACTAACTGGGCAACCATTAAATAACAATAACACATTGAATAATGGAAATATTAATCAAAATCAAAACATAGCTATGCCTAATCAATATGCACAAACACAAAATACTAATGTGCAAGCACAGGTTCAAAACACTAATATACAGCCACAACAACCAACTATAAATCAAAATATAGAATTACAAAATTTAAATCAAGCGCAATATAATCCTGTGCCACCAGTACCAACTGTTGAAGATAATAATATAAACAACTTAGAAAACATTCAAAATTCATTAAATTCTATACCTACTGTTGATCAAAGTAGAACAGAATTTATGAATAATACACAAACTATGAATGAAACTAAGAAAGAAGAAAAAAAATCTGGTATAAATTATGGATTTGTTATTGCACTATTTATTATTGTTTTAGTAGCTATAATATTCTTATTTCCATTATTAATGAAATACATTTAAAAATCTTTAGAAATAGATCTAAAGATTTTTTTTATTTTACTCTAATTATTTGTCCTATACTTAACAACGTACTTGTTAAGTTATTTAATCTCTTTAATTCATCCACCGTTGTATTATATTTTCGAGCTATGCTATATAGACTATCACCACTTTTTACTGTATAGGTTTGGGAACTAGTATCAGTTGCTGTTGGAACTTTTAACACCTGACCTATTGATAAAGATGTACTTGTTAGATTGTTTAATCTTCTTAATTCATCTACTGTTGTATTATATCTTCTAGCTATACTATATAGACTGTCGCCACTCTTTACTGTATAAGTATTAGAAACTTGCTCTTTTGTTGGTATTTCTAATGTTTGACCTATTGATAATGATGTGTTTGTTAAATTATTTAATTTCATAATTTCGCTTACCGTAGTATCAAATTCTCTAGCTATACTGTATAAACTATCTCCACTTTTTACTGTGTAAACGTTTTCTTTAGTTGGTGTTTCTTCTTTTGTTGGTATTTTTAATACTTGACCAATACTTAATTTTGAACTTGTAAGACCGTTTGTTGTTTTTATATCTGATACAGTAGTATTAAACTTTTTAGCTATACTCCATAAGCTATCGCCACTTTTTACTGTGTAATAGTTGGCACCAGTAACAGGTATATAAGTTAAATTTAAATACTCTATGATTGCTCTAACTACTGCTTCTGCATAGTTTTTCCAATTTGTTTTTAATTGTTCTACATCATCACCTGTACTATCCAGGAAACCGTATTCTACAGTAATTGCCTCTGTGTTACCAGTATTTCTTTGTATAAAGTAGTAATCCTTTGAAGTATCACTTGGTAGTCTTCTTTGATAGGCTTTTCTTATATTTTGTCCTTCATTTTCTAACTCTTGTAAGACAAGATTAGCTAATGTAGATTTATTTCTAAGAGCATAAATAACTTCAGCACCATCACCACCTCGAGAAGAAAAATATGTGATTAGGCAATTAATTTTTTCTTCATTTTACTAATATTTATGTTATTTCATCATAATTAGTTTTTATATCATCTAGCACCTTAAATCTATATTGAATTTCTATATTTCTATCTTTATCAATGTAAATATTTCTTACCAATGTTTTTATAAGTTCTCTATTAGGTTTATCTAAGTTTAAAAGTGATTTAATTTGCTCTTCATATTTTGCTATTTCCTTGAAATCTTCTTTAAATTTATTTTCTTCATTATCTATTTCATTAATTCTATAGTTTAAAGTTGATATTCTTTTTTCAACTTGTTCAGACATTCTTATATAAGAATTTTCAGTAATTATTCCTTTAAACTTATCATCATATAAAGCATCAGACTTTCTTTTTAATTCATCTATTTCTTGTAATAGTTGTATCTTTTCATTTTGTTTATCACATTTATCTTGTTTTCTATTTTGTAATACTTTTAATGATAATTCTTTTATATTTAAAGTATCTAAATATCTTTGACAAGTATTCTTTATGACAGTCATTATTTTATCTTCTAATTTATCATAAGGAAAAAAATGAGGATAACACAAATGTCTTCTAGGATCTCTAGCATATTTATTGCAATTAACACTCCAATACTTTCCATCTTTGTAGTTTTTATTTTTTCTATATAAGACACTTAAAGAGTTACCACATTCCTTGCATACGAGTAAATTTTCTAATAATCTTTTTTCTCTATTACAATGGGTAGCTCTTACTCTAGCAGGTGCATTTTGTATTGCTTCAAAGATAGTTTTACTAACAAGAGGTTCATGAGTATTTTCAACAATTATCCAAAATTCCTTTTCTAACGAAACTTTTTTCTGTGATTTATAACTTAATTTAGTTTGGACATTTTGTACCATATCTCCTGTATACATCCTATTTTTTAATATTTTATTTACTGAAGATATAGTCCACTGATTACATTTTTGTCTAACTGATAACTTTGTTCCTTTATAAGCGCTTGGACATTTTATATTGTTATCATTTAAGTATGAAACAATATCACTAATACCTGTACCTGAATATGCCATATTAAATATCTTTTTAACAACAGGAGCAACTTCTGGATTAGGTATTAAATGCCCTTTATCAAGTGGGTCTCTCATATAACCATAACATGGTTTACTTCCGATAAATTTGCCCTGCTCTTTTTTATTTCTTAATATTGAGCGAATTTTCTTTGAAGTATCTTTACTAGTCATATCATTAAATAAAGCTTTAAATGGTGCTATATCATTATTAGCACATTCTAAAAAGGTATCAACTTGATCTAATATAGATATATATCTAATTTTCTTCTGTGGAAAATATTGTTCTACATAATAACCACATTTTATATAATCTCTACCTAATCTTGATAAATCTTTCGTGATTACACAATTGATTCGACCACTTTCAATATCTTTTAATAATCTTTGAAATGAAGGCCTATCAAAATTTGTTCCAGTATATCCATCATCAACATATTCATCAATAAATGTAAAACCGTTTTCTCTTACATAATCCATTAATAGATGTCTTTGATTAATAACACTCTCACTATCTGACTCATAAGATTTATCTTCATCACTTTCTGATAATCTAATATAAATTCCAACTCTATAAAAACTTGGTGCTTGTATTATATTGTTATACACTTATTACTCCTTCCAATGTGTATAACTTTGAATAAGCAATATAATTATACCACAATCCTTTATTGCTTACTATTTTCTAACATTAATTTTAAGTACTCCTCTATTAAATCATCCAAGTTTTTATCTTTATCGAAAATTTCAGTTATATTCACTATATACACCTCTCTTTTAATTTTATGAAATATGACAAACTATAAGACTTCATATTAAAATTATTAAAGCACAAAAAAATTAGTTATATTTCAAACTAATTATAAGAATAATTATATAAATTTTTTGCCTCCTTCCCTCCAACAAAAAAGTTGCAAGAAAAAAAGAGAATTTTCTTCTCTCTATAATCTTTGCAACTTTCCTATATTACCATATTAGCACATTTAAAGGTGCAAGTAAAGTGCAATTCAACGATTACCACAGAATCAAAACTAAGTTTATTCTTGCTCTACTAGTCTTTTTAGTTTATTTATTTGTCTATTTAATAAGATACATAATCTATTAATTCTCGTATCTGAATACCCTGTTAAATGTTGATATTGATGTAATAAATCATCAAACCATTCTGGTAATCCTTCTAATTTACTTACATCTATTCTTTTAATATCTTTTACTACTTTTATTAATTCATCAAAAGGTTTAACTTCATAAAATAATTTACCTTCACCAGAAATATGTAATTCTTCTTCATCATAGTATTCAATATTTAAACTTTGTCCATTATCAAATATTGGAGCAACATCTAACCATTTTAAATTATTAACATCTCTTATTATTCCAAAATTATTAAGATGTCTATCTTCATTCATAATTAGAAAATCTAAGATATACATATTTTCTATTTTTTCTCTTGCATCTTTTATTCCTTCTGTTTCTAACTTTTTAATATATTCTTCATAATCTTCTATACTATCATGTCTTTTCATATCATTTCTTATTTGATAGCAAGTAATAAGTTCTGTATCTTTTGTTATGAAACAAGGACATTTTGAAACAACAGTATCTTTATAAGTATCAAGTGTATATTCTACATGATCAAATCCAAGTCTTTTACATATTTCAGTTGCTAATACTTCATTAAAAGGTTGTAATGTCTCATTCTTATAACCACCTTTTAACAAGTATCTAATTCTATCTTCAATAATCCATGCTTTTTTTAACATTCCATCAGTAGTGTTATTTGGTGTTTTAAGTGATGAAACATTTTGTATCATCTTACTATTTTTAGATAACGACGCTTCCATAAATTCTGCGTAATCAAAATCATTATCAAAGAAATTAATATCTTTGTATTTAATATCTGTGCCTACTGGTTTTAACCAATATTGATCTGATAATGATAATCCAAATGCTTTGTCTAATAATTCACACGGAGCATTTATATTAAGTCTATGTAATAATAAATCTAGTTTATCTCTCCAAGATGGTATTCCTCTTCCTTTGAACCACTCACTTAAATTAGTTCTAAATGGAGTGTCATTAATATCATCACTCATATAAAAACTTTTTAAAATGTATGGTGCATAATCAATATTATACACATCATAGATTTTAGTAAATACACCAGTAGCAGAATCATACTCAGCAGCTAATACCTCTATATTTTTATTCATTAAAGTACATTTCATAGGAAAATCATCTCCTTTTCTATATACTATTATATCATTATTTTTTAAAATATTCTTTAGTATTAGGTAAAAATAATACTAAATTTATTATAGTAAAAATTTTGCTATTTTCGATTTTGCGATTAGGTATTACAGACTATATATATTCAAAGTACCAAGCATGGTGTCTACACACCCACAGCTTGTTAGGAAACATTTCTAAAACCTACTAAAAAGTCTCTGACAGTTTATTATTTTTTTAATAAAAATTAGATTCACTTTTTATTAAAAAAAATTAGAAAACAAATAGAATTTTATGAACAATTTTTTAAAATTTTTAATTAATATTTTTTAATATTTAACTTTTTTATCAAAAGAATAATTATACATTTTAATCATTTCTTGTTTATCTTTTTCAAATTTTTTATTATTTATTGCTCTTAATATTTTCTCTATTTCAAATATTAATGACTCTATTGAAGATTCAAAATACTTTTTGTTAAACCACATAAAAACAGATTTAAATATTTTTTTAGCTTTATAATTATCATAAAGTTTTATTGTTGGATTTAATTTTTTATATGTTTTATCATATTTCTTAAAAAAGCCATGGTATTCATCTAATTCATCAATTATTTTAGGATTTAAATCAATTAATTTTTTATAAATATTAATTACATTATAGTGAAATAATAATGGTCTATTTTTTGAATAATAGTATGAGCGATAAATATCAAAATATGCACCATAAACATTACTAATTATTTTCCTTTTTTGAACAAAATACTGACATAAACTAGTAACTAATCCTACAATTATTCCACAATAAATATTAGTTAAAATGCCTACATAATCTATTAAATTTGGCCATATATAATATAAAATTATAGCAATTAATGTCGTAACTAGAGCTAATATTAATGAAAATATAGTTATTAATCTTGATTCTTTCATAAATTCCTCCTAGCAAAAAATAGTAGAGCATACTTCATCATTAAAATGAAATATTCTCTACCATTAGAAATTATTTTACTACTATTATTAAAGTTTGTCACTAGATATACTAAAGAATTTATCAAAAAATTCTAATAGTTTATCAATAACTTTATTTTTCTTTTCTTGTCTATCATTTGTTGGAGTAAACATATTCATGGCTGGAAGTATATTAGATACTTCTGTTCCATTAGTTTCTACTCTACCTTGTTCAAATGCCCTCTCTATAAAATTATATGTTTCTTCTTTATTTAATCCTTCATCAAATATAATCTTATCTAATTCTTCTTTTTTCTTACTATTCATAAATGATTCAAAATCGCTATAAACATTAGAGTTTTGATCTAATGATTCAATAAAAGCCATAATTAAGTCCTTTTTATTTCTTAAATCTGGACTAGCCATAATTGCCTTTTGAATTGTTACTAATATTTCTTTATCCTCCATATTAGATTCATGATATTTTTTTACTAACCCTAAAATATAATCAATATTAACTTCAATAGATTTAATTAATTCCATTTCAAACACTACATCTTCAGAGACATCAGCTTTATCTCTTTTAGATCTATTTCTAAACTCATTATATAATTCAATATATATACTATGATAATCTTGTTTATCTCTTTCATTAATTAATTCTTCATCTTTAAACTCATCAAATGAAGATAATATATTTGTTACTTTTAGTATAGAACCATATAATTTAATAAATTCTTTTTGTTCCTGCTCACTCTGCATTAATTCTCCCGGCATAAATTTTAACTTTAATTTTTCTACTAATTCTTTATAACCTTCAAACTTTTTACCATTTTCATCTTCATAACCATAATAATAATCTTTATAAGGTTTTAATAAAACTACTCCATGAGCTTCTTCATCGCCAAATTTAGCAAGTGCTTCATTTAACCTGTCTTCTAGATTTCTAAATGAAACAATATTTCCATAAGTTTTAACACTATTTAAAATTCTATTAGTTCTTGAGAACGCTTGAATTAAACCATGCCATTTTAAATTTTTATCAACCCACAATGTATTTAAAGTTTTAGCATCAAATCCAGTTAAAAACATATTTGCTACTATTAAAATATCAATTTCCCTATTCTTCATTCTTAAAGAAATATCTTTATAATAATTTTGAAATTTTTCAGATGATGTATCATAGCTTGTTTCAAACATCTTATTATAATCCTTAATAGCATCATCTAAGAATGTTCTATCATCTATGTTTAAACTTTCAGTTGATTCCGAATTTTCATCAATAACTCCGTCTTCTCCATTAACACCATAAGAATAAATTAATGCTACTTTTAAATTACTATTTTTATATGCTAAAATCTTTTTAAATTCATCATAATATTCTTTAGCCATTTTAATACTTGATACTGCAAATATTGAATTAAATCCATTAATATTCTTTTTAGATTTTATTTCTTCTGTATCTTGTTTTTTTGCAACTTCAACAACATTATCTAATGTTGAATAAACATATGATTCACTAGTTTTAGTTTTTGTACTAAAATGTTCAATAATATATTCCGTTATTAAACTAATTCTCATTTGATTATCAAATAATTTTTCTTCATCAATATTATAAACTTTTTCATCCTTTACATCATCATTAATATCAACTTTACCAACATATTCATATCTAAAAGGCAATACATTTTTATCAGCAATAGCATTTACAATTGTATAAGTATGTAATCTTTCTCCAAAAACCTGTTCTGTTGTTTCAGATATACCTTTATTTGTTCTAGCATTTTCTGGAAATATTGGAGTACCAGTGAATCCAAATATATAATACTTATTAAATTTTTTAATAATTGATTTATGCATCTCACCAAATTGCGATCTATGACATTCATCAAATATAAAAACTACATGTTTATTAAATACCTCACTATTAGAATTCTTTTTTATAAATTGCGATAACTTTTGAATTGTTGTAATAATAATTTTACAATTATCATCTTCTAACTGTCCTTCTAGTACTTTTGTTGATGTATTAGAGTTTGCAGCACCTTCTTTAAAGCGATCGTATTCTTTCATTGTTTGATAGTCTAAGTCTTTTCTATCGACAACAAATAATACTTTATCTATAAAATCCAATTTGCTAGCTAATTGAGAAGTTTTAAATGAAGTTAAAGTTTTACCAGAACCTGTTGTATGCCAAATATAACCACCAGCTTTAATTTTTCCATAAAATTTATTATTATATGCCACTTTAATTCTATTTAATATTTTCTCAGTAGCTACTATCTGATAAGGTCTCATTACAAGTAATTCTTCTTCACTCGTAAATACACAATATTTAGTTAATATGTTTAATAAAGTATGTTTTGTAAAAAAAGTTTTAGTAAAGTCAATTAAATCTGTAATACCATTGTTTTTTTGATCTGCCCAATAAGAAGTAAATTCAAATGAATTAGATTTCTTTTTCTTTTGATTATTTATATGAAATTCTCTAGTAGTATTCGAATAATACTTAGTTAATGTTCCATTTGAAATAACAAATATTTGAACAAAATTATATAATCCAGATCCGGCCCAGAAAGAATCTCTTTGATATCTTTCTATTTGATTAAAAGCTTCTCTTAAATCTACTCCTCTTTTCTTTAATTCAACATGAACTAAAGGCAGACCATTAACTAAAATAGTAACATCATATCTATTATCATAATTACCATCATTATTAATATATTGATTTAATACTTGAACTATATTATTATGAATATTATTTTTATCTATTAAATAAATATTTCTTTTTTCACCAGAATCTAATGTTAATTCTTGTTTATAGTCTTCTTGTATTAGTCTAGTTTTTTCAATTATATAATCATTCTTATTAGCAATAACCTTAGTAAATAAATAATTCCATTCACCATCAGTAAAATGATAATTATTAAGTTTTTCTAATTGTCTTCTTAAGTTTATTATTAATTCTTCTTCACTATTAATATTTAGTCTTTCATAGCCCTGCTCAATTAAAGTATTTATTAATTCTTTTTCAAGTGTATCTTCACTTTGAAAAGTTGTAACTACTCTATTTAATCCTGTGTATTCTGATAATACAGTAGAATTATCGTTTTCACTCATAATATTTAAACTGCTCATCTTTAACCTCCATTTTATAATAACCAATAAAATCATTGAAAGCATCAATAAATAATTTTTTCTCAGAATCAATCAATTCTGAGTATTCAAATTCTGGTAAACTTCCATGACTGTACAAATTAATAAGTTTTATTATTTCTGTTTTATATTCTTTATTTAAAAAGCATTCATCATATTTTTTATATCCAAAATAATTAGATGTTTTTTCTAATAAAATCCTAAACATGTTAAAATGAATTTTTTCAAGTGCATCCTTGTTAATTGCTTCTTGGATTTTTTTTACTAAATTTAAATGATAACCAAATGGAGAATCACCTTTTTCTTCAAGAATATAAGTATATACTTTTTTATTTAAAACATATGATTTTAACTTAATTTCTTTTTCTCTTTTTAAAAGATTATAAATTGAATTATAAAATAAAGCATGATGAGTGGTTATCAAAATATTTGGTTTAACTAAAATTTCTTTCATCCTATTAATTAATTCAAAAATCTTTATAGCTATATTTAATATTTTTATATCATCAATTGATGAAACCGGATCATCAATTATTAAGTATTCAATATTATCAAATATATTAGTAGACCTATCTTCCTTTATTTCTTTAAGTTCATAAAGCATTGTATCAACAAATGTATAAAATACTGACCATATAAATATACTTTCTTCTGCTTTCGATATTTTTATATTATTATCATATCCATCTATAGTTTTAGCACTAAATTCAACAATTCCAAATTTCAAATCTAATGAAACTATTATCGAATTGTCAGAGAACATTTGAAAATTTTTTTTAATATCATTTTCTAATCCTTGATCTTGTATAAATTTAACTATCCACGAGTTTGTATTAAGTACTAAAAAAGAATTAGAATTATTCCAAGAAAATTCATCTTGAAACATTGAATTGAAGCATAGTGTTTTATTTCCAAATGAATCTGAAAACATTCTTGATATTCTTGTCTTACCAGTTCCATTAAAGGCATATACTAAATCAACTTTTATTTTTTCTGAGGCTATATCAAAATCTGATTTTAAATTATTAAAAACTTCCTCTATACTATTTAATACAGTTTTACTCATATTCTTGTTCCTCAAAACTTAATAATTTATTTCTATAATATTCATATTGCTTTCTTCTTAATTCAATTTCAGCGGGAAGACCTACAGTTAAATCATTTGTTAATTCTTCAAATTTATCTAATATTTTAACAATTTTTTCTTGCTCATTCTTAGTATATAACGGTAATTCAATACTTTTTACGATATCTGCATTAAGATTTTTTACAGTACCAATAGATGCTTTCATTGACATTATATTTTGTATAGGTTTAGAACTGAGTAAATGATATAAAAAGTCTGGTATATATGTATTTTCAAAGTTACTAATTGATAACCACCCATCGTGAATGCATCCATCAATTTTCAAAATATAAGGTCTTCCAAAGCTCATGGAATTAGATAGAATAAAATTTCCAGCTTTAACAAATCTAGATTTTTTGCTTCCTTCAACTGTAATCTTTTCTTTCGTTGTAAAAACATATTTATCATTAGGATTTGTATCACCGATTTTAATCCAAGGAATACCATTTTCATCATCCGTTATAAAATTTTGAATTGGCCTAGGAGAGGCACCTCTAACAATAGTAGCTACATCACCGAATTTGACCTTATCTTTACTATTTTTTAAAAGTTTTCCACGCCAAAACTCATATTGTCTTTTTCTTGCTTCTAGTTCTGCTTCTAGTTCTGCTTCTAGTTCACCAAATTTATCAAGAATTCGTACTATTTCTTCTTGTACCACTATAGATGGAATTAAAACAGTTATCTTCTCCATAACATTACTCATTAACTTAGGATTACTAGTTGCATAATTAACATACTTTTTAGTTTCCATTGTTAAAGCATATGCTAAATAATTTGTCTTAATCTTTTCTAAGTACTCATCTTTAATTTTTAATAAACCACATACATTAGTTACACTGAATTTACCATTACGATAGAAAATAGAGCCTGCGTTAGCACCATCAGTAGTCCATTGTACATACTCTCCTTCAAAATCATAAGTATTAATCTTACCAAATACTCCGTTGTTTAATGTCTGTGAAGAATACACAGGATAATCTCCGGCATTATCATTAAGTTCCATCTTAGAAATTACTCGCCCTCTTGTAACCTTACAAATATCTTTAATTTCATACTTTCTTACACCATTAGGACATAACTCTTTAATTAAATCATTAATCTTACTCATGATAATCAGACTCCAATTCTCTAATTATCTCTTCTAGTTCTTCTCTTATTTGTTGTTGCCTTGGTACTATTTCTGCTAGTTTTCTATTAACTTCTTCAATATCTATTTTTACTTCATTCGTGTTTGTTTTTAAATACGAATTTACTGATATATTATAATCATTTTCTTTTATTTCATCATAAGTGGCTAAATATGCTTTATTTTCAACTGGTACTCTATCTTTTAATAAATTAACAATATTATTTATGTTTGTATTAGATAATTTATTTTTATTTGTATTTCTAACAAATTCTTCACTAGCATCTACAAACAAGATGTTGTTGTCTGTTTTATTTTTCTTTAATACTAATATACAAGTAGCTATTGATGTACCAAAAAATAAATCTGATGGTAATTGAATAACAGCATCTACATAGTTATTATCAATCATATACTTCCTTATTTTTTGTTCTGCTCCACCTCTATAAAGCACACCAGGAAACTCAACTATTGCAGCAGTACCTTTTGGGCTTAACCATGATAGCATATGCATAGTAAATGCTAAATCAGCTTTAGATGATGGTGCTAAAACTCCAGCTGGAGAAAATCTTTCATCATTTATTAATATTGGATTTTCTTTTCCAGCCCATTTGATAGAATATGGAGGATTAGATACAATGGCGTCAAAAGGTTCATAGTCCCAGTGTTCTGGATGTGTTAATGTATCTCCCCTAGCTATATAGAATTTATTATAATTTATATTATGTAAAAACATATTAATTCTAGCTAAATTATAAGTAGTTAAATTTATTTCTTGGCCATAAAAGCCTTGCTTTACATTTTCTTTTCCTAATATTTTAGCAAATTTTAACAATAATCCTCCAGAACCACATGCTGGATCATAAACTTTATTAACAGACGTTTTATCCATTATAACAATTCTTGCAAGCAATTCTCCTACTTCTTGTGGAGTAAAAAATTCTCCTCCCGATTTACCTGCTGATGAAGCATACATAGTCATCAAAAATTCATAAGCATCGCCAAATAAATCTATATTACTATCATAATAGTCACCTAATTTTAAATCACCAATAGCATTAAGTAACTTCACTAGTTTTTCGTTTCTTTCATCCACAGTATTACCTAATTTATTATCTATAGTAAAATCGTCAAATAATCCTTTAACATCATTTTCAGATGCTGTTCCTCTGGCCGAAGCTTCTATATTATCAAATATATTAGAAATAACTACATTTAAGTTTTCATTTTTAGTTGCATTAAGTCTTACATTACAAAACAACTCACTTGGTAATATAAATAGCCCTTTTTCTTCTAATATTTGTGATTTTCCCATTAAAGCTTGTTCATCACTAATGTTTCTGTATTCAAAATTTTCTATACCAGCTTTTCTCTGGTTTTCATTAACATAATGTTCTATATTTTCAGAAATAAATCTATAAAACAATAATCCTAAAACATATTGTTTAAAATCCCATCCATCAACTGAACCTCTTAGTTCATTAGCAATTTTCCATATTGTTTTATGTAGTTCATCTCTTTCATATTCTTTTTTGCTATTCATTACTTTTACCTCTCTTTACTACCAATTGTTCTGTATTTTTTTCAGTTTTAATTGAACAATCTTTTTTATTTACAATTTTAATGTCATTTTTACTATCTACATAAAAAAGTACAGAATTTCCTTCTTCAAGTTTTAATGTGTTTCTAACAATTTTGGGAATAGTAATTTGTCCTTTTGAAGTTATTTTAGCAGTTGCTAATATATCGTTTTCTTTACTCATTTTAATCTCCTTACTTTCCTTACATTATAAGTATAACATATATTTTGTTTTTTTGACATAATTAATCACAAATATTTCCATTTTTGGTTTTATCTATTTTATCTATTTGTTATTTAATACTTTATTAATTAGGTACTTAATTATATCTAAAATACCGTATACGGAAAATCCAGATGCCCAAAATGGTACTATGGATTAATTTTTGGATTTTCATAAATTTTATAATCATAATAAAATTTACCATTTTCATCATGACACTCATTCATTTCTAAATAATTTTTATTTTTTAATTCTTGCAAAGTCTTTCTAATTGTTTCTCTTGATTCTTGGCATAAACTACACAAGCCATTTATAGAATAATCCCAATCATCAGAAAGAGATAACATCAAAGATAACAGACCTTTTGCTCTTAAACTTAATGTTTTATCTTTAAAATGATAATTACTCATTACTGCATAATTTTTATCTTTCTTTACTCTTATAACCATATTATATTTTCTCCTTTTCTTCAAAATAAAAAAGCCTATTTTATAGACTTTCTCGTAATTTTATAATTCTTTAGGACAATTTGGTTTATATTTAACATCTTTATAACCATATATTTTTTTACATTCATTACAGATTATAGCAATCAAATCTAAACCAATAATATTATTCCCATTGCCTTTTTGAATAACAACATTTTTTGAATGACATACAGGACATTCTAAGTTATCATTATGGTTACAATAATCTCTTACTATCTCATAACCATCTTTATTATATTTAGGGAAATATTCATTTTTATCAAATAATTTTATTCTACCAAACATAAACTCTAATTTATCAATTTGTTTTTCTGTATGATAATGACCACAATACCATTTTTTATAATTCACCTTTTCTTCTACTTCATCTAAAAAATGTTCCATTGTCTTATCAACTTTAGATTGATCTATTCCTGCCATAAAAACTTCTCTAGGTTCGTATTTATATGGACAAGTATGACTAAGTATTATATCTATATTTTTACCACTATATTTATCTAAAATATTATTCATTTCATATTGAGATAATTGCTCATCTTTAAACCATTTATATCTATATAATAATCTATATTCTTTATCTACAGAATAAGCACCACCTATAACTAAAACACTTTTTCCATCTATATTATAAATTTCACCATTCTTAGCAAATATTAAATTTGGATAATCATCTTCAATATATACTTTCCCACCAAACATTTCTATTTCATAATAACTAGATATATTTTCAGGTCTTTCTTCATGATTACCTTGTATGCAAAAAAATCTTACTTTTAATTTTTTTTAAAATTCTTTAATTTTAATATCTTCATCATTTAAGAAATAATTTGTTCCTACATCACCTAATATTATTATATATATCTTTACTTGTCATTTCTAAATCATATAATCTAGAAAAATCTCTATGTGTATCACCTGTTATATATATCATACTTTACTCCCTTTTATTAATTATCATAATATGTGCTAGAAAATGAATTTACTTCACTTTCAGATACAGTAATAGATAATTCATCAATCACATTTTCATCAATTATTAATTCTTCATTTAAAGTAAAATTTAACCAATCTGAGTTCCATAATTTATTTTGTTTATCATATAATTTTTGACAAAGCGAACTATTATATGTTTTGTTACGATTATCAATTAAGGTCAATCGTTGCAACCAAATTTCTAAATAATCAGAATTAGGTAAATCACTAAACTTATTTAGTATTTTATTAACATATTTTTCTCTTGAATTAATATTTAAATGACTAAATATTTCACTTAATATTCCTATACATATACTATATGTAGAAGGATTTTTTATCATTATATCTGAAACAAGACTGATAATTTGCTCATAGCTGTTTGGTCTGCTCTTTAAATTTAAAAAATCTTTTTTATATAATTCAGTTAATAGATATCGCATGCTACCACTATTAGGATATAATAACCCAAAATTATAGATAATAAGCAATTTCTTTTGTTTATTTAAACTTTGATCAATAGGATTATTAAGTCTATACATTTTATCTTTTTTTATGCTTCCATTAATAATATCACTTGTTGTAAAAGTTTTATTAGAATTTAATTTTAAATTTAATTCTGCAATTATTTCAGTCAAAGCTTTTAATATTTTATCTATAATCGATAGATCATTGGCAAAAACTTTATAATCATCTCTATATCTAAGAATTTGATAATCTACTATTTTTTGATGTTCTAATTCGTTAGTCAACAGTTCATCAGCATAACCAAGAATAATTTCAGCAATAAGATCCATTAATACACTACCTTGTGGAATACCATTTGTTTGACCATAATTCATGTTTCTTAATTTTGTATCAATAAGATTTCCTATAAGATCATTGGTTTTATCTTGTTTTGCAATATCTTTAGTGTGAATAGCCCATGGTATGACATGTGTATAAATAGAAGCATAGCAATTTGATATGTCTGTGCATGCCATGTATTTATAATCTAAACTATTAGATATTGATTTTTGTTCAAAATTACTCCACCAATTTAAAATTACTCTTTTTTTATCAGAATTAGCCAAAGGAATACTACAACATTCAATCCTTTTATTTTTAGAAAAATCTTTAAATCTTTTTTTTATTAAATTCCAACTTTCTTGTTTACAAATCTCTCGAACTAAATCAACATATAGTACAGGATGAATTATTTCAAATGGTCTCCAATCATATTGACCATTTTTATTATTAATCAATTTATAATTGACATTTTCATAATTTTTAGGATAGCATGGTTTATTTTTCAAATCTTTATTACATATACTTTCAAAACTTTTACCATTTATTTTATTATATGAAAAATCTATAATTTTTTGAAAATTAAAATATGGTGGCAATTCTAAAGTAAAAAAGTTTTCTTTTTTTAGAAAAAATAATAATGCCTCTTTATAGTTCATGCTTAAAATTGTTTTCACTACAGGTCACTTCCTTAATAAAAAAAGATTTATCACAAAAGATAAATATCATAATAATTATACCACAACTTACAATATTTTTTAATCGTAACTCAGTAAAACAAGAAGCTTATTCAAGTTATACACCAACGCATAATTTAATCACATAAAATGATGCTCCTCCTCCTGCATTTATGTGATTTGACACTACTATTACATCGCTACTATTTCCAAAAGCATCTAATATTCTCTTAACCCTTTCAGTTGGATTTATTGTTTCATCTGTTGTTCTTGTCATTTTAACATCTACACCCAGCTCTTTTAAGCGATTATATATATATTCAGATATTTTTAAAGTATACTCTTTTTCTATAATTTCATTCCCACTAGCGCCCGAATCCTGACCTCCATGTCCAGCGTCAATAACAACTTTTGCCATAATATCACTCCTAAAGTATTGTATGATAATCAAATAAACAAGTGCTTATAATTTACTACAAAAAAACTCTTTATCGCTAAAGAGTTTTATCAAAAAATTTATAACGTTTCAAAAATTAATTTATTGATATTTTTTCTTTCTTTTACAGTATGTAAATATTAAAACTACTGTAATAGCACTCATTGAACCAATCATCAATAAAACATTCTTAAACACTTGATCTCCAGTATTTGGCGGTTCTATTTCATTTTTATTGTTTGGTTTTTTTTGATTTGTAAAAACCGATTCTATTGTTTCATTTTCTTTTATTATGCCACTTGAATTTGTAGATGTTACTAAATATTCATCATTGTCTAACTCTTCTATTGTATATTTAGTACCTATAGGAATTCCATTTATACTAACAGTTTCATTATTTTTAAGAGTAAATTCAGAAACACCATTTTCAAAAATTAAATCACCATACTGACCATTGATTTCTTGATTATCTAACCATAATACAAATTTAAAGTCTTTTTCTTCATTATCTTCTTTCACTATTTTACTAATAACTAGTGATCCACATCTAACCTTATTTTTGATATAAAATTGATTATTTTCATTAATACTCAATTCAGGTGTTATTGAAATCTTACCATAGGATACATTAACTTTATATTCTGTTTCATCAATAATATAATTATCAAGTGTACTAACTTCTTTTAATATATAATCATGTCCTGATGGTATATTTTTGAAAGTTACTATCCCGTTTTCATCCGATATAGCACTCATATCCTCTATATCCACATTAGTACTATCGTTACACATTGATTTATCATGCACTAGTTTAAATTCTACACCACTTAAAGGTTTATTGTTTATATTAGAAATTTTTAAAAATGATAAATTTGTTAAATATCCTATAACTTTCGGTACTTTAAAATACACAGTTTTTTCTTCAGAAAGAATATTATCCTCATTAACCCTATATGTTAAAAAAGTATCACCATTGGTATTATATATATTATTTTTATCAAAATCATCCTTTTCATTTCTTAATCTTATCCTATATTTTAATTCATAATTATATATTTTATTTGAATCAGTTTCAATAACTGTATAACCTGAATTTTTTAAATCCCAATTTATTTTATCATTAGTAAAACTTGCTGTATTTTCTTCATTTTCGCCATATACACCATTTAATTTTAAATTTAACTCATTTGATTTATCGTAAAATCCTATAAATTCTATATACCCATCTTGAAACTCATTCATCGCATCATTTACAACCCATGATGCTTCTATTTTAGTTTGACTTATATTTTCTATTCTTTTAAATATTTGTTTATAAGCATTAACTAACTTATCTGTATCTGAAACATCATAATAATAACCCGAACCTATATTATTCTTTAACCAATTTTTAAAGTCTGTTATACTATTTCCAATTACATAATCATAACCATAATTTTTTCTATTATCAGAAATTTTATAACTATCCACAACTGAAAAAGAGTCATTATCTTTCTTTATTAACTCATTAATTGGCAATTGTCCATCTAATCCAGCGCCTACGCTAAAAACAATTACACCAGAATCTTTAATTTTAGATGCTTCAGTTTGAGCACGTTCTGCCGCCCTATCACTATAACTAGCACCATAAGAGCATGGTAAATTTCTATTACTATCATAAAAATTTCCTAGTGTTGATGATGTAGCACTCGGTGTATAGTTATCATAACCTATATAATCATTCTTTACATATGTAGTTGGAAAACCGTCACTTAAAAATATTACATACTTATTTTCACTATTTGACTCATCTAACATATCTCTAGCCATTTTTAAACCTGCTTCTATGTTAGTAAATCTTTTCTTTGATGATGAATATCCATCACCATATACAATATTATTTGTTTCAGATTTCATTTTATTAATAAGATTTAATGCACTATTTTGTGTTTTGCAATCTTCTAAATCAAAAATCTTTGTTGCATCACTATTAAAAGCTACATAACCTATTTCTCTTTTTGCACTCACTCCTTCTGAATACTCAAAGAAAGTATTTATAAACTTTTCTCCTGCTTTCATAGCAGCCTTATATCTTGTGTCTTTATCTGGATATAAATTATGCATAGTTCCATCAATATTTGTTGTAACCATTGTGTTAGATACATCCATAACTATTACTATAGATAAATCCCTATCTTTCATTATTTTTTCTACATTAAGTGGTGTAGAAACATTAAGTGTAATATCAAAATAATTTTCAGAACCTATTTCTTCTATTATCTTACTAACTACAACATCATCATCTGTTGATGTTATACCACCTTTATCTACTGTTTGATAATTTTCAATTATGTTGATAGCAGAAACACTATCTAAAGTAATAAAACAAAGTGTCATAATAATAGTCAATACCTTATACATATATTTTTTCATAAATTCCTCCCATATAAAATATATATTTTAAATACATTTTATATGAACACCTTTATGAATTTTGTCGAATACTAAACTATTGTTAAAAAACTTAATACTAATAAAATTAGTCCATGACCATTTAATATTATCAAACAATAAATTATATACAAAAAACTCCTTATTTCTAAAGAGTCTTTGTTTTTTCATCTATTCTATTTTGTACATAGTTATCTATTATTTCACCATTAGTACTCATCATATATATAAATTCATTTATTTTAACTTCGCATTTAAAAGTTAACTCTCCTTCATATATATCTTCAAATATTATTTTAGCATCTTCCATACAACTTTCAAGTACTACTCTATAGTTGCCATGTGCAATTGAATTTCTAATACCTTCAATTATACCTTTGTTTTTAAAATATAATTCATTTGCTTTTATAAATGCTATATTTCTATTTATTTCAGCTATCTCATATTTTAATGTTAATTCTTTTGTTGTTAAACCTAGTACTAATTCTTTTACCCTTGTTAATGCTTCTATGTTTCCCTTGTCTTTTAAGTTTTTTAAGTTTTCAAATTTCTTTTCTAACTTTTCTTTAATTTCCAATGATTCTTTTTCTTTTGCTGTGATCTCTTCAAGCATAACATCTAATATCTTATTTTCTTCCTTATATTTAATAACATTTATTTTATCTAAATTAAGGGATGCATAATTTAATCCATCTATATCTCTATTGCACCAACTTTTATTTTTATAAATATCATCGTTAGCATACGAGAACATCGAATTAAATAATGCGATAGAAGCGGTTGCTAGAGAGTCTATGCTATAATAAATTTTATCATACTTACTTGTTATATATTCTGATAAGCTTTTAAGATCTGTTGTGTTTTTCGTATATAAAGCATCTAACAATATTAAGTTTCGCGCATTGGCAACCAAAGGATTAAACTTTTCATATTCTTTATTGAAAAATCTTGGTAGTTCATTACTAATAGCTAGCGTTTGTTGTTTATATGGAATATCATTTCTAACAACATTTTTTACTGCTGCTACTATTTTATCATAATCTATATTCTTAGGACGTGTAAGACTATAACTAAATTCATATTTATCTTCAATTAATTTTTTAAAGCTTAATAGAATATTTAAATCTTTTGTTTCTTTATATTTATTTAATACTGACTTTAATAATTCTAATGTGTAACAATCAATTTCTTTTCCTGTTTTACTTTTTAATGTTGAATTAAATACGTAGAAACTTTTGATAAATCCTTTTAATTCATTTAAACTTGTTATAGGTTTCTCTCTATTCTTATGTATTTTATTTGAAAGTATAAAATCTCTTTTGTACTCCAACATATCCATCTTATTAAAATGTTTGGTAAGTGCTTTTGCTATAAAATTTGATAGTGAATTAATGTTTATTGTTACATCTTCATTATTCTTTTTTAATATTATTCTAGAATAATTGCCATCAAATATGAAGTTACCATGTGCTATTTTATTTCTTAGAAAAGCAACTATTTCTGGTGCATCAATAAAATCCACATTACCTAATTTATATCCTGTATCTGTTTTTACAGCTATCATATCTACGGCTTCTTCCAATTGATTTAAAAATATCCTTGATACAAATCTATCTTCGTCGCCTTTTTCTACTAAATCTTCTTTAATAGCAAGTAGAATATTACTTATGCAGCCCATTTTGGCAGCATCTATAGATTGTTTTTTTAATATATCACTTGAAAAATCTACATCATGGTAAAAAATATCTAATATAAATAATACAAAATCATAATTTCCATTGTAGTATTTTATCATACTTTCTTCTTTCATTTACTTCATCCCCTATTTATTATAATTTAAAAATCTATATAATTTTTCTTTATGTGGTATACTACTAGTTTTAATACTAGAAATTAATCTCGATTTATTAAAGTCTACTAGTCTTTTTTCTATATCAAATGTACCATCTATTCTCTCTTTTAATACATAATAACAAGCTTTATTTTTATCATCACCACTATATCCCATTCCTACAGCTCTTAATGTATATATTTTGGTATCTTTTAAGGTATCTTGCATATCAAAGTGAACATGTCCTTGTATAATAGCATCATAATCAGTAACACTTTTTCCTTCAAATAAAGGTTCTTCTTTAGCACTTAAATATCCACCTATACTTTTATCAGATTTCTTGTGACTAATTATACAATTATCAATTCTTCTTTTAGCCTCATCACTATTGGTATATAAGAATTGAGTGCACTCACCACCATTAGCATGTACTGATTGATAATTCCAAGTACTATTTTGTCCATAATCCCATCTAATGTCATTAGCAAAGTGACAAAGTGCTATTTTCTTATTACCTATAGTTATATCTATTGAAGGCTTGTATAATTTTAATTTATTAATTCTTAATGTACCAAGTTCGCTACTAGTCCATTCTTGATTTTCAGTCTTTTCACAATCAAAATAAGAGTTAAATGGTTCTATACCTAATGTATTATAATACTCACTATTACCTGCTATTGACTGCACATTATAAGCTTCAAGCAAATCTACTAATTCACTAGGATTTGGTCCAAGGCCGACATTATCACCTAATGAATATATATCTGTTATACCACTTTTTTTAATCTCTTCCAAAACCGCAATAGTAGGTTCAAACATAGAATGAGAATCTGTTATTAAAGCAATTTCTCTACCCGTATATGTATCATTTTTCTTATGAATGCTAACATTTGTCTTAAAGAACTTAATTATATTATTTAATTCTCTTAAATCATCTTTATCAAACATATTTATTTTAATTTCTTCTGGTTTAAAAAACTTAACTGGATTTTCTATAGACGTAGCTATGTCTTGTGTAATTATATAAGGCAAATCATACATTTCATGTATTTTTTGTTCTTCTACAGTAGGCGCTTTTCCATCTACAAGAATTATACCACAAGGCTTTAATCCTTCTCTATATAATAATATTTCAGAATGCCCTGTTGTAACAGAACTTGTTTCTAATATTCCTTTTTGTTTTCTTGTTATAGCTCTTACTTCACTAGAGTTATTATCTATACTACCATTACTCGCCATATTATTTATTGAACTACATATAAAACTTCCGGTTGGAATTCTATCGTATGCTAAAACACGATTGCAATTACTATAATAATATCTTTGTCCTAAATAACTTATCGCACTCATAGAAATAAAATTCTTATCGCCACTTGATTTACCATTAATTAAATCCTCTATGTTTTCTCCATAACTCATAACATGTGCATATAAAACATAATTCTTATCTGATACATTTAAAGCTGTACCATTATATTTAATTGAGAATTCAGAATCTATTAACGTTTCATTACTTCTATACTTAGAAATAGGTGTTAAATTAATTTGAGAGTCTAATTCATATAATCTAGTTACTTTTTTATCAAAATCATAAAACATATTTTGAATTCTTATTATACTATCTGATTTCTTTTCAAAAATATACTTTAAAGATTTTTGTAATCCTTCTTTATTATTAGTATCATTTACTAACTCTATAAAGTTTGAATAGAATAGTAATTCATCTATTAATTCACACATAGATTGATTATCTCTATTTTGTAATCTTAAAGTTATTAAAGAAGCTGTACCACCTATATCATTTAATGTTTTATCTGCTTTACAAAATAATAATTCATTATATATATTTTTTAAATTATCAATATCTATATAATCGTTATATATTATAGTTTTATATTTTTCGAATAAATATAATCTAAATCTTACAATTTCTTCAATATTTAATACTTCTGATTTTAATTCATCATCAATATTAAACAAAAACTTAATATTTGTTTGTTCTTCTTTTGTTAATACTTTATTGTTCTTAGCAAGCTCTAATAAAAGTGCAGAGTTAGATGAAAAATTATCTATTACCTCTAAGAAGTTAGTTATTTCACTTACTCTATTTTCTTTCATAACATCTTCTTTGTAAAAGTTGTTAAATAAATAATTTTTAACTTTTATAAAAGCTTGTTCTTTATTTTCATTAATTATATTAACGACATTATTTAACCATTTGCTGTGTTTTTTACTACCACTACCATATTGGATAAAGACATTAATATCCATATTGCAATCAAGTATAAACTGAAGAATTTTATTAAAATTAGGTAAAACTAGATTTGCATCATTAGTTTTTAATATTTCTATACAAGTATTTGTATCCTCTATACTTATATTAAATCTTTTTAGTATTACTCTTTTTACAGAAGATAAAGCATTAAATGAGCTTAAATACTTGTAGCACTCAGATTCTCCTAATCTTGATAATCTATCAGTAATAAGATCAATATTCATTTCTATTATTCTATTTTTTATTTCAACTGGTATAGATAATATATTCAAAGTAAATAATTTTTCATCTTCTAGATTTTCTAATATTGATTGTAATTCTTTACGTTTTGTATCAATTATTAAATTTAATATTTCATATTCTTGGCAATATTCTCCTTTAGATAAAGCATTTACTAAATTGGCCTTATTTATTTTTTGTTCTATCATTACTTTTTTTGTTCTTAATTGATAAGAACCATAATAAATATTACTAAATATTGATTCTTCCGAAGAATTATTAATTTCATAATATAATAAATTTTTTTTAGAGTTAAATATTTGATCTTGAACATATTGAGGCATTGTGCTTGACTCAGATAAGTAACGATAAAAAGCATCGTTATAACTTAATTCTTTTATAGCTTTTGCTATCTCAACTCTATTAGCCACCATTATTTTTTCTTTTGTTTTATCATCAAAAATGGGATTATTTAACCATCTTAATACTTCATACTCTTCTAAGTTTATTAAAATTATGTGGGATCTTATTTTAGAGCTTTTAAATATTAAATTCAAAAGTTTTTTATTTTTCGTATTTCCTATTATTTTTTTTAAACTATATGAATCTATCGATTTTATTGCTTTAATCATTTCTGATTTTTTTAATTCCATAATTCTATCTAATATTTTTTCTGGAATAGAATTATTGTCAATTATTTTTAATATATTTTTATAATTTAATTTATCAATAAAATCGTTTATTTCATCTATCTTAGAATTTAGTACAAAGTCATACATAGAGCTTGAACCTTCTAATTTATTTAACAAGCTAAATAGATCGTCAATACTAATATTTTTCTTTAATATACGTTGCTTTAAATGAATAGGAACGTATGAATCACGTAAGCAATAGTAAATGTCAAATAAATTTGTTAATCTATTATCTATTATATAATTAACAATTTCTTCTGGAATGTCTTTATAATCTAATAAAACTTCCTTTATATTCATATCTGCTAATTTTAAATCAACAATTATTTTTTTTGTACTTATAGATAAAGATCTATCAGATAATAAGTTTGATATATCTTTATCATAAAATTTATCTAAAACTATTTTTTTTAATACTTTAGGATAATATTTCTTATAAAGTATATATTCTTTACAATAATTAGATGTTAAAAAATTATTCTTTAAGTCTTCTAGTTTTTTTTCTTCTTTTATATCCTCGTCTATTACTTTTGATATAACTAACTTCGCGCTGTTAGGTATATTTGATTTAAATAAGTAATAAATTATTTCATCTATGCTTAATTTTTCAGCTGCACTTTCTAATGTTTTTTCTTTCTTTTTAACAATAGATTCTCTTTCTGATAATAAGACTTTATTATTATCTAAATATTTTAAAATATTCTTGTTTGTTATTAACATGTGTTTACCCCCAAAACATTCACATATTCTACTATAAATTAAAAAAATAGTCAAACTATATAGTATTAAATTTATAATATTAAACATAATATAAATGTAAAAGATTTTATATTTTTAGCACTTATGCTTGACAAGTGCTAAAAATAGTGGTATAACATGTATAGATAAAGAAAGGAAGTGAGATAATGTTACCAACTAGAGCATTCTTTGATAGTTTCTTTGATGAAATTGATTCACCAAAAAGATTTGATAAAATGATGAAATGCGATATCTATGAAAAAGATAATGACTATATCATTGAAGTTGATATTCCTGGATTTAAAAAAGATGACATTAAAATGGATCTTTTAAACGGATATCTTAAAGTATCAGTTGAGAAGAAAGATGATGAGAAGGAAAATAAAAAGTATTTGCACCGTGAAAGACATTCTTATACTAAATGTGAAAGATCATTTTATGTAGGTAATGTTGATGAAAATGATGTAAAAGCTAAATTCAATGATGGTATACTTAAAATCGCAGTTCCTAAGAATGAAATGAAAAATGAAAGTAAAAAGACTATTATGATTGAAGATTAATAGTCTTTTTATTTATTTGAAAAAATTTCTTTTATTAAAACCACTTGTAATAAATCTAATTGATGCTTTAAAATTAGTTAACCAATTAAATTTAACATTATTCTTTTTATTATGAATCATTTTATCTACTAAGAATTTAGCAATTACATCTGGATAGTCACCTAATATATTATATACTTTCTTTGTTTTTTCATCTAATTCTATTTTATTATCTACTAAAGAATTTTGAATAAAGTCTGTAATCATAATACCGGGTGCTAATTTTCCTATAAGAATTGGTAAGTTTTTGATTTCTATCTCACAAGCTAAAGCTTCAGTAAAATAAGTAATTGCTCTTTTGCTTGTTCCATAAATTGATAAACCCATTATAACATTATCATTACTTCCGTGTCCTTCTATGTTATATATTGCTCCATACCCTTGCTTTATCATTTGATTAAGTGCTAATTTACTACCAATAATTGTACCTTTTAAATCAACATCAATAATCTTTTCTATAGCACTATTATCAACTTGCCATATAGGACAGTTGGGTTGATTTATCCCTGCATTATTTATAAATATATCTATATGATCAAATTTATCTACACTATCTTTAATTAAATTTTCTAAATCTCTCTCTTTTGTTACATCACAAACTACATAGTGAATTTTAGAATCACTTTTAATATCTTCTAATTTTTCTTTAGCACTCTTTAAATTTTCTTCTTTTAAATCACTTATAACTACATTAAAATTATTCTTTCTAAACTCTTTTGCCATCTCAAAGCCAAGTCCTCTAGCAGATCCAGTAATAACTACACATTTCATATTTATTTCCTCCTTAAAGAAAAGTTTACATACCTTTTGTAAACTTATACTTCACTTTGATTTTATTATTTTATTACCTCTTTTATTTTGTTTATTGGAATGGCAAATCCTATGCCATCCAATTCTTCTTCTTTTACAAATACCATACCTATTACTTCATTTTTTTCATTTAATAATGGACTACCACTATTTCCATAATTTATTTTAGCATCTATTTGTATTGTATTAACGAGGACACTACCATTACTAGTCTCCACTTTTATTTTTCTATTATTATATGAAATTATTCCACTAGTAACTGTAGCAAAATACTCATTTTCAATAGGACTACCAACAACATATATATTATCTTTTACTTTTATATTGTCACTATTACCTAATTTTAAACTTTTTAAACTTAAATCATTAGAAATCTCAATAAGTACTACATCATTATTAATATCATAATTTAATATTTTACCTTTTACTTTTACGTTATTCTTATTATAAACATATATGTTATTATAATCTTCAACAACATGATAACTGGTAATTATATATGCTTTGTTCTTATTTTTATTTATTTTATAGACAAAGCCACTTCCAAAACTTGTCATATCATTACTACTAGCAACTACATATACAAGTGAATCTTCTATATTTATATAATTATTTTTATTATAAAGAAACAAACTAACAATTATTAGGCCAATAACTAAGAAAGGCGCTACTACATATAAAATTTTTTTCATTAATCTAAATCAATAATATCTCTCCAATTATCTGGAAAGCCTATCTTATTTAAGAAATTATTAATTGGTAGTATATTAGTTTTACCTTCTAATATATCTATTTCATATCCTACTTCATTAATAAAATCTCTAAATTCTTGTTCTGTTAAAGCTTGTTTCATTATTATAACAACAGAAAATAAATCATTTTTACCATAGTTATATTCATCGTCTGTCATATCTATATTTAATAAATAATGATATCTTGTATCTGGTATTACCTTTTGAGTTCTATGATCATATAATATATCTTCATGTGCACATAAATTTCTATAATTAGATAAAATAGATAAATATATTACTAATGTTTCAGGATCTAAATTATATAAATTAGCTATATCCATTTGATCACTTTCATCTAATATATCATATAATTCTGCTACTATACCAAATGATAATACTTTAACTAATATCCAAAGAGGTATATAACCATAATTAGTAATGTAGTGCATAGTTGCAGAATGTTGTTTTCCATTTAATCTTATTTGTCTTTTTACTTTATTTAAAACATCATGTACTTGTCTTATTTTTATTGGATTCTTAGAGAAGTTTTTAGGATTCAAATATTCTTTTTCTTTAAAACCATATTTCTTAGATAATTGATAACTTATTAATGATTTTATATTATTTTCTACTATTAATAAATTTTTAAAAAATATATTTCTTACATGTCTATCAAATACAAACATAGCATACAATTCTTCAAATGTTGTACCTGGAATAAAATTAGAATCTTTATAACTTTTTACAAATAGGTGTCTATATCCATTTATAAAAAAGTAATTTTCTCTTAATAATATACCTTTTGTTTTTTCTATATCAGTTATGACAAGACCTCTACCTTTTAGTATTTGAATTTGTTCATCTAAAGTTTTAAATGTTTTCTTACCCATCTATATTCACCATATTTATTATAATATATTTCAAAAAAAAATACTAGTTTTTTCTAGTATTCATATATTCCAAGAATCTTTTCTTCTTCTGTATTAGTTAAATCATCTAATGTCCATTGATCTCCTACTTTAGTTAATGAAAAATAAATTGTGTATTTTACTCTTTCTTTATTTGATTTAAGTAACCCTAATTTGTAATCTATAAATTTAGATTCATCTAGTTTACCATTTTCATTCAAAAATTCTTTTTCATTAGTTACTTTATAAGCTTCTGCGCTAGCTAAAGCCTTTGTATAATCATTAACTTCGATTTCTACTTCTACAGTTGCCTTATCACCATTTACTGTTTCTTCTTTTATAGTATAAGTTAAATCTTGATAATGTTTCTTTAATAAATCTTTATAAGTATCTTTTTGTGAATCACTATATAAAGTTTCATTATTAACTATAGAATCTATCTTTGTTAAAACATTAGAATCTAATGTTTGATAGTTATTAAGATATGTTTCAACACGTTTTTTTGGAGTATTAGACATATCTTTACCTATAGAACATCCCGTTAATATCAAAACTATACTTAATACAGATAATATTTTTTTCATAAATTCCCTCCCTTTATAATATTGGAGAAAATTTAGTAAATTATACCTATTTTTTATTTTTATTTATTATTTTATTTATAAAATCTTTATCTTCTTCTATTATTTCTTGAGATTTTTGCTTTATATCATCTTTATTTTCATTGTACCAATTAGAAATCTTATCTATTGATGAATTAATTTTATTTATATCTTCACTTAATATCTCTTTACTTGCACTCTTTATATCATCTTTATTATTTTCATACCAATCTTTAATGCCTTTACTTGATTCTTGTAGTTGTTCTTTATCATTGTTTATTACTTCTTCACTATTATCTTTTATATCTTCTATTAAATTATTCTCTGCTTCATTAGAATCACTTGGTTGTGTATTTTTTTCTATAGTTTTCTCTTCGTTATTTGTTATATATTGATCAGTTTTATCTAATGAATCATTTTGTAATTTTTCTTCATTATTAATATCTTCTTTTTCATATATGTTAATTGTTACATTTGTATTGTTTTTAGTACATCCAAAACATAATAAGCTAAGTGCTAAAACTATTAAAAATCTTTTCATTTCAATCACCAAGGATTATTCTAACACTATACTTTTTTATTGTCAAACTCCTGTGTTTTCATGTTTTCTTTTTAAAATTAGTTTTCTCATCCAATCAAAAGGTATTACTGTTAGTGCAAAAGTTATCATAATTTGAAATTCAAATAAAGTTAGGCCTGAAGTTCTAAATAAACTTCCACCAAAATATATCAATAAAACTTGAACTGTCACTATAAATATCATAATTATTATAAATACTTTATTCTTTAGAATATTAGCTAATATATTTAATCTGTTTGTTCTAGCATTGAAGCTATTAAATATATCTATAAATATAAATAATCCAAAGAAAGCGGTGTATAAGTACTTATCACCTAAATCTGGTCTAAATAATTTTTTGATTATTGGTAATTTTAGAAAGAGTATACATATTAGTGATGAATAAATGCCCGTAAAAAATATTTGATTTAACATATATTTATTAATTATATGTTCATCTTTCTTTTTAGGGTGTTCTTTCATGTACTCTATTAATGGAGGTTCAAATGAAAATGCAAGCCCTGCTAAAGTATCCATTACCATATTTATCCATAACATTTGAATTACTGTTATTGGCATTTCTATGTTTATAAATGGACCTATTATTGATAATGATAATGCACATAAATTTATGGTTAGTTGAACTATAATAAATTTTCTTATACTTTTAAAAGTAGTTCTTCCATAAAGAATCGCTTTTGATATTGACAAGAAATTATCATCTAATATTACTATATCACTTGCTTCTTTTGCTACTTCTGTTCCACTTCCCATACTAAAGCCTACATCAGCTTTTTTAAGTGCTGGTGCATCATTTACTCCATCTCCAGTCATACCTACTACTAATCCAAGTTCTTGACTTACTCTTACAAGTCTACTTTTATCTGTTGGAAGAGAACGTGCTACAACGCTAATTGACATTAATTTTGATTTTAACTCCTCATCTGTTAATTTATTTAATTCTTCGCTTGTTAATATTAAATCATTATCTTTATATATACCAACTTCACGTGCTATAGATAAGGCTGTATCTTTATTATCACCTGTAATCATTATAGTTTTAATATGTGCATTTCGTACTAATTCTACACCTTTTATAGCATCCTTTCTAACATCATCTTTTATAAGTATAATAGATACAAGAGTTAAATTTTTTATGTTATTTATATCATTATTTTTATTTATCGCACACACTAACACTCTTATGCCCATTTTAGTATATGTTGATATTTTGGCTTGAAATTTTTTTATATCAAATATTTTTTTTATATTACCTGTTTTATCATAATAATTAGTACAATTTTTAAGTAAAACTTCTGGAGCACCTTTTACATAATTTATATTATCTATATTGGTTATTGAATATTTTTTCTTACTATCAAAAGGTATTATATTATTTTTAAATATTCTTTTTGAATCATTTTTAAAATATGAAAGAAGCGCTCTATCTGTAATATTACCACCTATTATTTTATCATTGTCATAACTACTTGAATTATTACCAACACATGACATTTTTACTATATCATAATAATTTTTATATTTAAATAGGTTTGATTCTTTTTTATATTCATTAAAATCACCATCTAATATATTTATGACTTCTAATTTTCCTTTAGTTAATGTTCCTGTTTTATCTGTAAATAAAATATTTATACTACCGCTTGTTTCTATTCCTACTAACTTTCTTACTAAGACATTATCACGCATCATACGCTTCATATTACTTGATAAAACTAAAGTAATCATCATTGGAAGTCCCTCTGGTACTGCCACTATAATAATTGTTACAGCAAGTGTTAAAGCATATAATATATGCCCTGTTATAATAGGAAAATTAGTAATTGTTGAAATAATTTGTTCTATATTAAAACTATTATTTATTACTATAACTTTAAACATATAAGAAAAAAATACTAGAAAAGCACCAATATAACCTATTTTACTTATAAAATTAGCAAGTGTTCTTAACCTTAATTTTAATGGGGTTTCTGGTTGACTTTCTTGTAATTCTAAAGCTATTTTACCATAAAATGTATTTATACCAACACTAGTTACTTTCATAAGTGCCTGATTGCTATAAACAACACTACCTTTATATACTCTACTTTTTAATGTTGGATTATTAATATTGAGTGCTGACTCTTTATAAGCTTCTTTTGTTTCTCCATTTAAGCTTGATTCATCAACGCTTATCTTTCCTTTTATAATTACACCATCTGCTGGTATTTTATCTCCTGTTTCTAAGTAAACAATATCATTTACCACTGCTTCATTTACTGGTATTTCTATCTTTTTACCTTCTCTTATAACTTTACAATTAATACGCAATACTTCTTCTTGTAGGGCATCAAATGCTTTATTACTTCCATACTCAGATATACTTGAAATAAAAGAAGCTAAAAGGATTGCTATTACAATGCCTATAGTTTCATACCAATCAAAATTTTTAAATAAAAAGACTGTCTTTATAGCAAGCGCTATTAATAAAATTTTAATTATAGGATCACCAAAAGTGCTAATTAACAATTTAAAAAAACTATTTTTATTTTCTTTAATTAATTCATTACTTCCATATTTTTTTCTATATTCTATTACCTCTTCTTTATTTAATCCATTATACATATATGCCTCCATAGTAAAATATATGGACAACTTATATTTTTATGAATTATAATTTAAAATAAAAAAGTGTAAAATTACACTTCCTTATATTTATCTATAATATTTGTTATTTTATTATATTCTTTCATTAATTCTTCAAAATGATTATTTATATATTCTA
>CAKPCH010000003.1 GCA_934141535.1 uncultured Bacilli bacterium
AGTACGTATTTCATGAGACATACTACTTAAGAAATCACTTTTAGCATTATTTGCCTTCTCTGCTGTATCACGGGCTAATTCTAATTCTTGAATCATTTTTACATCTGGATTTTCTATTGTAAAATACATTAAAAATGTTACTATTGAATGACAAGTTATTAATAAAGTAATTGTAGGATTGTATTTTTGAATAGTCATCGCTATTAAAGATATAACTAACAACAAAATTATTGGTGAATATTTTTTAAATATAATTTTTTTGAAATTTTTTACTATGCAAAAAACCTCAAACAATAAACTTAAACCTGATATTATATAAACTAAATTAACACCTATTCCTGATGAATAAGCATATGTATCTGATATATTTATCTTTATTGGTAAAATTAAAACCAACGTAGTAATTATTATAAATATTGCTTTAAATACATTTTTATGCTTGATATTTCCATTATTACAAAAAGATATACTATACACATATAACATTAATATATAACCCCATGTAAAATAATATACTAAATACAAATGAGATATAATTAAATTTATTAAGGAGTTGGGTGAGTATAATTTTAAAAATATAAACCCTGTAATATCTATAATTAAACCAAAATAATTTGTGATTAATAAATAAGAATAAATTTTGTTTTCAGTATTATTCATCCTATCTTTTGAGAAATAGAAAAACAATATAAAACTTAAAAATATAAAACAACTTATAGAAAAAGCAATACTTATCATATATACACCTACTGTCTATATAGATTATATTAAAAAAAATGAAATAAATCAAGTATTTCATTTTTTTAATATTAATGTTTTTTCTTTATCTTTTCTTGCTTTTTTATATTGATCAATTAAGAGTTGTGTATCGTATTTACCACCTATATTACGTGGTAATTTATCCATCACGACGTAGTCATATGGTATAGAAGTTTCTTCTAGATTTTCATAACATTTTGTTTTTATTAAATCCAATGTTTCTTTATTATCATTAACTAATGATACAAAAGCAACAGGTACACATTGTTCTTTTTCGTGATCAATCCCCACAACTACACATTCTTTTACTTCTGGTAATGAAGAAATGTAACTAGAGATAGTAGATGGATGTACATTAAATCCATTTCTCATAAATATATTTTTTATTCTATCAGTTATATATAATTGACCATCTTCATCCATATGTCCTAAATCTGCTAAATGTAACCAAATTTTGCCATCTTTATGTAATTTTAAAACGTTAGACGTTTCTTCATCGTTATTTAAGTATTTTTTCATAACAGTTGGTCCACTTATGCAAATTTCTCCTTCTTCATTATATTTTAACTCTTCATCTGTACCTGGCTTAAATATTGAAACTATATCAAGTGGAAGAGGAATACCAACGCCGCCAAATTTATAGGCTCCTTGCTTTTGATAAGTACCACATCCACCATTTTCAGTAGCACCCAATCCTTGTCTAATTAAAATTTTTGAATCATAACCATGTTCTACATAACTTTCATCTACATTATTTAATTTTTTCTCTAAACACTTGTCTAACGTCGCACCACCAGATACTATATTTTTAGCTTTAGGTAATAATCCATCTTCAAATTCTTTACTACCTGCTAAATACTGGCAATGAACAGGACCTCCTGTAAAATGATCTGGATGTGTTCTACATAAAACTGAAGGATACTTGTCTAACAATAGTTCTGGTATTAAAATATTTTTATATCCATAACAAGTAGAATAATGCATAGTAGAAATACCATAACCTATTGATTGTATCAATGCATCGAGCATTACATCTTGTTTATCAAATATTCCACTAAGACCATGTTGAAGCGCTATAGCATTTAAATTATCATCTGTCAAACAAACTCCCTTTGGTGTGCCTGTTGTTCCACTTGTTCCTACAATTATCGCAATATGATCTTTATCATAATAAGGTGTTATTTCTTCATGCGATTGTTTTCCTATTTTTTCGAATTCATCCCAGAATAATACATTATCATTTAATTGGAATTTTTTTCTTAAATCTTTATTTTTAAAATTATTAATAACTTGTAAAAATTTTGGCAATGATTCTGCACCTGTAACATAAAGTAAGCTATTTAATTTTTTTGTAGAAAGAGATGCCTCAAATTTTTCATAAAATTGTGAAAAGATTACAACATTTTTTATTTCATTCTCGCTTAAAATCTTATCAAATTGTTGTATAGGAATCATAGGAGATATTGGATATACAGTTATTCCTAATTTATTTAAACCATAAATTAATTCACGACTTTCTGGTATATTAGGTAATACTGTAGCAAGTATTTCATTTTTTCTTATTCCCATTTTTGAATATGAAGCAGCTATAGAATCCATTCTCTTAATATAATCAAGATATGATATTTTTATACCACTCTTAAAATCGTTTTTACTTGTTCTCAAATCTAAAGCAATCTTATTTAAATTATCTTTATTATTATATTTTACTACCTCATAAATTGATCCTTCTGGTATAGATGTCAATTCAACATTTTCTTCATAAAATTTTAGCCATGGTTTATCGATACTCGGATAACCCGTAAGTTCACCCAAAATCCTTGGTGATCTTTGTATACTATACTTGTATGGCACATGACCTAGTTCTAAATTTCTAATTATATTACTACTCATAATTTTTCTCCTTTTGTTACTAATTTAAAATTATTTGAATTATATTGTATATAAAACTTGTACTTTTTGATATTTTTTGTATGAAACGGCAAAATATGTGTATGAAATCTATGTTTTTTCTAGTTTATAATCACTCAATTGATATTTATCAAATCTTTTTTAGAAAAAAAATAAGATGCTTTAAAAAATTAAATATACAAGACTCATATATGTAAAAACTCTACTTATTATCATACTATCACCATAGCAATTATAACATATTAATTAATTTCTTACAATTTAAAAAAATTCTATTTTGAACTGAACCCCAAAAGTTGGACAGTTTATAAATAGTTTCTAATTAGAGGATTGTAACCTGTAATTTACGGATGACAGTCCTTTTAATTTTATTTTAACTCTATCAGTTATATATTCAGCAGCACTCAAAAACTCATAATTACCACTACTATTTAAAATTGGTTTTACACATCTATCAGTGATTCCTAAATTATAAAGTTGCTTTGTTGCTCTCTTTCCACTGTATGCTATAGGAATACCTGACTTAGTTGTCGGGCAAAATAAAATTCTTGACGTTATACTATGACCAAATCTTTTAATACATCTTCTATTTGCCGATATAATAATTTGTTTTATTTTATTAAATTTATCTGGTTGTGGTTCTATATATACAACAAAATAATCTTCATTATCTTTTCCCTTAGCAACTATAGTTTCGCATGAAAGAATATTTTTTGTATCTTTTGTAACTATATCCATGATTTGAAATGGTTCTACTTTAGTTTTTTGTTCACTTATTCTTGATTTAAATTGTATAAAATTATGTTTATCAATTGTTGCATAAGCTCTACAATCTCCCCATATTTTACCTGTTTTATCTTTAATAAAGAAAGAATTTGTAGCAGCCTCATTATCTTTATAGCATTTCATAGTACAAGAAGAATTTGCAACTAAACGTCCAACTTCATTATTTTTACAATAATCACCATCTTCTGAAAGTACAGCATATTCAACCGTTTTATATGATCTCATTCCATGAGTTTCACCTTTGAATATTTGGTATGGCATTTTATTCATAAGTGAACGAAATAATATAAAGAATATACCACCGTGTTCACAATCACCACCTGCTACAGACATAGATATTAATGATATTGGTAATTTTATTTTATCTTTTCCAGCACCAACTTTTCTCAACATCTTATTACAAAATTTTTCTTCACCAGGAGCTAAAGGTTCACCGACTGAAAAAGGCACAGTTAAAAATGGCATCTTAACATTTTTATATTTTGGATCATTTACTATTTTTTTAAAAGTATTTACCCAAAAACTCCTAGATTCAATAGCATAATTAGGTTTATTTATTAATAAACTATTTATAAAAAAGTCTTTATCATGTATTGGTTCTAAAGCTAATTTACATCCTTGCAATAACCCATCAGATATGGAACATATTAATCCTGTATTTGAGTGTGCGTATATTTCCGAAAGAACAGTCATCCAGCTCATATCAGGTGACTCAGAAATATCTGAATCATGCCATTTTCCCATAGCTATAAAACTTTTTACCGTATGAATAATTGGCTTAGGTATACCTGTACTTCCACTTGAATATGTTATTGAAAATTCATCGTCTAATGTTACTTTAGTATCTATTATTAAATCATCACTATCAATACTTTCAAATTCTTGTTTAGATATTATATTTGTATATTTTTTTCTTAATTCATCAACATGATTTTCAAAATCCCTATATTGTCTATCTAATTCAATATATGGATCCTTATTATTAGGTAGCGAATCATTAAGTGAGAAAGTTATCTTTTTTAAAGAATCATCAAGAACTGAAGATGGTAGTATTTGTAATAAATCATCTGTACAAACAAAGATATTAGAATTAGTTGAATTTATAATATTTTTAATATTCTCTTCACCAAAATCTTCTCCAAATATATTTAGTTTTGCTCCTAATATACTTGCAGCGCCTATAACATATATAAGTTCTGGGCATATTGATGCGCACACTGGTATTTCAGAGTCTTTTGTTACACCAATGGCAGCTAACTTATATGCATATAAGTTCATCTTCTCTAACATTGTTTGATAATCAATAGTACTTCCCCTATAAAATAAAGCTGGTTTTTGCATATTATCTACATTTACTTTTTTTAATTCTTCATACCAAGAATGATTATGATTTAAATATAATTCTTTCTCAAATTCGAGTGCTATTTTTTCTACTTCAATATTTCTTTTTACAAAAGTAGGAGTTATAGTTTTATTTTTATATTTATTATTTTTTTGTAATTTAAATCTTCCAAACATAATACACCTCTTACATTTTATTATACTATTAAACTTACTTCGCAGTCAATAAAAGTAATTTCAATATTATACATCTTCTTAAATAGAAACGTTAAAAATTGCACGAAATGTCTATTTTTGTGTATGAAATATGTAAAAAAATTAAAAGACACATTACTGTGCCTTTATTATTTCAATATACTTATTTACATTAACTGACCAATTAGGATCTTCTGCATATTTAGGATTTATTAATTCTGGAGTTGTTAAACCATAATTTATGTAATTACGTTCTAAGTTATCTATAAATGCCATAATACCCTCTTCTAGAGTATTAAAATATCCATAAGCACCACAACCAGAACCTTTTTGTCCTCCTACGTTATTACATTCACGTACTATATAACTACAATTCCATCTACATCCTGTCTCATGTAACATAATAGCAGTTGCCATAAATGGATCTACATTGTGTTCTAAAGAGTAGGATGCTATCAAATAACCCATACCCTCTATATTAGATGATAAAGATTTATTTAATTGATTAGTTAAATCATCTAAAGTCATATCTAAATATACAACAGGTTCTATAGTTTCTTTCAAAGCTATAGCAACTTCTTCTGTTGAACTTTCAACTTTTTCTTCTATTTCTATATAATTAGCGGTTGATCTAACATTTCTTTCAGATTCAAACCTTTTAATATTAATTTTTAAACATAGTAAATAAGCACTAATTATAATTATTAGAACAAGAAAACTCATTACTAATAATTTCGATTTTGCTTTCACATTAACACCTCTTCTTTTTGGAAAAGCACTACTATCATAACACTTTTAATGTTTACGTGTCAAATTGAGCATTTTTTCTAAATTTTAGGTTTTTCCTAAATAAAAGTAACATTTAATTAAAATCACTAAATTTTACCACCTATGTAAACTAAATGTACTCTATATATTTATTATTATCCTTTATTATTTCTTTTATGAATAATGAAGGATTTTTCTTATCTACTAATAAATAAACATTACTTTTAGTTCTTGTTAAACCCACATAAAATAATCGTCTTTCTTCTTCGTATGGATATATATCAATACCATTATTAACATATTTTAATATTTTGTCATCCTTCATTTTATTTGGTATACCAAGTATGTCATTGCACATATTTATAATAATTACACACTCACTTTCTAGTCCTTTAGAAGAATGCATAGTAAGATATTTTATTTTAGTGTCTTTATAAAGAAAAAAGCCTTCATTATCTAATTTAAAATATTTTTCAATATCAAAATTATTTCTTCCTAAGATAAGAATGTTCTTATGACTTTTAAGTACTATATCTAATAAATGTGTTAAAGACTTATTATATGTTATTTTTATTGGCTTTAAAATATGTTTATCACTTTTAAGATTTTTATATAATTGTCTTTTATTTTTCATTATAAAAGCTCCTGCTACATTTATTAATTCTTGACTATTTCTATAAGTATTGTTTATTTTTAATATTTTAGCGCCCCTAAAATATTTTTTAAAGTTTAAAAACATATTTATATTACAGCCATTAAATCTGTATATTGATTGATAATCATCTCCTACACATATTATTTTAGATTTTGTTTTATTTATTATTTCTTTTAATAATAAATATCTTACATATGAAGTATCTTGATATTCATCAACTATTATATATTTATAATTTTTTATTTTATTGTGTTTAACATATTCTATTCCTTTACTTATCATATCGTTAAAATCTATACTATTAGTACTCCTTAATTCTTCTTGGTATAAATAATATATATCTATTATAATTCTAATAATCTTTTTATTAGATTTTATATTTAAAAAGTAATCTATTTTATAATTGTTTGTCTTAAATAGATTAATAAAAGTTATTATCAGTTTTTTTAAATTATACATTTCTTTTGTTTCTATTAAGGTTTTATATGGTACATCTATTTTACATAGTAATTTTTTTACATCTTCCATTATTTCTTTATTATTATAAATAATAGTATTAAAATATTCATCTATTATATAATTTAAAGTGTTAGTGGAAGCTATAGTAAAATTCTCTTTTTTTAATAATTCTAAAGCTAGTTTATGAAAAGTATAAACTTTTATATTATAGTTATAATTTTTCTTTATATTCTTTTCTAAGTTGAGTGCTGCCTCACGTGTAAATGTTATACATAATATTTCATCTTCCTTAATCTTTTTTCTTTCTATTAAATATCTTATTTTACCTATCATAGTAAGACTTTTACCACTTCCAGCACCCGCTACTATCAATGAAGATTCACAATCTGTTACAACAGCCAATCTTTGCTCTTTATCTAGTGAATAACCATTTATATTAGATAATATATTATCACTTTCTTGTAATTCTTTCTTTATATATTTTTTATTTAATATAATTTGCTTTATTTTGTTTATTTTAAATTTACCTATATAATTAATACTAATCACCTCTAATATTAATATACATATATTTATTTAAAAATCCTTTTTTATTTAAAAAAAATATTACATTTCTTCAATGTAATATTTAGTATTATCAAATGCTGTTTCTTTTGTCAATTTTATTAATTTTATTTTGTTTTTTCTTAATACTTTTTCATCAACATCCTCTAAAGAAACCTCTATTGCTTTCTTTATACCACGAGCACCTGATCTATATAATTTTGCTTTCTTAGCTATTTCTTTTACATATTGACTAGTATAAGTAAATTTTATACCACAATCTTTTTCAAAATATTTTTTTGCCATTAACAATGGACTTATTTTTGATTTATATATTATTTGTACTAAGTCTTCTACTTCTAAATCTTTTGTATATGCTATACAACCAATTCTACCCATTATTTCTGGAGTCATACCATATTTGATAAAGTCTTCTGCAGTTATTTCAGTGTTGTTATTCTCATTTTTAGGAGTGTTATCAGCACCAAATCCTATTTTTTTATGTGTTTCTTCTTGTTTTTTTATTCCTTCAAATGCTCCCATTAATATAACAGTTAAGTTTGAAGTATCAAAATCTATCAATTCACCATGTCTACCTTTTTCAATTTGGAATTTTTTTCTACCTAATATTTTTAACAATGAATCTAGCACATCTTTTGAAGATGCAGTCTCTCTTGAATCTTTACTACACTTTTTATCTATTTCATCTATTATAATTATTCCATTTTGTGCTCTTTTTATATCTCCATCACACACTTGAATTAAACCTATCAACATATCTTCAACACTACTACCTATATAACCTTCTTTTGTAAAACTTGTAGCATCAAATGATTTACATGGAAGACCTAAATATTCACAAGTTAATTTAATCATTTCTGTTTTACCTGTTCCCGTTGGACCTGCTATTAAAATATGTGATTTATTTTCTGGATCACTAGCTCTAAAATTCTTTAATAATTTTGTTGTAACAACTTTTACAGCTTTATCTTGACCTATTATTTTACTTAATACTTCTTTTTGAAGACCATCTAAAGTTTTTATTGGTTGAATCTTTGCTTTTTCTTTAGAAGTTTTTGGTTTTTTAGATTGTTCAACATCTTCTTCTATTTCTTCTTCATCATCAGATTTCATAGTTTCTTCCATTTCATCACCGAGACTTAAAACTTGATTAATTAAACGTTTTATTTCATCCATTGAATCCATATCTCTTATTGTCTCAAAAAATCCTCTAGTAACAGAATATTCAACTTCATTATCATCGCCGTAATCCAACATCTCATCATTTTTATGATTTTCTATTATACTTTCAATACTTTCATATGAAATTTTTGCAACATCCATTTCATAATTATCATAATCGATAAAACCTATATAGCAATTTTCACTCACTACATCAAAATATTCATTAAGTAATTCTGTCTCACCTTCTTTATCAGGAAAATACTTTGCTAATAACTCTAATGATGTTGTTAGACCATAAAAATAATCATAGTCAGAACTTATATCTGAAATATTTTGACACAATAAACCACTATCTGTTGTAAAACAGTTAAAATCCTCATCAAATTCACCTTTTATTACACCTAATGGTTTAAATATATATCTATCATTTCCTAAATAATATCTTTCAAATTGAATTGCTATTTCCATAAAACCACCCTTTAATTTATTTATTTACATTGTTATAATAATTATATTCAGATAATGTTTCTGATACCCATTCTAAATCTTCAGTATCATTATAACTATTATTTAATATTTCTTCTATATCATATATTAATTCTTTTACGCTGTTGTATTTATTAATATCTATATCATATCTTTTTAATATATCTACTTGTTTAGATGAAATATATATATTATTATATTTCTTTAAAAAACTTGATTCGTCAGCTACGAATTTATCATAATTCATTAAAAAACTCCTTCATTTATGCCTATATTATAGCACATTTTCTAAAAAATAAAAGAAAAAAGTAGAATTTCTACTTATTTATTTAATCAAATATTATTTCTGGAATTTCTTTAGACTTCTTTTCATCATATATTTTTAGTTTTGAATGGGCACTTACTAATAAATTTAATAGTATCCAAGATGTAAATATTGCTGTACTTAGTTCTAATAACACTAACAAATTAGAATTAGAATAAACTGTTAATTGCTCATAAACATTTATATTATTTTTAGTTACAATATCTATTATCAACAATAATAATATATCAAGTAAAATTGTACTCACAGAATTAATTATTTTATGTTTAATACCTACTTTCTTATTTAAAAGCGAATATATAAATACAACGTTTGACACAATTATTATTATCGAATAAACTGCCAAATTAGGGAAATATATAGCCATAAATATATTGTTAAATAAGTTATCAAATAAATTAAGTACAAATTTATGATATACAATTATAATTGATACAAAAGCTATAACCCATATACTTAAAAAAAAGTATTTACTAATTTTCTTTCTTAACAAAATTGATAATAAATAAACAAGGAGTATTAATAATCCAGAAAAGAAGCATATAAAAAAAGCAGGAGATGATATTACAATATCATTCAATATTTTTAATTTTTGAACTATTGAAAAATCTTGCATATCATCACCTTCTTAATAATTATTTGTACTTACAAGTTCTAATATGTACACTGTTTGACTTGATAAATCATTTCTTGTGCAAGTTATAAGTGTTAAAGTATTTTTATCAAAATTTCTTCTAATTGATACTTTTCCAGTCTTAGGAACTTGATATATATTTACTATATTATAATTATACTTAATACCATTATAATATATTGAAGCTACATCACCAATTGTAAGCTTATATAAATCGTTAAAATAACAATATGAACAAGCTCCTGAATGTGCTGCTAAAATTAAATTGTTATTTTCTTGATCTGGCATTGTAGATGAATTTATAACGGTAACATTATAATCTACATTATTATATTTAGAATTTATATCAAGAAATCCTCTTTTTATATTTAATTTTGGTATTTCAAGTATACCTATATAATTAAAACTTATATTAGGAGTACTAGGTTCTTCAGGCGTAGGTTCTTCTTCTTGATCATTTTTACCATCATTTGAAGTTTTATCTTCTTTTTCTTTTATTTCAGGTGTCTCGTTTTCAAATAATAATATATTCATATCTGAAAATGCTTTATTCTTTTTCATTTCAAAATATTCTAAACCGCCTAAAAAGAATCCTAAAGCAATAAGTAGAAATCCAGAAAAAAGGATTGTACTATTCTTCAATTTTATTCTTTTTAACATAAGTAACTAAACCTATACCAAGAGCAATATCAAACATAGCTATTGTAAGTAATAATGCTGATTTAGATCCTAAAGTATCTGGAACATCAACTTTTAAATCGTTTTTCATTTCTACTTTTACTATATGATCTTTATCAGTTATTTCAAACTCTATTTTATCTTTATTTAATTCATAACCTTCTGGGGCAGCAATTTCTACTAAATAATATTTACCTTTTGGCAAACCTTCAATAACATATACTTCGTTTGAAGATGTCCATCTACATTCTTTATTTTTATTACCATCTTTATCAACACAGTATTTAACAACTTTGCCATCTTTATCTTGTATTTCTAATGTAGCTCCTTTTAATAATTTACCATCTACTAATCTAATTTTACTGATTTCTACTCTAGTTAATTTATTTTTCATAACTACTTTAATAGTATCATTACTACCATCAACTGTAAATTTAACTTTTTCTTTGTTTAAAATATATCCTGTAGGTGCGATAGTCTCAACTAAGTAATAAGTACCATTGGGAAGTCCTTCAATTACATAAGCATCATTAGTTGATACCCATTTGCATTCTTCTGAACCATTTCCACAATATTTAACTATCTTACCATCTTTATCTTGTATTTCTAATGTGGCACCTTTTAAAGGTTTACTATCTGATAAATTAATTTTACTGATTTCTACTCTAGTTAATTTATTTTTCATAACTACTTTAATAGTATCATTACTACCATCAACTATAAACTTAACTTTCTCTTTAGATAATACATATCCTGTAGGTGCAATAGTCTCAACCAAGTAATAAGTACCATTTGGAAGACCCTCAACTACATAATCCTCACTAGTTGATACCCATTTACACTCTTGTGAACCATTTCCACAGTATTTAACTATTTTACCATCTTTATCTTGTATTTCTAATGTGGCGCCAGGTAATTCTTTAGTACCTGTAATATCTTTCTTAGAGATTATTACCTTCACTAATTTATTTGTTAAAGTAACAGTAGCTGTTGCAGAGGAATCATTTATTGTTACTGTTTGTGATCTAGAATCTATTACGAATCCGTTTGGAGCACTTATCTCAGTTATTGTATATTTACCATTTGGTATATCTAATATTTCAATAGGAGTTGTTGATGTTGTAAATTCTTTACTATATGATTTGTCTTCGTTTTCTACCCTTATTTTAGCACCCGCAACTAGATTACCTTTTTCATCAACTTTTCTTATAATTAATTTAGTTCTAGAGATTGAACCAGTTGCTGTTGCTCTTTTTGCATCTGTTGTTACTTCCTCTGTATGAGCTGGAGTTAATGTTTGATAATCACTACCGCAAGTATAGTTTCTAGCAATACTATATTTTTTAACGCCACTTACTACACTTACACTTACATTAGCTTCAGTTGAAAATGAACTTAAAGGAACAACTACATAAAATGAATTTCCATTTTTTTGTATACTACCAATATTAGTAGAAACTTCATATCCTGCATTTGTTGTTACATTAATTGTATTAGATATATAATTATTTCCTGATCTTGTAAATGTTAGTTTATTTGTACTTATAGAAAAATTTACAGTAGTATCAGCATTATCATAAGCGTTTTTACCTATTTCTAAATATTTATTATATAAAGTTCTATAAGCAGTGGCTAAATTTCCAGCACCTAAAATGTGATTATCGCTATTGTTACCATTTTTTTCATAAAGGAATTGATTTACTGCCATTTCTGCAGCAAAATATTCTGATGTAACACTATCAGTTTTATATCCACCTGATGAAGCATTTAAGATTGCAGCAACACCAATTCTAGTCTTTAAATCCCAATCATCATTTAATGTACAAGAAAGACCACGTCCAGCAGGAGTATCTTTACGATACAATGTACAAACATATACTTCGTCAGCATCTTTTTTTACTGCTAATCCATAATTAGTTGCTTCATCAACAACTCTACTTCCTCCTTGTACTATAGTTTTAGTTTTAGAATTAAATGCATTAACATTTGTAATCATAACAAACATTATTAATATTAAAAATATAAATTTACATCTTTTAAAATTCATAAGTACCCTCCTATTTTTATACATAATAATTGTATCACAATAAAATAAATATATCAATTGTTTAATTTGTTTAAATTGATATTTTTGTTTAATCATGATATTATATATAAACAACGAAAAAGAGGTATAAAATGAGAGAACCAGAATTAAGAATAGGATTTATAATATTTAACCCATATTGGAAACAAGAACTAAGATGGCGTAATGGTCATAGAAAAACAGCATGTGAATGGATTGAAAATAGTGGGTTAAAAAATTTGTTTTTAGAAATGTATGGTACTAATCATGTATATGATGAAGAAGATTTTTTAACAAATTATATAGGTGCAATTAAATTGTATGCTACAGGAGGTCAATTTTATTGTTATGTACCACCTATTATAAGTCCAGAAAAAGATTATTTAAGAAATTATTATGAAAACTTAGGATATCATATAATAGAAAATCATATTTATGATGAAAAAAAAGCAAAGTATGATACAAATAATAATTATCAGTATACTAAAACCGTAGTTAAAATTAAAAATGTTTATTCTTATAATCCTGTTAAAGATGGTGACTAAAAAAGTAGAAAATTTAATTCTACTTTTTTATTTCATTAAACTTATAAAGCTATTAGGTATATCTATATCAATACACACTTTTTGTAATGTTTTAGGATGAATAAATTCTAATGTGTTAGCAACCAAAGCCATTCTTCTTATAGGATTTTTCTTTGCTCCATACTTTTTATCTCCTACTATTGGATTACCCATATCAGATAATTGAACTCTTATTTGATTTTTTCTACCTGTTTTAAGATTTAAACTTAACATAGTATATTGATTATTTTCTAATACTTTTTCATATTCTGTAATAGCAAGTTTACCTGATTTATCTTTAACTGAATATGTGTATAAAGTTTTAGTTTCTTGTAAATAACTTTTTAAAACGCCTTTATTATTTTTTACTTTGCCTTCTACTATAGCAACATAATTTCTTTTAAATTTATCCCAATTATCTTGTAAATAAAACTTTGTTTTTTCATCTTTAGCAAACATTACTATACCGCTTGTATCTTTATCAAGTCTATGTACTATAAATACTTTATTATTTTTATTTTTCCTTTTTAAATAGTCATATACATACGAAAATAGTGTTCTATCTTTTTCTTTTTCTGTAGATATTGTAAGAAGATTAGAAGGTTTATTTATAATTATTATGTATTTATCTTCATATAGTATATCCATTTTACCTTTTTTACTCATCTTACACCTACTTATCTAAATTTTCTATTGCCTTCATAATTCCTAAACGTCCATATTCATATGTAAGAGATCCTTGTTGATAAGCTATATAAGGTGGTCTTATTGGTCCATCACATGAAAATTCTATAGATGATCCTTGATTAAATGACCCTGATGCCATTATAACTTTATCATCATAACCAGGCATATCGCTTGGTACTGGTATAGCATTAGAATCAATTGCTGATCCCATTTGTATACCTTGTACATATTTAATTAATTTTTCACTATCATTAAATATAATATTTTGAACTATATCAGCTCTTTTTTCATTATATCTAGGTTCTACTAAATATCCTTTATCTTCCATTATATAACTTGTAAGTATTGCTGTTTTAAGAGCGCTTCCAACAACACTTGGTGACATATAAAGTCCTTGTAATAAACTTTTATTTTGTCCTAAAGTAGGACCTACTTCTTTGCCTTCACCAGGAACAGTTAATCTTTCTGCAACTAATTCAATTAAATCTTTTCTACCAACAATATATCCACCATTTGGAGTGATTCCAGCACCTAAATTTTTTATTAAAGATCCAGCACATACATCTGCCCCTACTTCTATAGGTTCTTTCTTTGATACTAATTCACAATAACAATTATCAACCATTATAATAGCACTTGTATTTACTTTTCTTATTTCTTTTATAATTGATTCTAATTTTTCTATATCTATACTTTTTCTTGTAGAATATCCTTTAGATCTTTGTACATAAATCATTTTTATATCATTTTTACTTACTCTATTTATTATTTTTTCATAGTCAAAATCATTATCTTTTAAATCTATTTCTTCATATTTTACATTAAATGCTTTTAAAGAACTTTTATTTTCTTTTATACCTATTACTTCATGTAAAGTATCATATGGAGTTCCACTTATTGATAGCATAATGTCATTAGGTCTTAAAAGTCCAAAGAGTGCTACTGTTAAAGCATGAGTTCCTGATATAAATTGTGTTCTAACTAATGCATCTTCACTTTTAAATATTTGAGAATATACACTTTCTATAACATCTCTTCCTGAATCATTATACCCATAACCAGTAGTTGTATTAAAATGATATTCACATACATTATTATCTTGAAATGCATCTAATACTTTTTTACTATTATATAGCACAATATCATCTACTTTTTCTAATTCGTCTTTTATTTTATTTTCACATTCTTTTATATATTTTAAAGTATCCATTTTATCCCTCCATAACTATTATACTTCCTGATTTTATATTGGAATTTATAATTTCTATTACTTTATCAGCTACTTGATTAGGCTCAATAAGTTTATATTGGCCTATTCTTTTTAGTTCATTTTTTAAATACTCTTGATCCATTTCTCTTATACTTTCGGTATTTACCCAATTAGGGCATAAAGCATATATTTTTATATTTTCTAATTTGAGTGCTAAAGATTTTGTTAAATTTATGAGTGCTGCTTTTGATGCTGAATAATCCATATTTAATGTTTGATATGTATTAATTCCATCTGTAGATGAAATGTTTATTATTATGCCGCCATCTAATATAGTGTATAAGTTTTTAATAAGAAGAAAAGGTCCAACTAAATTAACTTCTAAAACTTTCATAAATTCTTCCTTTGTTTTATCTTCAAATTCACAATCCATACTAAGTGCTGCATTATTTATAAGTATATCAATATTTTTATATTTATTTTTTATACTATTACAAAAAGAATTTATTTCACTTTCATTAGATAAATCTAATTTATAATAATCAAATTTAACTCCAATAAATTCTATTTTTTTCTTTAAACTTAATATATCATCTTCACTAGTTAGATAAGTACCTATAATATCATAACCATCGCGTGCTAAAGTAAGTGCTATTTCTCTTCCTATTCCTTTAGCACACCCAGTAATAAGTGCAACTGATCTCATAAAATCACCGAGACTATTATAACAAACAATTAAAAAAAAAGAAATTACTTGTCGTAATTATTTTTAAGTAATCTCTTTATTCTACATCTAAATTCACTTGTTCTATATATATCAGGAGTTAAAGTCATGTTTTTAGCAACCACATAATCAAATTTTCCTTTATCGAAGTATAATGTTAAGTCAATAAAACCTGGTAATACTTCTTCTGGTGTAAACGTTGATTTATAACTTAATGTAGGTACACATAATATTAATTTATCATATATTTTTGATTTCATCATATGTCCATGACCTGATAAAACTATTTTATAAGTGTAATCTGTATTTATTTTATATGTACTACTTAATTTATGAAATAATACTAAATTATCATGTTTTAGGTTTACAATTCCTTGACCAAATCCTAGTGAAATAAGATCATATCTAGAAGAAGATATTTTTTTACTAACATCAAGTCCATTGTTAGTTAATAAGTGATAGTCATGATTTCCAAAAATCATAAAGTTTTTAATACTTCTATCATATGGATATTTCTTTATAAATTCTTCTATTTGACTATATATATCTTTTAAACTCTTTTTATCGCTAGTATAATCTCCTTCTAAATTATCTCCACAGTTAAAAATTATATTAATATTATTTTTAACAGCATACTCATATACACTATCCATAAGTCTGATATTTGATTTTATATGACCTATATGCATATCTGAAATAACTATACATCTAAATAATTCTTCATTTTTAGATATACTTATATTTATTCTATTATTATTTTGGTTTATATTATTTAACACTTTATAATATATATCAGAATTATAACTATAGAACGGCTTTATTTGATATCCATAATTAATTAAAGTCTTAAGTCTAATATATACCTGTTTTTCAGATAAATTAACTATGGTAGCTATTTGTCTTATATTTTTATTTTCATTTAATAAATCTAATATTTTTAAATCTAAATCATTCATATTATCACTAATATAAGTATATCAAAAAAAGATATTGTAATTCAATACCTTTTATTTCCATTTCCAGTTCTTTATTTCTTCTAAATCTTCACCATATTCTCCAATATATTGTTTATGCTCTATTAATTTATCTTTACACCATTGTATAAGTCTAGATCCTTTGTTTCCTAATTCTGGTAAATATTTTATAGCATCTATTACAAGATTATATCTGTCTATTTTATTTTGAACTCTCATATCAAAAGGTGTTGTTATAGTACCTTCTTCTTGATAACCATGAACATGTATATTTTTATTATCCCTATTATAAACTAATTGATGAATTAATGATGGATATCCATGGAAAGCAAAAATTATTGGTTTATCTTTAGTAAATAGTGAATTATAATCTAAATCCGTAAGACCATGTGGATGTTTAGTATTAGATTCTAATCTCATTAAATCTACTACATTTACAAATCTAATTTTTATTTCTGGAAAATTTTCATTTAGTATTTTTGTTGCAGCGAGTGCTTCTAATGTTGGAGTATCACCAGCACAAGCCATAACAAGATCTGGTTCGCTATTTTGATCATTACTAGCAAAATCCCATATACCTATTCCATTTGTGCAATGTTTTACAGCTTGATCCATAGTTAACCATTGTAATGAAGGATGTTTAGAAGCAACTATAACATTTATGTAATTTTTACTTTTTATACAATGATTGAAACAAGAAAGTAAGCAGTTAGCGTCCGGAGGTAAATATATTCTTACTATATCTGATTTCTTTGTTACTATATGATTTAAGAATCCTGGATCTTGATGTGTATAACCATTATGGTCTTGTTGCCATACATGTGAAGTTAAAAGGTAATTTAATGAAGATATTTTTTGTCTCCAAGGAAGTTCACTAGTAACTTTAAGCCATTTTGCATGTTGACTAGTCATGGAATCAACTATTCTAATAAATGCTTCATATGAATTAAACACTCCATGTCTTCCTGTAAGTAAATATCCTTCTAACATACCTTCACAAGCATGTTCTGATAAAAATGAATCTATTACTCTACCATCTGCTGATAAAAACTCATCTGTTGTAGTTCTAGTAGCATTAAATTGTCTATTAGTTTCTTCAAAAATATGATTTAATCTATTTGATAAAGCTTCATCTGGTCCAAATACTCTAAAATTTCTACTTTCTTCATTATCTTTAATAATATCTCTAATAAAGTTTCCAAGTTCCATCATATCTTGAACTTTAACAGTACCAGGTTCTTTTACTTCTACTTTGTAATCTCTAAAATCCGGCATTCTAAGTTCTTTTAAAAGTAATCCGCCATTAGCAATCGGATTTGATCCCATTCTTCTTTCTTTACTAGGCGCTAAATCTTTTAACTCTTTAATTAATGTTCCATTAGAATCAAATAATTCTTCAGGTTTATAACTTCTAAGCCAACTTTCAAGTAATTCTATATCACTTTGATTTTCTATTGTTATAGGTACTTGGTGTGCTCTAAAAGTTCCTTCTATTTGTTTATCTGAAACATATCTAGGTCCTGTCCAACCTTTAGGTGTTTTTAAAACTATCATAGGCCATATAGGTCTATTAGTATTATTTCTTTTATTAGCATCTTTTTTTATTTCTTTAATTATTTTTATACATTCTTCTAATGCTTCAGCCATTTTTTCATGAGCATCTAACCTATTAACAGACTCATCTATATCCACAAATATAGGCATATATCCGCATCCATAAAAGAAGAATTTCAACTCTTGACTTGATATTCTAGAGAATACTGTTGGATTAGCAATCTTATATCCGTTTAAATGAAGTATTGGTAAAACTACTCCATCAGTTTTTGGATTAATAAACTTATTTAATTGCCATGAGGTTGCTAAAGGGCCAGTCTCTGCTTCACCATCTCCTACTACACAAGCAACAATAAGATCTGGATTATCAAGAACAGCGCCATAAGCATGACTTAAACTATATCCTAACTCTCCGCCCTCATTTATAGAACCTGGTGTTTCTGGTGCCACATGACTTGATATCCCAAGAGGAAATGAGAATTGTTTAAATAATTTTTTTAGACCTTCTTCATCTTGAGTAATATTAGGATATACTTCAGTATAAGATCCATCTAAATAGTCTTGTGCTACCATAGCATTCCCACCATGTCCTGGACCAGATATATAAATCATGTTTAAATCATATTCTTTAATTACTCTATTAAGATGTGTATATATAAAGTTTTGTCCTGGTACAGTACCCCAATGTCCTACTATTTTTCTTTTTATATCCTTTTTTTCTAAAGGTCGTTTTAATAATGGATTATCTAATAAATACAATTGACATGCAGATAAATAATTAGCTGCTCTAAAATAAGCATCCATCTTTTTAGCCAATTCTTCACTTAATACATTATTCATTAATATCAATCCCTTTCCACTCTCTTTATTCTAAATATATTATATACTAATTTGATTTTTATAACAATAGTAAAAATAAAAATCTTATAATTATTACAGTAAAAAAGAAAACCAAATGGTTTTCAAAATTTGTTTATATTTTAATTTAATTCTGATTTGTTTAATTTTATTACTGGGCGTACTCCTCGAGAATAACTTTCATCTAAGAATGGTGGCATACTAACTCTACTAGCAGTTTTTTCTCCTGGAGATGTAAATGAGGCACTTAAATTTTTAATTGTTGGATTTGTTGTATTATCTATTGTTGGGGTACCTGCAGTTGCATTCTCTGTTTTTGTTACACTCACATTAGTCGTTGATAAGCTATCACTTTTTGATGAAAATACTACTTTAAAGTTACCTGAATCTGGTGTTATTGTCGCATTGCTTTTTACTGTTAAAGAACTTGAAAATGCAGCAAATGCTATACTTAAACCTAATACGCTTACTATAGTTATTATTAATATTAACGTTGTATTTCTTTTATTATATCCCATATTTAAATTCTTCCTTCCATTATATAATTATCATATTGCAAAAAAACAAGTAATATTTTTGAAAAATTAAAATTATTACTTGTCTAAACTTTGAAATCTTTTATTAATATAATTTGATTTTTATTTTACTAGAGCTATCAAAATTAGATAACTCATGATCCAACATACTTTTAGTAGTTTCTACAGCATCTTCAAAAACAATAGATTTATCAGTAAACTCATACTTTCTTGACATGCTATCCCATAATTGCTGATGTTGTAAAATGAATTGTCTATTTAAGTGATCAACACTTGCATGACTTATATCAATTTTATGTCTATCTAATAACATATGATAAAAGAAATAAGATAATTTTTCTTTATCATATTTACCACCTTTCAATTTATATATATCATAAAAATCTTTTACTCTAGTATTTAATATATTATCTTTATTACTTTCAACAACTATACATAATTTTTCTGCTAAATGTTCTTCATATGTAGGTGTATATATATAAAAGAAGTCATCTCCAGTAAATAAAGGATTTACTCTTTTATAATCTTTTTGATATATAGTATTAGATAATTCTTGAAAATCTATAGATATTGGATGACATATACTACCAAATATAGCTTTAATATGAATTTTATATATTCCTGTTTTTGTTCTTTTTGGTATATCTATTAGTTCATAATGTAGATTTTCATCCTCACTATACATTGCTTGATAAAGTACTAATAATGGATCATTATGATAAACACTTGAAACTAAATCTATATCTGTAATAGGTCTTATCATTTCATTTAAATGTGCTAACTCAGAAAAACTTCCTTTAACAAATAATTTATCATAGCTAGTTTCACTTATTCTTTTTAATAATTGTAAAGAAAAAAATGTATTATATGTATTTGTTATAGATATTCCTAATCTTCTAGATTCTTTTTTTAAAAATGCTTTTAATTTATCATCACTTGAAAATTCCATGAAATCCCCCTCATAAATATGTATATATTATCAAAAAATATTATAAAAGTAAATATAATATTATTGTAATTAATTTTATATTTTAGTAAAATATAAGTAATGGAGGGATATTATGGCAGTAATACATTTAAATAATAATTTTAATGAAGAAGTTAAAAATTATAATGGAATTGTTGTGGTTGATTTCTGGGCCACTTGGTGTGGACCTTGCAGAATGTTTGGACCTGTATTTGAGAATGTAAGTGATCAATATAAGGATATAAAATTTTGCAAACTTGATGTTGATGAAGATCAAGAAGGAATATGTAAAGAATATGGAGTAATGTCTATACCAACAATTATCTTATTCTCTAATGGTAAAGAAATTAAAAAGAATATTGGTTTTATGGATGAAGATTCATTTAAAGAATTTTTGGAGGATATCCATGTATGATATTATAATAATTGGAGCAGGAACTGCTGGTATGACAGCAGCTATATATGCTAAACAAGCAAGAAAAAATGTTTTAATCTTAGAAAAAGAAACATATGGTGGACAAATTTTAAAAGCAGATAAAGTTAAAAATTATCCAGGATTTGTAGAAATTTCTGGATATGAGTATGCTACAAAATTATATAATCAAGTTAAAGAATTAGATATTGAGTTAAAAATAGAAGAAGTAATTCAAATAAATAATCTAGAAGAATATAAAGAAGTTAAAACTAAAAAGAATGTTTATAAGGGTAAAAGCATAATAATTGCAAGTGGCGCTAAAAATAGAAAACTAGGATTAACTAACGAAGATAATCTTATAGGTAAAGGTATATCATATTGTTCTACTTGTGATGGTATGTTTTTTAAAAACAAAGTTGTAGCACTCTTCGGTGGCGGAGTAAATGCTATTGACGATGCCTTATATTTAAGTAATATAGTTGAAAAATTATACGTAGTATATAAGCAAAAGGAATTTAAGTTTGATTCTATAAATTTAGAAAAATTAAAAGAAAAAAAGAATGTAGAATTTATTTTAAACTCTACAATAACTAATGTAAGCGGTATTGATAAATTAGAAAGTATTACTATAACAGATAATGATACTAAAAATAATAGTGAATTAACTGTTGATGGACTTTTTATAGCAATTGGTCATATACCAGTATCTGATATGTGTAAAAACATTATAGATACAAATAATGTTGGCTACATAATAGCAAATGAAGATTGTAAAACTAATGTTGAAGGAATATTTTGTGCTGGAGATATTAGGGTAAAAGAAGTTAGACAATTAACAACAGCAGCATCAGATGGTACTGTAGCTGCTATTAATGCTTGTAAATATTTAAATAAGGTTTAATTAATTTTAAATCTTTTTTATTATCTCTTTAGTTAATTTATTCTTTTTACATCTTTTGTTCCAGTTTTTATTAGCAAGCAGTACATATATCTTGTTATTTAAATAATCCATTGTTGTTATTATATCTTCGCAATTTTGTTTTTGACTAACTTTATTAGAGAAATAAGATAATTTTTTTAATGCACTTCTGCAAATAACTTTATATTTACTTTTACCTACTATTTCACCAGCACCTATTAATATAGAACCACTATACAATAAATTGTTTTTGTTACACCAATTTTTTATTATATTAAGTGCAGTTATATTTTGCTTTCCTTCTCTAAAACCACAATTTATTACTACATACAATTTTTTATTACTAATATTAATATTATTATCGTAAATATAGTCTAAAAATTCTAACATTAAAGAAGTGGGACAATCAACATAAAGCGGAAATGATAAAACTATTACATCAGATAATTTTATATTTTCTAATATATCTTCGTACTTATCTTTTTTTAAATTATATATACAAAACTTGTTTAAGTGATCACTTAACAAATTTAAAAAATATGAAGAATTAGAATTTATAGGTTTAGGGCTAGCATTAATTAATGTAAACATTTTATTAGCTCCTTTTCATTTTTATAAGTAAAATATTCATAACTAGTAGCATTTAAGTTAAGAGCATTTGCTTTTAACATTTTTTCAATGCATTTTTTATCATCTTCTGTTATATCTCCATATAAATATAAAGTTAATTTTAAATCTTTTTTATATCTAGTTGCATGATGTATTTCATCTTCTCTTATTGTAAAATAAGGAAGTACATAGGAAATACATCTTTCTAATACTCTTTTTACTTCATGACTGTAACACCCATATCTACACTTACTTATTAAAATAAGTTCACTAGAATTAGCTATGAAATGTACAATAGAAGAATATTCATCATTTAATGCACATTTTAAAGGATGTTTAACCCAACAATTAAAACAACCTACACAATCTTTTTTACATTCTTTAGCACTTATTAACTTCGTATCACTTTTAAATTTTTTATTTAATTCTTTTGAATTTATATCATATATTATTGTTCTCATAGTTAATTATATTAATTTATTATAAAAATATTACAAAAAACGGCTTGAATATTTCAAAACCGTTAAATGTATAAATGTGGCAATTACTATACCTATTGAAAAATTTTTAATAGTATGTACTCCCCATAAGTTTAATATATAAAATTATAGGCAAAATTTAAATTGAAATCAGTAGGGTTTTATTAACTACAATGTATTAAAGTTAAAAATTATGACACAACCTTTTTGTGTTTAAAAATTTGTAGTTCTTTCTCTAATTTATCAATTATAGTAGAACTTTTATATATGTCTATTAATTTACTCTTCTCATCTTGTTTATCGTAATAATATTTTTTATTAATATTTTTTATTATTAACTTAGCTGCTTCTTCGTCTAAATTTTCTTTACATAGTAAGTATTTAAAAGCTAAATCTGCCGACTTAAAATCATCTTTTTCTTTTTTATTTTCGATATTTTCAATAAAATCTTCATATCTTTTTATTGATTCACAAACTTTAAAAGATAAATCATTATCAAAACAAGAATCTATAATAGTTTTTTCTACCTGTATATTAGGTGAGTTTTTCCACTGACCTAATTCTTTTTTATTTTCTATAGAAAAATATAGTTTAATAAAATCTAATAAGTCAATAATATTATTACTTTTATATAATTTTTTTATTATATCATAGTAACTTTTTTTACCTGATGAATATATTTCTAAAAAATAATTTTCGCCCTTATATTTGTTTTTAAAAATAAATGCTTGAATATTTCTTATATGTGGATTTAAAGAAAGCATATCAATAGATTTTACTTTTACTTGATCATTAGAAAATTGTGATATTTTACCTTTTATTATCATATCAGTTTCATTAGTAATCTTAACTGGAATTACTATTTTGTCAAGATTTTTATTTGTTCTTATTAACGTAGTAATTGTTTGTTGTCCATTATTTATTACTGGATTTTTTATACAAATATCAAGCCCTAAATCATCTACTTCGCCTGTAATACTAACTCCATTATTGTACTTAACAAAATTTTGAGGTTCATTTTCTATTGTACTAATCATTTTTTTATTTACTGACAATACCCCTCTAACATTATCAGAAAAATATTTTGATATATCAATAGAATCTTTATCATAATTTGAAATACCAATACCTAAAGATTTTAATAAATTATCAATTAATTCTTTAGCACTTATATAAAAACTAAAATTATTGTTTCCGTCAGTTGATACATTTAAATTAAAATTTCCATCTAATAAAATAGTTGGTTTTTTTATAGTTAATATTATGTTATTTTTACTGATAGGCAAAAGTTTATTATCAAAAAACATTTCATATATTTTTTCTGGATTAATATTTGAAAGTCTTTTTGAATTATCAGAAACACTATTAAAAACGACTTTTTTATATTTAAAATTTTCTCTATTATTTGTAATAAAATTATATAAATCTTTACCATCCTTTGGAATCTGATTTTTTATACAAATATCATAATTTAATTTCATTTTATCATAAGCTTCATCGTCTATATTTCCTATTTTTATTTGATAAACATATATATTTTTATCTTCTCCATAATATATAGCATCTATTTTACCATCATAATCTCCATGAACTATGTATTTATTAATACACTCTTCATAATCAATATTATAATATGTAGCTATAGCAAATACTTCAAATGCTGTTCCATATCCATCGTTTATTTTATCAATACCTTTTAGTTTCATTAATAATTTTCTAATTTTGTTTAATTCTGCAATAATAACATTAGCTTTTTCTACTCCTATTTTTTGTATTAATTTGCCTCTATATATTAAATCTAAATTATCTTCTAAAATATATTCGTCGCTTATAGAAATTTCCTTTTTTACAGTTGTCCAATTATCAGAACTTACTAAAAAAGTATTTTTTAAGTATCTAATATATTTTTTCTTAGCTTTTGATTTTCTTAGAATATTTTTTTTAATTGCCCAATTACCTGATCTAATTTTTTCTGTCACAAACAAAGATTCCCCAGTAAAACTAACATATTGTTCACAACATTCTTGTAATCTTCCCCTTATTTGACTTTGTAAAATTTTATTATTTTCTACTTCAAAATAGTTAGAAACCTCTTCATATATTTCATTTAATTTTGCATAATCTTTTCCTTCTCTAGTTAAAATATTAGATATACATATATATATTGCCTCTTTCATTGATATTTTTTCCATGTATTACCACCTCACACATACACTATATCATAGTTTTTAAACAAGATCAATATTTTTATCAAAAGATCTTTAATGAAAAAAGATCAATATATTTTTTTTCTTTTAACAAAAAAAGTGAAACTGAATTCAGCTTCACTAAATATCATAATGGGGCGGTTATAGGGATTCGAACCCTAGCATAATGGAACCACAATCCACCGTGTTAACCCCTTCACCATAACCGCCAAATGTAAGCAAAATTGACTTACGAATAATATTTTAGCAAATATTCCTAAATTTGTCTAGACTTTTTTATTATTTAATATAAATAGTTATTAACCCATACATAAATTAGCCTATTTCATAATATAAAACGAGGAGGAAATTTATGAATAACTACCATGAATTTAAAAATTATAATTATTCTAATATGTATAATAATAAAATGAATTCTTATAATACTAATACAAAACAAAATTACAATAATTATAATAATTACAATAACTTTAATAATGAATTATATGATCCATATAATGGTTTTATTAGAGGAAATTTATTTAAAAATGAATATGACCCATACAAAAAGAATGAGCCATATGATGTTAAACCTATGAATGAGCAAGCAGAACTCTTAACTAGCATAGATGCTTTAGGGTTTGCAATGACTGATTTAAATCTTTATCTTGATATTTATGAAAATGATAGAAATGCGATTAATTTATATAATCAATATAAATTAGATAAAGCTAATCTTACTAAAGAATATGAGTCTAAATATGGACCTATCACATTAAATAGTGAGGCTTTAGCTTCTTATCCTTGGGCTTGGGATGATATGCCTTGGCCATGGGATAATTAGGAGGTTTATATGTGGAAATATGAAAAAAAATTAGAATACCCTATAAATATCAAAAACAAAGATTTAAAAATGGCTAAAAATATTTTAGCGCAATATGGTGGTCCTGATGGTGAGTTTGCTGCAGCTATGAGATATTTAAATCAAAGATATACTATGCCTGATGAAAAAGGATATGCACTATTAAATGATATTGGTACTGAGGAACTTGCTCATGTTGAAATGATAGCAACTATGGTAACTCAATTAATGAAAGGTGCTAGTGTAGAAGAATTAATGGCAAATGGTCTATCAGCACAATATGTTCAACATGATCATGCAATATTCCCTACGGATGCTAATGGAGTTCCTTTTACAGCAGCATATTTTGCAACTACAGGTGATTGGAATGCTGATTTAACAGAAGATATGGCAGCAGAACAAAAAGCTCGTGTTACTTATGAACACTTAATGGATATGACTAATGATCCTGATTTGCTTGCTCCTCTTTCTTTTTTAAGACAAAGAGAAGTAGTTCATTTTGATAGATTTAAAGAGTTAAGAGATTATTATTTAGATAAATTTAAAAAGAAGAACTAGTCTTCTTTTTTTGTTTTTTGTGTTTTAGGTATTTTTGTATTTATTTCAGTTGTATTTCTGCAAATAGTTAATAATACTAATGAAAATTCATAAGTAAGTCTTATTGCTAAGTTACCAATCACTAATACACCTAAGAATATTAAGAAATTTCTTCCTATGAATGAGAATGAAAATAACGTAATATAAACTGTTAAAATTAAATAAGTTATTTTTAATATAGATTCTAGCCACATTTTTTTAAATGATAAGAAATCATATAAATATGCTAAAAATCCAGTGTACTTTCCTTCTTTTTTCTTATCTAAGAATAAGAAATAAATAAGTATTCCACCTATAACAGCTAATACTGCTGATATTCCCATCCAAGTACCTATATTTTCAACTTCATCTATTGTTGTATAACTATAATATGGATTATACATCATAACTTCACTCCTTTACTATATAAATTTTATCATGTAAAATATTTTTTTTCAACACTATTTTGAATTTAATAAATGAATATTATCTAGAAGTATTCCTGTTCCTTCTACTACACATGTTAATGGACTTTCTGCAATAAATACCGGCACTTTTAATTCATGTGATAATAGTTTATCAAACCCATCTACAAGTGCTCCTCCACCTGTTAATATTATTCCCTTGTCTATAATATCTGCTGATAATTCTGGTGGAGTTTGTTCTAATACATTTTTTGTTGAATGTATTATTGCGTACACAGACTCTCTTAGAGCTTCTTCTATTTCTTCACTACAAATATTTATGGTATGAGGAAGACCAGTTACTAAGTCTCTTCCTTTAACTTCCATTTGATCATTTCTTCCATCTGGATATACTGATCCTATCTCAAATTTTATTTCTTCTGCAGTTCTATCTCCTACAAGTAATTTATACTTGTCTTTTATATATTTTATTATATCATTATCAAATGTATTCCCCGCTATTTTAATCGATTCACTAGTAACTATATCACCTAAAGAAAGTATTGCTATATCTGTTGTTCCTCCACCAATATCTATTACCATATTACCACTTGGTCTTGATATATCTAAACCTGCTCCTATTGCTGCTACCTTAGGTTCTTCTTCTAGAAATACTTTTCTAGCTCCTGTTCTTTCAGCAGCTTCTTTTATAGCATTCTTTTCTACTTGTGTAATATTAGATGGACAACATATTAATATTCTTGGTCTTGATAAAAAACTTTTACCATTTACCTTTCTAATAAAATTATTAAGCATCATTTCTGTTACTTCAAAATCTGCTATTACACCATCTTTTAATGGTCTTATAGCTTGTACTTTTCCAGGAGTCCTACCTAACATTTCTTTAGCACTACTACCTACAGCAAGTATTTTTTTAGTATCACTATCTATAGCGACTATACTAGGTTCATTTAAAACTATTCCCTGTCCTTTTATATATATTAATACATTAGCGGTTCCTAAATCTATTCCTATATCTTTAGCAAACATGAGTGATCTACCTCCATTATTAATTATACCATATTTTAGTTTATTTTATTTATCCATATTGTTTTTTATATTTATTTTTTGTAGACTCTCCACCTCTTATATGACGTATATCTATATGATATTTAAGTATATTATCTATTTTTTCATATAATGTGTAATCTATATCAATTAATCTTTCATGTAAATCTTTATGTACAGTACTCTTAGAAACATTAAAAACATGTGCTATTTCTCTTATTGTTTGTTTTGTTTCTAACATATAATTTGCCTCTTCTAGAACTCTTTTCATAATTAACGAATTCATTTAACACCCCTTATACTTAAGTATATAAAATTAAACTTTGTTTATACATAAAAAGGGCAAAGCCCTAAATTTCGTTAACTGTTTTATCATAGTATTCTTCTGGATTAACACATTCGCCATTTATAACGAGTTCAAAATATAAATGGTTTTCTAATTCTTTTGATATATTTGATGTTGAACTTTTAGCAAGCTTTTGACCGTTCATTACTTGGTCACCAGCTTTTACTAATATGTCACTTACACTTTGATAAATACTAACAATTCCATTTGCATGTTCTATAGTTATTATGTTACCAAGTGTATCATCTTCTTTTACTTCTTTTACTGTTCCAGGTAAAACTGACACTACATCAAAAGCACTTCCATTAGAATATGATACACCACTACTTTGTATGTATGTATCTTCATAATAAATTAATGATTTTTCTTGTGATTCTGATTCTGCTTTGTAATCATAGTATCCTTTTACAAGATTCATGTTTGTTTCTGTATATGGTCTTGTTATAGATTCACCTGAATTAACAACCTTTATGTTTTCTTGATAATCTAATATACCTTTTGAAACATATTCATATGTTGGAGTTACTCCTTTTTTTAATACGCTTAAAAGTATTCCTACACCACTTATTAACATTACAAAAGAAATCGCATACAGACTATAAACAACTGACTTTTTTAATTGTCTTTTCATTTTATTCACCTCATTTTTAATTGTGAACAAAATTATTTTTTTTATACATTTTTTAAAATTTTTTTATCTCAATATTTGTATAATAATGTTTTAATATATCTTGATAGTTATATCCTTCTTTTGACATTCCTTCAGCACCATATTGACTCATACCAACGCCATGTCCATAACCTTTATTTTTTATTATAACTTTCATACCTTCTTGAGCTATTTCAAAGTAAGTAGATTTTAAATTTAAAATTGAACAAACTTCATTACCACTAAATTCTGTGTTATTTATTTTTAATTTTTTTATTCTTCCTGTTTTTGTTGTATTAATAATTTCTATTGTTAAGGTTTCTTTATAAGGTATATTTAATAAATTATAAAATTCTTCTAGTGTAAAAGTTGATGTGCTGGTGTATGCTGGTGATATAGAATCCCAAGGACTATCTACACTTCTTAAGTATTCTAGTTTACTTACAAATACATCTTCACTATTTTCTGTTATACCAGGAGATGTTGAAAAGAATAAAGCATCTGCTACTTTTCCATCGTATGATAAGTATTCTCCTTTTGTAGATAATACAGCACTTTTTATTTTATTTATATTATTTACGTAAGATTCACTCCATACACTTTGTAAATATTCTTTATCTAAATATACTTGATTCATAACTGTATCTACTACGTCGTATTCTTTATTTATATTATTCTCCATTTGTTTCATTACATAACTTCTAGCTGCTACTGCTTGTGCTTTTAAAGCTTCTAGTGAAAATGATATTGGCATTTCACCTGCTACTACTCCTACAACGTATTCTTCTATTGGAACGTTATCTATAGTTTGTGTTTGTTCTCTATATACTCTAACTGTACTGTTACTTGAAAAATTAAATGTTATTTCATCATCTCTAATAAAAAAATAAACTATAAATGTTGGAATAAATATAATTAAACATGAAAAAAGTAGTATTTTTTTTATCAAGATATCATCACTCCTTTAAAAAAACACACTACTATATTATATTATTTTACAATTTATAAAAAAGTCATAAAAGAAATTAGTTACTAAATATGTTATACTCATAGCAAGCATTAAATATATTATTCTTGCTTGGTATATTCTTCCTTGTTTAAAAAGATTATTTAAATTTAAACCATCTAATGCCCAAATTGTAAATATGAGTATTAATATATATAAAATAACTTTAATCATTCTCGTATTCCTCTATTTGTTCTACTCTTTTTTGATATACTGGATCAGAATTGTAAGTAGCACTCAAATAAGCATCAACTATTTCTATATTTTGTTCTAAAGGAGCTGAGCCTGAAAGTGCAATTACGTTTATATAATCTCTTTCTTTACCATGTATTGCTTCTTCTGGTGTATTTATTTTTCCACATCTTACACCTTTTACTTTATTACAAGCAATTGATATACCTATCGCACTTCCACATATTGCTATACCAAAATCAACATTATGGTGTGCTACCATCTCTCCTAGTTTAAATCCATATGTAGTATAATCTACTCTATCAGTAGAATCTGTACCATAATCAATTACATTATATCCTTTATCTGTTAAATATTTTGTCAAATTAAGTTTTGTTTCATATCCTCTATGATCGTTTGCTATACCTATTTTCATTTTTACTCCTATCTAAATTTCTTTATTATTTTATTTATATTGTAAAATATACTTATTGGTAAATCAAAGTCTCCTATTAATTCAACTACATTACCACCAAAGCCTTTTTTAAATTCATATACCCCATATTCTTTATCTTTTTTATCAAATATACCACTTATTCCAAAAAAATTATATGTATCATATTTGTTTTTAACAGCAAATTCTATCATATACCATTGAATTAAATATTGGGCATATAAATTTTTATATTTTTCTAAACTTCCACTAAATAAATAACTTATTTCACTTCCATATAACATGAACATTGCTGCAGATATTGGTATCATATCTTCTTTATATTTATTTGATTCATCTAACCTTTTCTTTATACCTTCTATTGTTATCTTTAATTCTTTTGCTTTTCCTGTTGTTTTATCTATTAGATTATCATATTTATTTATGTTAGTTTTTAGTTCTTCTTTTAATTGATTTTGATATTTCTCTTTATTTAAGTAAGCTACTAAAAATTTTACTTTATCTTTAAATGCTTTATACATTGTTTGATAATATTTTAAACTTTTATCACTAAAACCAATTCTATTACTTGTATCTTGTGTTATTGATTTAAATAAATTTAAATCTTTATATTCTATTTCTTTTACTTCTACTCCATATTTTATTGCTTTTCTAACTATATTTCTATGGTTTTGTTTCATTCCTTTTTGTATATCTTCTATTGACTTATTTTTTATATCTAGTATAAAATACCATCTTCCTTGACCGCTTAAATCATAACCTTTTGTTAATCCGCCATGTTTATAACCAAGTTTTTTTAAATTTTCAAGTAAAGCGCTATTATCAATTTCTTGTGTTATATTTCCATCTATATCTCTGCTTTTATATATTATAAATGGATCCATATGAAGTACAAATCCTTTTTTTGATTTGATATATTTTTTTAAATTATGTGTAAAGAATTTTAATAATTCATTATTACTATAATCTAACAATATTCCTCTTGGAGCATAAAAATAGTTTAATCCAAATTTATTTTTTTTAGAAATAAGTCTTGTAGCACCCACTACTTTATCATTATCAATAACTCCAACATAATAGCTCTTATACCCCATTAAATTACTATAATCATCCATTTCTTTTGCTTGATAAAATGTTTTTAAATCACTATTATCTACAAAATTTTTAAATTGTTCATCGCTAAGTTCTTTAAATTCCATGTGTCACCTTCTCAATTTAAAATCACTAAATACTTCTTTAAATACTCCTGTTTTAACAAGTATAAATCCATAGATTAATATTCCTATTATTGCATATATTATTATTTCTATAATAGAGATTAATCTAGATTTAGAGTTTATTATTATAAAACTTCTTAATAGATATATTACTACATACATGAAAAGTGCTGCTAATAGGCCTATAATTAAATTTTTTAATATTTTCTTATAATCTATAGAGAAATTTTTATATAAATCTATAAAGCATATTATAAGAGATATTATATAACCTAACATAGTTGCTACACTAGCACCCCAGTATGCTTTTAATCCTATACTATTAAATAATAACATTAATGGAACGTTAAGTATTATTTTAGTTAATATACCACATACCAAACATAAATATACTTTTTTATATCTATTTAATGATTGCATAATTATTATTATATTATTAAATAAACTACAGAAAAGTGCGGTAAATATACTTACTTTAAATACATCTATACCGAGACTATTATATCCATAGAATATAGTCCAAACTGGTTTGCTTAATACACTTAATCCAAGTACCATTGGAAGTACTATAAGTAATAATGTTATTATTGTTTTTTGTGTTTTATCTTTTATTCCTTTGTAGTTTTTAGTAGCAAAGTCAGATGTTATATTAGGTAGTAAGCTAACTCCGATTCCTGTTGATATGCTTGTAACTATTACGTTTAATTTTGCGCCCCAAGTAGAAATACAGCTCATTATATACTCTGCATCTTCTACATCAAAATTTAATCTATTAACTAAACATTTTATAACGGTGGCTAAATCAACCATTACATATAATGATACAATTACGCTCATTATTATAAGAGGTATACTGTAAGTAATTAATTTTTTTACTATTTCTTTATTAGTAACATTTTTTTCTTCATCTTTTACTATATAATTTTTATCTTTTATTTTTAATTCTTTTCTATGTACAAAGAATAAATAAACAATTGCTGCTATACCACCTACTGTAGCACCAAATACAGCTATACCAACTGCTTCTTTTACTCCAAATAATTTTATAAAAATATATGAGCCTGCTATTATAACAACAATTCTAACAAATTGTTCTATTACTTGACTGATTGATGAATGTTTTATATATTTTTGACCTTGTAAAAATCCTCTCATTACACTTAAGAAAGTTGTAAATATAATAGCACTTGCACTTATTCTAATAACGAATGCTATATCTGATATTGAATTACCACCACTTATATCTCCTTTTATCATATGAGCTAAGGATGGCGCAAATACTAATAAAATTACGGTAAATACGAATGCTAATGCTGTAGTTATATATATTGATACTTTATAACTTTTACGACTTGCATCCATATATCCTAGTGAAGAATATTCACTAACTATCTTTGATATTGCCATTGGAATACCTACTGTTGAAAGATTTAAAAATAAATTATATATATTATATGCATAACCATACAAAGAACCACCATCTTTTCCTATAATGGCATTAAATGGTATTACATATATTATTCCTAATATTTTAGCTGCTATTATACATACTGTAGAAATAAGAGCACCTTTAAGAAATGTATCTTTTTTCACTATCATCACCATTATTATTATAGCACATTTTTATTGTAAAAATAAATTGTTTAAGGTATAATATAAAAAGAAAGTAGGTATAAAATGTATACATTTACTAGTAATTTAAAAAAAGAAGAATATGATGAATTTATAAAGAATTATTCAAGCGCTAATTTTATGCAAGAATATAACTGGGCAAATATTAAAAATAATTGGGGCTCTTTTCATTGTGGTCTATATAAAAATAATAAACTTGTTGGAGTTTGTTTAGTATTAGTTAAAAAAATATTTAGGAATTTAAATATATTTTATATTCCAAGAGGTTATTTAATTGATTTTACTAATTTTGAAGATTTAAAGGAAATGACATCTAATATTAAAAAGTTAGCAAAAGCTAATAAAGCATATGCTGTTAAAATAGATCCTAATTTTTGTATAAGTGATAATAGTTTTAAGGGTGAAGATACTGAGCATGAATATTCAAAAGACTATGAAATTAAAAATAATAATTTATTAAAATTAGGATTTAAAAATACTGGAGTTCATAAAGAAATAGGAAAAAATCTTCAACCACAATATAATGTTTTTGCACCCATTTGTGATAAAGATTTAAATATATTGGATGAAGATGGTATTTTAAAGAATTATAAAAGTAAATTTAAGTATTATTTAGGTAATTATCATAAAAAAAGAGGAATAACATTCTCTATTACTAAAGATAAAAATAGATTAGATGATTTTATAAAACTAATAAAGCAAACTGAAATTAAGCAAGGTATTAATTTAAGAAATAAAGACTATTATAATAAAATAATGGATAATTATGAGAATTCTTACTTAGGGTTTGCTACTATAAATTTACCTACTTATATAGATTTCTTAAAAAATAATAATGGCAAAGAAGATGAAATAAAAGAAGTTGAAACTTTATTAAAAGATATGAAAGAAGATATTTTACTTTCAACAGCACTCCTTATTCTACCAAGTAATGATAGCGGTATTAGAACTAGTGAATATTTATATGCAGGTAATAGTTCATATTTAACAAAGCTTCAAGCTTCAGCTGGACTTGTTTTTGAACTTATTAAGTTTTCTGGTGAACACAACTGTCACTATTGTAATTTAGGTGGTGTTAATGGTAACTTAAACGACCACTTATCTATTTTTAAATTAAAATTTAATGGTAGAGTAATGGAATTTGCAGGAGAATATGATTTGCCTGTTTCACCAATTTATTATCCTATCAAACTCTTCTATCCTGTATTATTAAAAATATACAAAAAAATAAGATAGTTCTTAATTATCTTATTTTTTTAATTCTATTAATGGTAATCCATACATATTAGATAGTTCTTTTGCTTTATTATATTTATTTATATCACCATCATTTATTATATATACAGCTTCCAACTTAGTGGTAAAACCATTAAGTGCTATTCTATTACTAATTTTAAAGTTCAAAAATTCTTGTTCTAATTGTAAAGGTGTTTTTAATCTTGATAAATCATCATAATTTTCAACACTCATTATATCTTCGTTTTCTGTTATATAAAGTATATTATCATCATATCTACAAATAAATCCTATTTGATAATCAGAATAATCATTTACTCTTTCTAATTCTCTTTTAGTTATTAATATTGTTTCATATCTAGGATCCATAAATTGATTATTAGAGCACAAGAAGTAAAAATCTTCTCCTGGTTTATAATTATAAACACTAGTTATATCATTTTTCCATATATCTTTAACTACTAAATTTAAGGCTTGACTTAAATTACTTAAATCACAGTCTTTATCTTTTAGTTTTTCATAAATATATCCTACTATTTTTTTATCTTCTTCATTTATTTTATCAAGGTAATTAGCGCTCACATAATCTAAAGACTTTTTTAGATTTTTTATACCTATTTTATCATAAATAAATTTTTCTTCTTCTTTTTTACTATCAACTTCACTTATAAAAAGCTCTTCAAACTCTCTTAATTTATTTTTAATTGTATCGCTATTTAAAAGTATATTATAAGTTTGTTTTACATCATCATAAGTTCTATCATCGTATGCTATTATGGTATTAAAATAGTTTAAAAAATTATTAAATTCTTTAGTATACTCACTATCCTTTAATATAATATCTTGTAAATATTGGATTTTAGTTTGATATATTAATATTTGTTTAGATATTTTATTATTCATATTTTTAAATCTATCTATACCAAGTTTATCTATGTTACTCTCTATCTTTAAATTTAATATTTTATAAATGTTATCTATTTTCTCTTTTCTTTTATATTCATTTTTTAATGCTTTATAACTGTCTAAAGTAAATATTGAATTATCTAAAAGTAAATCGTCATATTTACTTAAAGCCTTATTTTTTATATCTTCATCAACATTTAATGACTTAAAATAATCTATATTAAATTTAGATTGTCTAATATCATTTTCATGTGATAAAACTTTTAAAACTACATTTACTAATTCATCTAATCTATCAAATTTTCTTTCTATGTCATTTAATATTTTTTCACATTTTTGAGCATTATACAAATCTTCAGTTAATAATTCATTAGGATTAATAAATGAATAAAATTTATTTATATCGCCTACTATATCATCAAAAACATGAGGTAAACCATTTATTTTTTTTATATTTATATTATAATATCTCTTTTGATTTTTATTTCTTAATTTTATTAATTCTTCTTTTTCTTCAATTTCATCTTGAAAATCATTTTTTCCTATAACTTCATAAAAGTCATTTAAGTCACTATTCAAATCTAATTCTACTTTGTTTAAGTAGTTATCAAAAAAGGCATTAGATTTATCTAATGTATTTAAATTTTTAACATTATCCATAATCAACACCTCTTTTATTCTATAAATATTTTAACACACTTCTATTAAAAATGGAACTAAGTTTATTCACTTAGTTCCTTTATTAAATCTTCTTTATTCATTTTACTTGTATTCTTGATACCTTTTTCTTTTGCTAAATCTCTTAATTCTGCAACAGTTAAGTCATCAAGTGATGCCTCTTTGAAATTTGTTTCATCTTGTTCACCATCTTCATCAGGCATACAACCATGTTTTACAAGATAATCTATTTGTTCTTTTGTTATAGTTTCATACTCCAATAAAGTATTTGCGATTAAATCTAACAAATCTCTATTCTCGGAAATAATTTTTTTAGTTATGTCATAGCACTCATTTATTATTTTTCTTTGTTCTTGATCTATTTCGAATGCTACTTGACTAGAGAAATTACGACTCTTGTTATAATCTCTTCCCAAGAATACACTAGATTCTTGATGTTCAAATTGTATTGGTCCCAAATCACTCATACCATATTCTGTTACCATAGAACGAGCAATTTTTGTAGCTTTTTCAAAGTCATTATGAGCTCCTGTAGTAACTTCATTAAATACGATTTCTTCAGCAACACGTCCACCAAGTAATCCACTTATTGTTTCTAATAATTCTTTTTTAGTAGAAAGGAAAGTTTCTTCTCTTGGTAACATTAAATTATAACCGCCTGCTTGACCACGAGGTATAATAGTTATTTTTTGTACTTCATTAGCACCTTCTAGTTTTATACCGACAACAGCATGACCTGCTTCATGGTATGCCACTAATTTTTTTTCTTTTTCCGTGTATTTTTTTGTTACTTTAGCTGGACCCATTAAAACTCTATCATGAGCTTCATCTATCTCAGCCATTGTAATAGCACTTTTATTTCTTCTAACAGTTAGAAGTGCTGCTTCATTTAGTAAATTCTCTAAATCTGCTCCACTAAATCCTACTGTTCTTTTTGCTATATTTTCTAAATTTACACCTTTAGCAAATGTTTTACCTTTTGCATGTACTTGTAGTATTTCTTCTCTACCTTTTACATCTGGTAAATTAACTGTAATTTGTCTATCAAATCTACCTGGTCTAAGTAATGCTGGATCAAGTACATCTGGTCTATTTGTAGCTGCTATTACTATTATTCCTTCATTAGCGCCAAATCCATCCATCTCAGTAAGTAATTGATTTAAAGTTTGTTCTCTTTCATCATGTCCTCCACCAAGACCAGTTCCTCTTTGACGTCCTACAGCATCTATTTCATCTATAAATATTAAACAAGGTGCATTTTGTTTTGCTTGTTTAAACATATCTCTTACACGGCTAGCTCCAACTCCTACAAATAATTCAACAAAATCTGAACCACTTATAAAATAGAATGGAACATTTGCCTCACCAGCAACTGCTTTAGCAAGTAAAGTTTTACCTGTTCCTGGAGGGCCTACTAAAAGAACACCTTTTGGAATACGTGCTCCCATTTTTTGGAATTTCTTAGGTTCACGTAAGAAATCAATTAGTTCTTGAACTTCTTCTTTTTCTTCAGTTAAACCTGCAACTTTATCAAATTTAACTTTATCTTTATCAGTAGTAAGTCTTGCTCTACTACGTCCAAAATCCATAGACTTGTTAGCGCCACCCATTTGTTTAGATATAAAGTAATATCCTAAACCTACAATTAGAACAAGTGGAAATACATTAACTAAAAATATTAAAATCCAACTTGATTCTGGATCTTTAGCGACACTAATATCCATTTTATTATTTTCATTTAAATCATTAATTTGTCTTATTGTTTCTTCACTTAAAGTAGCACTCGCAACAAATTTCTCATTTTCATTATATCCTTCTAGTTTACCAGTTAATGAATAAATACCTTGACTACTATTAGGAGTTATAGTTAATTCAGTTACTTTATCACTTTCTAATGCTTTTAAAAATTCACTATATGTTAATCTATTAATTTTAGTATTTAAAGCATTAACAAAATAAAATATCCCTAATATAACAATAAATAAAAATATATATGAAAGCAATCCTCTCTTAACTTGTTTTTTTTGCATTTTTTTCCTCCTTTTGACTGTACTTTAATATTATATCATACTTTCCTTCTTTTTTTCTATCTAAATGAGATTTTTTTAGTCCAGGAATCCAAATTATTTCACCTGTAGCATCCGCTACTATAGGATAAGTATTTCTTAGTTCCTTCAAGACTTTACAATCAGTAAAAATATCATTTACCTTTTTTGTACCATTCATATTTTTTACTTTCATTTTATCATTTTCTTTTTTATTTCTTACATAAAAAGGTAATTTAATTTCTTTACTGTTTAAATGTATAACATAGTTAGTTGAAATTTTTGTGAAATTATCTACTTTTATTTCATAATTGTTAGGTAAATCTACTTGGTCTGTAAAAGGAATGTTATATGAAATATCATTTAACTTATCTATTATCTTAAATTTATTATATTCTAAAACACCTTTTTTATTATTAGGTAAATCTATAATACTATTATTTTTATTTGATAATATATCAAGAATAATATCTATATGTGTATTTCCTATTGAACATATATTATCTTTATAAATATAATTTAAATATTTTTCTAAAATATAAATCTTAATAATATAATCTAATTTATTAAATTCAGAAACACAAATCTCTTCGTTTTTTATAATATCATTATAAATTTTACTTGCTTCATTCTTTAAATATTCATCCGCACTTAATATTTTTTTACTAAAGTTAATAAATTTTTGATGTACATTAATATTTTCTTTTTTTAACTCAGGTAATATATAATTTCTATATCTATTTCGAGTATAATTATCACTTTTATTTGACATATCTTGTGCATACCAGATGTTATTTTCATCTAAATATTTAACTATTTCTTGTTTAGTTAAATAAATTAGTGGTCTTGCAATTTTATAACCTCTACTACTTGATATTGCTTTAAATCCTGCATAACCATTTAGAGTAGAACCACGTGTTATCCTCATTAATATAGTTTCTATTAAGTCATCTCCATGGTGCGCTGTAAAGAGAATGTCAGAATTATATTTTTTAACTATTTCATCAAAAAATTCATATCTTATTTTACGAGCTGCCTCTTCACTAAATTTGTTGTTAGGATATTTTTCAATCTTTTTCATTTCAAATATTAAATTATTATTTTTACAATATTCTTCCACTTTAATTGCTTCTTCATCACTTTCTTTTCTTAAATTATGATGAACGTGCGCTACAACTATTTTTATATTTAATTTATTTCTTAATTTAATTAATAAATCTAGTAAAAACATACTATCAGGACCACCACTAATAGCAGCCACTACACATTTATTATTTAAATTTAAAGTGTCAATAAATTTATAAACTTCTTGCATAAAACCACCTAGGAGTATTATACATTAGTATTTAAAAATAAACAAGTATAATTAAAAATAAGAATTGTTTATTTGCAATTCTTATTTATGATAACTTTCGTTGTTATTTATTTTAAAACTTCTATAGATTTGTTCTAGTAAATTAACTCTAAATAACTGATGAGGAAAAGTAAGACGAGAGAATGATAATTTATAATCACTACGCTTTTTTATATCTTCATGTAATCCATAAGATCCACCTATTATAAATGTTATAGTAGAATTAGTATTAAATATATTATCTATTTTACTAGCTAATTCTTCACTACTTAACATATTTCCATTTATTTCAAGTGTTATTACATAATCTTTATTATCTATATATTTTTCTATTAATTCTTTCTCTTTTAAAAGGATAACATCAATACTTTGATTATCTATATCACTAACTTCTATTATATTTAATTTAGTATATTTAGATAATCTTTTACTATATTCATTAATAGCTTGTTTTAAATACTCTTCTTTTATTTTTCCTACACATATTATTTTTATCATACTATAAACATCTCCGTAGCACAGTTTTGATGTGCGATAGTTATATTTTTAAAATCAATATTTTTTTTATTTAATGTATCTTTTAAGGTTGTAAGGGCTAAATCATCTGTATTATTTTGTTCACTTAAATGGGCTAATACTACGTATTTTGTATTTGTGCCTATAATTTTAGATAAATAATATGCAGAATCTTTATTTGACAAGTGTCCTTTATCACTTAATATTCTTATCTTTGTATGATGTGGATAATTTGGATTATTCATAAGTTTTTCTACATCATGATTACTTTCAAATACATACATACTTTTATTTTCTATATACTTAAAATTCTTTTCACTTATATATCCTGTATCTGTAATATAAACCATTGATGAGTTATCTTCTTCTATAATATATCCTTTTATATCTGTTACATCGTGAGATAATCTTATTGATTTTATTTTTATATCTTCATTTATATTTACTTCTTCTTGGTTACTAACATTTTCTATATTTAAATTTGCTTCTTTTAATATTTTATCTGATATGTATACAAGTGGATTATACTTTTTACAAAATACTCTTAATCCTCCAACGTGATCTATATGAGCATGTGTTATTAAGATTGTGTCTATTTCGCTTGGATTTATATTTAAAGATTTTAAAGTTTTTTCCACATATAAAGAACTTGTACCTATGTCTATTAGTATTTTATGATTCTTTGTTTCAACATAGGTACAATTACCTTTACTTCCACTTGATAAAACGCAAATTTTCATCGATAGTATGATAATGGATTAGTATAGCAAGAAAGTGAATAATATGGACATGTTCTTATTTCAAAGTGAAGATGTGGTCCTGTTGCCCAGCCAGATGATCCTACATAACCAATAATTTGACCACGTGATACAACGCTACCTACTGAAAGTCCTTCAGCAAATCCGGCCATATGTCCATACATTGAATAATAACCGTTATTATGATTAATCATAATATAATTACCATTATCGTATCTATATTCTATTTTTTCTATTACACCGTTATTTGCTGCATATACAGGTGAACCGTATCCAGTACCTGCTATATCAACTCCTGAATGGAAATTACCCTCTCCAAATATAGCTACACGATATCCAAAGTATGATGAGAATGTATAACCACTATTAGTAGGCCAAGCCCAAGATGATGTACTACCTACACTTGGTACATATTTAGTACCTATAGTAATAATTTTAGATATTGAACTTTTTATTACTTGTTTATCAACAGGATCTACATAAGTAATTTCTCCATTTACAGATTTAACGTTTTGAGAAACACGATCTATACCCTTTTCTCCTTCTTGAGTAACAATTACACTACCTTGATTAATGCTTTCATCATATTGTTCTACAACAGCAAACTCAGTTTCTTTATCTACTACTTCATGAGTTTCTACTACTATTTGTATCTTAGGATCTATTGTAGATATTGTAACATCTGTTCCTGATACTAATAAGTTATCTCTATTTGTATATTGTTTGTTGAATATTAAAAACTCTTGAACACTTATTTTATTATCAAATGATATTGATTCAATAGAATCTCCAGGTTTTACTTGAACTACTTTTTTTGATGATTTATCGCCATATAAAAGGTATGCTGATAAATCAGTTGAATTAGTATATATCTTTTCTTCTACAGGAATATTTATTGCTTTATAAGTTATATCTTGTTCAACATATACATTATCTATTCTTGATCCAGTTGTAGTTATTACGCTTTGATTATTATTTTTATAATTATTGTAGTCTTTTTCATCTACAAATATTGTTATTAATGATTCTATAGCATCATTAAATGTTTTTTTATCAACTGTATAAATTACTATATCATCTATATCCTCTGATTCATTTTTTATAGTAAACTTATATCCTGCTATTGTACAAGATTTTTTAGCTATTATTTGCATATATACTTCTGGTACTGACATTACTTCTTGATTATATGTGTATATCTTTTTTATTTCTATACCATTTGGTGTATATACGTTATCAACCTTGCTATATATATCATTTTCATCTACATATGATTGCATATCTTCTATTTCAGAAGTAGATAAATTATATAATTCTTTTTCTAAATATAATTTAACGCTTTCTATATTTAAATCATTTAGACTATATTCAGCTTGATGATCTAGAATATATTTTGCTTTTTCTATATTTGTAGAAATTCCTGGTGTTGTTATATTATTTACTAAATCTATTGCTTCTAATTTTAAACTATATTCTTTAACATGTTCTCTTATAACATCTGCTTGACTATTAATGTATTTTTCTAATTCTTCTTTTGAATTTATGAGTCCTATTAACTCATCATCTAAATATACTCTATAATATGTTCTTGCTTTACTTGATACATTATAATTAAATCCAAGTAAAAATACTATTCCCGATAATAATATTATAAAGAAATACATACTTATTTTTTTCATATTTCACCTAATTTTCTTCTTTTACATTAGCTACATTTACAAATGTGCTGGTACCCCTCTGAAATATTAATGGAATATCTTTTAATGGACCATTACGATGTTTTCTAATTACAAATTCCATCATACTGTTTTCTTTTTCTCTTTCTTCGTCTGTACAATGAAGGAAAGCTACTATATCGGCATCTTGCTCTATAGCACCACTCTCTCTTAAGTCGCTTAACATTGGTTTTTTATCAACACGTTGTTCTATACCACGTGATAATTGTGAGAGTGCTATAACAGGTACATTTAATTCCATTGCCATTGTTTTAAGTGCTCTTGATATATCTGCAACTTCTTGCTGTCTATTAGAACCATTTTTACTACTTCCTTGAATAAGTGTTAAGTAGTCGATTACTACTATATCAAGTCCTGTTGGTGAAGTTGCAAGTTTTCTACATTTACTTCTTATTTCACCTACTGTTTGTCCTGCAGTATCATCTATAAATATATTTGTACCTGATAATCTACTAATTGCTTCATTTACACGTTTCCAATCAGAATGTTCTAAATTACCAGTTTTAAGTTTATTACCTTCTATTTGTCCAACGCTTGATAACATACGAGTTGCAAGTTGTTCAGCACCCATTTCCATGTTGAAAAGTGCTACTGTTTTTTTTGCTTGAATTGCTATATTGGTAACCATATTAAGTGCTATAGCTGTTTTTCCCATACCTGGACGAGCTGCTATTATTATTAATTCATGAGGATGAAAACCACTTGTTATTTTATCAAGTTCATAGAACCCTGTTGGTATGCCAGTTATATCTCCTTTATTAGCAGCTAATTTTTCTAAGTCTGATTGAGTTTTATAAAGTACATCTTGTATTGATTTAAATTCAGTACTTCTAAGGCTTTTTGAAACATCAAATATCTTTTTTTCCGCTGTTTCTATTACTTCACTAATATTATTGGTAGTATTATAACTGTCTGTAATTATACTAGTTGCTTCATCTATAAGTCTTCTAAGTATTGCTTTATCTTCTACTATTTTTATGTATTCATCTATATTAGCAGCACTTGGTACACTTTCTATTATTTCTGTTAAATAATCTATATCGCCTACTGTCTTTAACCAATTTCTATTATTTAATTCATCAGCAACTGTAGTTAAATCAACTACGCTACCTTTAGCATCCAAATCTTTTATACATTGAAATATTTTAGAATGGTTATCTAAATAAAATTCACTACCATCTAATAATTCTAATGCTTTACTTAATGCTTTTTTAGTTAAAAACATAGCTCCTAATACTGATTGTTCTGCATCAATATTATGAGGTATTTCTCTGTTCATTAAATCACCTACTTCACTAATTGAATATTTAATTTAGCTATTACTTTTTTATGTAATTGTAAATTTACTATATGACTTCCGAGACTTGATAAAGAATGGTCAATAATTACTTGTTTTTTATCTATGTTATATCCTTTTTTCTTTAATTCTTCTACTATTTGTTTTGGGCTTATTGTTCCAAATACTTTATCACTTTCTCCAACTTTTACTTTAAAAGTTATCTTCATTTTTTCTAGTTGTTTTTTTATTTGTTCACATTCTTTTATTTTATTATTTTCTTCTTGTTCTTTTTCTTTATTTTCTTTATCTAATTTGTTTAAATTTATTTGACTAGCTGCTACTGCTTCTTTGTTATTTATTAAAAATGTAGCAAACCCATCTTTAACTTCTAATATATCTCCTTTTTTACCTTGTTTTTTTACATCTTTTATTAAAATTATTTTCATACTAACCCTCCTAAAAGTATATTAATATTATAACATATTATATAATTTATTCCAATAAATATAATTTAAAAAGATAATAGATTACCTATTATCATTTACCATACTAATTATTTCTTGTTTTACTTCTTTTAATGTTTTGTCTTTTATTTGAGCCGCTGCATTAGATGAATGACCTCCGCCACCTAATTTTTTCATATATAAGCTTACATCAATATCACCTAATGATCTAGCGCTCACCCCAATATAATCATCAAGTTCTCCTACTACAAATGATGCTTTTACATCTTCAAAACTAAGTAACTCTTCAGCTACTTCGGCTAATGTTTTTGTATCACTTTTTTTACTAATTATACACATTGCTGTAAAATCATTAATCATAAAACTATTTTTTATATAGTTTGCTCTTTTAATATAATCTTCTTTTGTTTCTTTTAATAGTTCTTGTTTTAATATAGAGTCTGCTCCCATTTCCATAAGTATAGAAGCTGCTACATAAGTTTTGCTTGATGTTTTTAGATTAAAAGAATTGGTATCTATTTCTATACCAGCTAAAAGTATAGTAGAAGTAACATAATCTAGTACAATATTTAAATATTCAGCATAATACGTTATTAATTCTGCTACACTTGATAAATTAGAATCAATATACATAAATTTTGCTTTCTTTATATAATTTTTACTCTTTAAATGATGATCTAATATAAGTACATCATAATCATCTATTAATTTAGGATACTCTAATCTATCTTGTTGATGTACATCTAGTATAATTACCAATGTTTTTCCTTTTATATTTTTATAATTACCTTTATTTACAAATGTTATTTTTTTGCTTATTTTTTCAAATGCTTGATTAATATTATCATTGTATTTTTCTAAGTGTTTTACATCAAAAAAAAGATAAGCATGTTTTTTTAAATGTTCAATTATTTCATACATTCCAATGCCTGATCCAAGTGAATCTAAATCTGGATTATCATGTCCCATTATAATAAAATTATCATACTCATTTATTATTGAATTTAGTTTTAAAAATAATTGTTCCATATCTTTCACCATTATTATTATACAATAAAAATTTATATAAAAAAAGAGATTTTATTTTTTATCTCTAATTTTGTTTGCTATATCTTTAATTTTTGTAAATCTATGATGTAATCCTGATTTAGTTATTGGTGTTGATGTTTCCATACTTATTATTTGACTAAGCTCTAAAAGTGAAGCTTCTTTATATTTTAATCTATATATAGCTGCTATTTTAGTTTTTTCATCAAGTAAATCCATACCACCAATGCTTTGTATTAATTCTATATCTTTTACTTGATTAGAAGCTGTTTCGATTATTTTATCAACGTTTGCTTGCTCACAATTGTTAAGTCTATTTGTCATATTTTTATGATCTCTATAAATTCTTATATCTTCAAAATATAGTAAAGCACTTATAGCATTTATCATTCTTAAAAAGTCACCTATTTTTTCAGCTTCTTTAACGTATATCATATATCTATTTTCACGTTTAATAATTTTGCTATTTAAGTTATATAAATTAAGTTTATTTTGTATAAATTTAGCATACTCTAACTCTAAAGCTGCAAATTCTAAGTGGTATCTAGATTTCTTAGGGTCATTAATACTTCCACTTGCTATAAAAAATCCTCTTAAATATATTCTAGTTAAAACATCATCACCTAATATATATTCTTTTGGAATAGATGTATCTAGACTTAAATCATTTATTATAACGTCTATTTTTTGAGTAATCTCTAATATATAAATAAAGTTTTTATTATAATTAAATCCTCGTCTAACTATTATTTTAGGAGTTATATTATATAATTGTTTTAATAAATTAAATATATGGCGCGCTACACTTGAATTTTCTGTAGATATTTTTATATTGTCACTAAGTATTGTAGCACTGTTTCTTAGGATTGCGGATAATTCAGTAGTTGCTTCTAAATTCTCTAGTTCTAATTTGCTTAATTCATTTTTTACTATACTTGTAAATGACATAATATCCCTCCTATATTAATATTATTTTTTTATAAGGTAATAGAATATATGGAATCCTAATTTTATATTATCATGACGTAATAGATTGTTTTTTGTTATATAAGTTAAATCATCTTCTATTATTTCTACATTGCATTTTGTTATATTTTCTAAATCAAATATAACAGGATCTTTTTGCTCTTCTGTTTCATAAAATTTAGCCATTTTCTCATCTATTTTACCTGTGTTTGCTAAAACAATATCAACATGTCTATTTCCCAAATACTCATTTAATTTTTTAATATGATCTGAAACTTTATAGTTATCTGTTTCTCCTGGTTGAGTCATCATATTACACACATACATAATACGTGCTTTACTTTTTTCTATTTCTTTTACTACTTCTTCTATTAATAAATTAGGTATTACACTTGTAAAAAGACTGCCCATACTTAATATTATTAAATCTGCATTTTTAATCGCGCTCAATGCTTCTTTTGTTGGTACTGCTTTTTCTTTATAATAAACTTTTTTTATTTTTCCTTTATGGGCTGTTATATTATGTTCTCCTTCAATAGTTATTCCATCTTCCATATCAGCCATAAGTGTTACATTATCTTCTGTTAAAGGTACTACTTTTCCTTTTAAATTTAAAACTTTACTTAATGCTTCTATTCCATCTGATAAATTACCTGTTATTTCACTAGAAGCAGTTAATAATAAATTTCCTACAGTATGACCATCCAAATCACTAGTTGTCTTAAATCTATAATTGAACAAATCCATTACTAATGGCTCTGTTTCTGATAGTGCGACTATTACTCTTCTTATATCTCCTACAGCAGGTATACTAAATTCTTCTCTTAAAATACCTGTACTACTACCATCATCACAAACAGTTACTATGGCAGTTATATCAAGTGGATATTGTTTTAATCCACTAAGTAGGTTAGACATTCCTGTTCCCCCACCAATTACTACAACTTTTTTCATTTTATCACCACAACTATTATACTATAAATTTTTTTATTTATAAATAAAACTACATAAAGTAGTTTTACAAATTATTAGAAATGTCAACAAATACTTCTAAGGGTAATTGTTCTGCCCTTACGCTAAGGTCATAATTATATTTATTTAATACAGATTCTATTTTATCTAAATCATAAGATTTCAAATTATTTCTTAATGTTTTCCTTTTTTGATTAAAAGAATCTTTTACTAATTTAAAAAACAATTGTTTATTTTTTAAATTATATGTTATATCACTTTTAGTGAATTCTAAGACTATACTATCTACATTAGGTATAGGCATGAATACATTTCTTGATATATCTAATACTTTTTTTACTTTAAAATAGTAATTTAAATATATTGATAAAGAATTATAATCTTTAGTTCCTGGTTGAGCTTTAAATCTATCTCCTACTTCTTTTTGTACCATTACAACAAGTTTATCAACAGGAATCTCATCTTCTATAAATTTCATTATTATAGGTGTTGTTATATAGTAAGGTAAGTTAGCAACCACATATAATTTTTTGAAATCATATTTTTTTATATCTTCTTTTACATTACATTGTAAAAAGTCTTTATATATAATATTTACATTTGTTAAACCATTTAAATTATCATTTAATAATTCTTTTAATGTTGTATCTATTTCATAGCACAATACGTTTTTTGCACTCATAGCAAGCTTATATGTAAGCGATCCTGCTCCAGGTCCAATTTCTATTACAAGAGTATCTTTATCTATTTGAGCTACTTCTATTATTTTGTTTATTGTATTTTCATCTACTATAAAGTTTTGACCAAATTTCTTTTTTAAGTTAAAACCATATTTTTCCATGTTTGTTTTAAATTTAAGCGGTGAGTATTCCATAGTATCATTCCTTTTCTTATATAATAGCACAAAAAAAGGGATTTACCAACCCCATCTTTGTACTTCAAATTTTGTATTACTACTAGTAGCTCGTCCAACACGTGCTTCTTTTTGAGAAGAAAATGCTAAATCCATCCATACTGTACCGTTTTTCCAAGCATTTCTCATACTAGAACCAGTATCTAAAACAATACCATAAAAAGGATCTAATATTCCGTTATTTACTTTTACTACTGTACCACAAGGAAATGCTGAGTTATCTGCTGCCAATATTCTTAAGCTACCATAATTTATATCAGTATAATATAATCCGTCTGTTATTAAACTATGATTTTTTCCTTCTCTAGTCTTACAAGATACATTTCCTACAACAGAACATCCAGGGCAGTCAGGACCATATCCAGTTAATTTTCCTGTATAGTTTCCATCTTTACCTGTTCCTCTTTGTACAACTTGATTACTTTTATCACTTAAATGAACGTAATTTAATCCATCATATGTATAATCAAGACCATTTACGCCTTCTTTAATAATTACATCTTCGGCACTTTTAGGCATAGACTCAACATAAACATAATCAGTACCGTATGCATCTACTTCATTCATTATTGTAGCAGTCTTATCTCCAGTTGTATTATATAATGTTGTTCCTGCATTATTTATAGTAGTACTTATAATAGCTACCATAACAATTATAGATAAAACAAAAGATATTTTGACCTTCATGTTATCACCTAACCTCTAACTATAAGTGATTATATCATTATTTAACATTCAAGTCAAATTCCATTAGTGCATTGTTATATGTTTGATTTATAACTTCATCTACTGGTATGTTTTTTAACTCTGAAATTTTTAAAGCAACATAATAAACATTACTTGGTACATTTTGCTTACCTCTTAAAGGCTCTGGAGATAAGTATGGACTATCTGTTTCAATTAAGATATCTTGTATATCCAATTTTTTTACTACTTCTTGGATTTTTTTTGAATTTTTAAATGTAAGTGTACCTCCAACTCCTATTTTATATCCTAATTTAATAAACTCTTTTGCCATCTCATAGCTAGAACTAAAGCAATGAATTGTACCTTTTAATTTATATTTTTTTAAGATATCATATGTATCTTGTATAGCCTCTCTTGAATGTATTACAACTGCTTTATTGTATTTGTGCGCTAAAGAAAGTTGTTTGTTTAATAAATTTATTTGTTCTTGTTTATTATCAGAGCGCCAATAATAATCTAGTCCTATCTCTCCTATAGCAACTATTTTAGGATTATTTAAATTATCTTCTATTATTTTAAAACTCTCTTCTGTTAATGTATCAATTTCTTCAGGATGTATTCCAATAGTTCCATAAACATTATCATACTTTTTAATGAGTTCTAATACCTCTTTATTTGTTTTATCATTACAACCACTAGTAATCATTATACCATTCATAGAATTTATAACTTCATCTAAATTTTCATAATCATCACTACTTAAATGACAATGAGTATCTATTAACATATTATCACCAAAAAAAATTATATCACAATCGATATAATTTTTCTATTTCCTATCTACAATTTTTATAATAATTATAAATGTATATAAAATCGCAAGATAACTTAAATCATAAATATTACCACTGACAACAAAACTACCTAAAAGTAAATACGTTATAAAGCTAACAGCTACCATCCATAGATACTTCTCAATATTTTTTGTCATTTTAAATCTCCTTATCGCAACACATTTAATATATCACAATTAATAGAAATATTAAATAACAAACTGAATTATTCATTCGACAAATTATTACATTTTACATCTTTTTACAGAAAAAAAAGAATTATTTTTGTAATTCTTCTAACATTTTTTCTTTATCTATACGAACAAATAATGGTTTAGGCTCATTAAGTTCTACTTGTTCTAAATGTCCGAATGTTTCTACAGTAGATATATCTCTTACTTTAGTATTTAATTGATCTAATATATTTTCACTTGTACTAGGTAAGAATGATGATAACAAAATTGCGCCTATTCTAATTGATTCTAATAAGTTATAAATAACAGTTCCTAATCTCTCTTCATTGTTTTCCTTTGCAAGTATCCAAGGAGTTGTTTCATCTATATATTTATTACATCTTTTAAATATTTCAAATACTTCATCAATAGCATCCGCAACTCTTAATTCATTCATTTTATTTATTGTCTTAGAATAAGCTGTTGTTACTGTTTCAATTAGTTCTTTGTCAAGTGATGTTAATTCTTTTTGAACAGGTACTATTGAATTAAAATATTTTTTTGCCATAGAAATTGTTCTATTTACTAAATTACCTAAAACGTTTGCTAAATCTGAGTTAAATCTTTCTATAAGTAACTCATAAGTTAAATTACCATCGTTTGCAAAAGGAATTTCATGAAGTACATAATATCTAACAGCATCTACTCCAAATTTATCTACTAAATCATCAGCATATATAGCATTCCCTCTACTTTTTCCTATTTTATCATTATTTGTAAGTAGCCAAGGATGACCAAATATTTGATGTGGAAGTTCTAAATCTAGACTCCATAAGAATGCAGGCCAATATATACTATGGAATCTAACTATATCTTTTCCTATTAAATGTAAATCAGCAGGCCACCATTTTTTAAATTCTTCACTTGGATTTTCTGTATCATAACCAATATTTGTAATATAGTTTGTTAAAGCATCCAACCAAACATAAACAACATGTTTAGGATCAAAATCAACTGGTATTCCCCAATCAAATGATGTACGTGAAACACACAAATCTTGTAATCCTGGTTTAATAAAATTATTTAACATCTCATTTCTTCTTGATTCTGGTTGAATAAATTCTGGATGTTCTTCTAAATATTTTTCTAATTTATCTTGATATTTTGAAAGTTTAAAAAAGTATGCTTGTTCACTTGCTTCTTTTACTTCTCTTCCACAATCTGGACATTTACCATCTATAAGTTGTGATTCAGTCCAAAATGATTCACAAGGTGTACAATAAAGTCCTTTATATTCTCCCAAATATATATCACCTTTATCGTACATTTTTTTAAATATTTTTTGTACTTCTTTTTCATGTATTTCATCTGTTGTTCTTACAAATCTATCATAAGACGTATTCATAATATCCCAAATTCTTTTTATTTCTGTTGAAACTTCATCTACAAATTCTTTTGGAGATTTGCCCTGATCTTTAGCTTTTAATTGTATTTTTTCTCCATGTTCATCTGTACCAGTTTGAAAATATACATCATATCCTTGTTGACGTTTAAATCTAGCAATAGCATCCGCAAGTACTATTTCATATGTATTACCGATATGTGGTTTACCTGATGTATAAGCGATTGCTGTTGAAATATAATATTTTTTATTATTCATAATTTTTCCTCCTTATTTAGAAGTAGATCCAATACCGCCTATTCTCTTAGTGGTATTATCTTCTTCATTGTCTATAGTTAAATATTTCATAAATATTCCCTGTATTATTCCTTCACCTTTTTTTACATTATAATCTTTAGTACCCTCATTTTGAATTTTTATCCAAATATGACCTTCATTATCTTGATTGTTATAATAATCACTATCTATTACACCAACTTGATTGCACATTCGAACATTCCATTTAAATCCCATACTACTTCTATCTATTAGAAATAAAACTTCATCTTCATTAAAATTTGCTTTTATTCCTGTTGGTATTTTTTTTATTTCACCTGGAGCAAGTGTATAATCAAAGAGTGCAAAAAAATCATATCCAGCTGAAGTTTTTGTTGCTCTTTTAGGTAAATTATATGAATTATATAATTCAATATCATCTTTTATATCTTTTTTAAATTGTTCAAAACTTATTTTTTCAAAAGTCCTCATATTAAAATCCTCCTATAAAAAAATCACATCCTAGTATAAGGACGTGATTTAACGTGGTACCACCTTAATTCGTGCTAAAGCACCTTAAAACTTTAACGCAGTTAACGTATAGCTCCAGACCCATTCGAAATATTTTGATATTGTTTGCTTTCACCTAATCAAACTCTCTTTAAATATCTAGATATTCTTCTTTCCTTCAATGCCTTTAAACTTTGATACAAATATTTTAGCACACTTTTTTTTATTGTTCAAGATATTTTGTCATAAAAGATGCTACAATACCAGACATTTGCGCTTCAGTTTCTCCCAATTTTTCGTCTTTGCTAATAATTAAAATAAGACCAACCGCTTCTCCATTTACTAATATTGTATTCATAACGTAACTACACTCAATAGTAGTTTCTTTTGTTATATTTAAATTTTTAAAATGGTTTTCTGTAATTTTTTCTCTTCTTTTAATCGATTCTATTAAAGAATCACTAATATTTTTATTTATAAAATCTTTCTTTAAAGGACCACTTCCTGCTACAATTTGATCAGTGTCAGTTATAAATATTGTATGTTTCATAAATGTGTATATAGCATCCGTTAATTCTTGAGCCAAATCATTTATCTTATTCATCATAGAATATTTTTTTAATATAACTTCATCTTTTTGTACATAAATTTCTAAATTGTCTCCATCTTTAATTCTTAAGTTCTTTCTTATTTCTTTTGGTATAACCACACGTCCTAAATCATCAATTCTTCTAATAACTCCAGTTGCTTTCATGTTTACCTCCTAAAGTTATTTTGTTATTATTTTTTTGTATTATTCCAAAAATTTGCTAAAAAATAGATATGTGGTATAATATAACACCTGTAAGGGGAAATTTTTATGGATTTTAAAATTAATGTTGAATTTGATAATAATAAAACTATATTTTATTTATCATTACCTGTAGATTTAAGTAACATAAATTCTGATGCATTTATAGAAGCTACAAACAAAACTTTATACGTTGAGAAAAAAAGAAATATAGATTTTAATAAGTTATATAGAAAACTAATAAGTGAGATAAGTACACTAGAACAAGATTTTAAAATTAAAATAGATTATAAAAAAATTAAATTTAATTTAAATACACAATATACTTCACTTGAAGAAGTAGCTCGCTTTATTAACGAAAACCCAAATATAAAAATAATATTATACACTAATGATACTGCTGGATTAATTAAATTACTAGGAAACAGTAAAAAGAATAACTTGAAAATTAGAATTAAAAACAGTGATGAAAGTGTTTCATATGAAGAGCTATATAACATTTATAAAAAAATGGACGAAATAATTAGTTTTATAAAAAGATTTAATCTTTCTCCACTTGAACAAATAATGTTAACATACGATATAGTAAAATCTAACAAATATCAAAAAGAAGATCAAAACGATGACTATGGAATTTCAAGAAATATAAATAGAATATTATATAATGATAAATTAGTTTGTGTTGGATTTTCAAATTTAATAAATTATATATTAACTAATTTGGGAATAAAATGTGAACAAGTTAGATTTAAACATTATGCTAGTAAAAGTGGTCATCAAAGAGATTTAGTTTATATAAATGATAAAAAGTACAAAATAAATGGAGCATTTATGCTTGATTCTACTTGGGATAGCAGAAGAAATAATAATTATATCGATAATTATAATTACTTTCTTAAGCCCTTAATATATTTTAAACTTATTAGAAATGATGATATATACAAAGATAAAACGTTAAAATTTATATACAGAAATTATGAAGAAGCAGCTGTAGATATAGAAGAAAGTGATATTGTTAAAAAAACAGAAATTGCTTTCTATATCAAAAAGCTTGAAAAATTTATTGATAGTGATGATAAAAGTTCTAGCGAAATTGATAATATACTTTTAGCTGAAAAAGATGATCTTAAAGAAAGATTAAGAGATATATACATTAAATACAATAGAAAATTAAGTAAATCTGCATTTATGAGAGCCTTGTATAAAGTTAGAAGAATAGAATATATTAATAATATGATAAGTTTTTGTCCTAATGAAGAATATATTAAAGAAGTAGCAGATAGATATTATAAAGAAGGAACACAAGATAGAATATTAAAAGCACTTGGCTTATATGAAGAAGCGACTTTAGATAGTGTTTTAGATGAAATATGCGCAACTAGTATAAAGGAAGATACATTAAGAATTAGATTATTAAAAGAATTAAAGGAAAAATTACAAGATTTTCCAAAAAATGATATGATACTTAAAATGAGAAAAAAGATGTAATTAAACATCTTTTTAAAATATTTTTATTTTTTTAGCACTCCCTATTGACAAGTGCTAATTTTTGAGTATAATGTATAGTTAAGGAGATGATTTTATGAATAATAACGGTTATGAAGAAAACTTACAAAATGTTCTTGAGAAGTATGGTCGTGATATAGTTGCTGCTGCCAAGGACGGAAAAATAGATCCTGTTATTGGTAGGGATGAAGAAATTCGTAATATCACTAGAATTTTATCAAGAAAAACGAAAAATAATCCAGTATTAATTGGTGAGCCCGGTGTTGGTAAAACTGCAATTGTAGAAGGACTTGCTCTTCGTATAGTAAAGGGAGATGTTCCAAATAGTTTAAAAGATAAAACAATTTGGGAACTTGATATGGGTGCTTTAATTGCTGGTGCAAAATATCGTGGTGAATTTGAGGAAAGACTTAAAGCTGTATTAAAAGAAATTAAAAATTCTGATGGAAAAATTATTCTTTTCATTGATGAAATACACTTAATTGTAGGAGCTGGTGCTCTTGAAGGTGCTATGGATGCAGGAAACTTATTAAAGCCTATGTTAGCTCGTGGAGAGATTTTATGTATAGGTGCTACTACTTTAAATGAATATAGAAAATATATTGAGAAAGATGGAGCACTCGAACGTAGATTTCAAAAAGTTTTAGTTCAAGCACCTACTGTACAAGATACAATAACAATATTAAGGGGTTTAAAATCAAGATTCGAAGTATATCATGGTGTAACAATTAAAGATAAAGCGCTTATTGCTGCTGCAACTCTTTCAGATAGATATATAACAGATAGATTCTTACCAGATAAAGCAATTGATTTAGTTGATGAAGCATGTGCTACTATTAAAGTTCAAATGGAATCTGTACCTGTTGAACTTGATACATTAACTAGAGAAATTATGCAATTACAAATAGAAAAAGAAGCTTTAAAAAAAGAAAAAGATGAATTATCTAAAAATAGAATTAATGAAATTAATACTAAATTAGATAGTTTAAAAGTTAAAGAAGCTAAATTAAGAAGTGACTGGGAAGATGAAAAAAATATAAACGTTAAAATAAATAAAAAGAAAGAGGAAATAGAGAAAGCAACTTTTGAACTTGAAAAAGCCGAAGATAACTATGACTATGAGAAAGCTGCAATACTTCGTCATGGTACTCTTCCTAAATTAAGAAAAGAATTAGATGAACTTAATGAAAAAAATAAAAACGAAATATTAAGTGATACAGTTGATGATGAATCAATAGCTGCTATTGTATCTAAATGGACTAATATACCTGTTAGCAAGCTTGTAGGTGGTGAGAAAGATAAACTTTTACACTTAAAAGAAAATATGGCTAAAAGAGTTAAAGGTCAAGATGAAGCTCTAGAACTTGTATCTGAAGCTATTAAAAGAGCAAGAGCTGGTATAAAAGATCCAAATAGGCCAATAGGTTCATTTATATTTTTAGGACCTACTGGAGTTGGTAAAACAGAAGTAGCACGTACTTTGGCTAGCGAATTATTTGATGATGAAAAACATATAGTAAGAATTGATATGAGCGAATATATGGAAGCACACTCAGTATCAAGACTTGTAGGAGCGCCTCCTGGATATGTTGGTTATGATGAAGGTGGACAATTAACCGAGGCAGTAAGAAGAAATCCATACAGTATAGTCTTATTTGATGAAATAGAAAAAGCACATAAAGATGTTTTTAACATATTACTACAAATATTAGATGATGGTAGAATAACTGATTCTCAAGGAAGAACTGTCGACTTTAAAAATACAATAATAATAATGACATCAAATTTAGGTAGTGAATACATATTAGAAAACAATAGTGATTCTAAAAAACTTATTATGGAAGAATTAAGACATACATTTAAACCTGAATTTATAAATAGGATTGATGAAATAATTATATTTAATCCATTAAATAAAGAGGTATTATATAGTATTCTTGATAATATAATTCATAATATTGAAAAAAGACTTGATAATATGCATATAACAATTACTTTAACAGATGAAGCAAAAAAATATATTATTGATAATTCATTCGATGAAAAATATGGTGCAAGACCAATGAAGAGATTTGTAAGTAAAAATATTGAATCATTATTAGCTAACAATATTATTGAAGACAAAGTTAAATTTGGAGAAAATATTATTATAGATGTAGATAATGATAAATTTATTATAAAATAAATAGGTTTTATGCCTATTTATTTTTTTACTAATTAAAAATTATTTTATTAAACAAAAAACAGCCAATTATTTGGCTATTTTTGTATACTTTAATTCACCCATTTGTGATGTAGGAACAAAACCTGGTTTTGCTTCTATTACATCTTTAATTCTATTTACTATAGAAGCACAAGTAAGTTCAACAGTTTGTGGACGCGTTATAACTATTGTTGTATTAGGTTCTCCATAAACTGTCCACTCGTTTTTATCACAGTCAGTATCAGAATATACCTTACCAATGCATTCACTTTCTATTGTTATTCCTTCTTTTGTAGTTGTTGTAACTACTGCACTCATTCCAGTTGCCATACCTTTTTTTACTGTCATGTTAAGAGTTGATGAATTAATATCTTTATCATATGTTTGAGGTACACATTTTTGAGTTTGAGATAATACAGTTAATCCTAATTTATCACAAAGCCATCCATTAGTATTCCACATGTAACTTGGTAAATATTCACCATTATCAATTAATTTTTGTCTTTCTTCATCACTTATACGATCAACGCTTGCTACAGTTTTATCAAATTCTTCTAGTGTAAGACCTGCTCCATGAGCTTTAGCAAGTGCTATACCATAATCTTCAACATTATATGAAGAACTTCCTTTTATTTTAGTAATATTATGAGTTGCTCCTGCAAGAGTAGTTATTAAATTACCCCAAAAAGCATCCTGATATCCACTACCAGTAATAGTACAATTATTTTTACGAGCTAATTCATCTATTTCTTTTGTAAAACTTGGTGATGAATTAAATGGGTAGAAAGCTTCTTCACAAGTAGTAATAGCATTTACCCCACATTTAGCGCATGTTAATAAAACATCTTTTACATCTTTCATTAAACTCATTGTTGTAACTATTGCAATATCTGGTTTAACATCATTTAGTAAATTTTCTAATTGCTCAATATTTTGTATTGTTACACCAATATTACCAGAACCTAATATATTACCTACATCTTGCCCTATTATATTAGGATTAATATCTAGTGCACCTACTATTTCATAGCCATTATCCATAGCATATTTAATAGTATAGATAGACATTTTTCCACAACCTATTTGAACAAATTTTATTTTTTCCATTTATGGCCTCCATTCTTAACTTTAGTATATAAAATTTTTTTGTCTAAATCAATAGAATTTTTTTATCTTTTATAATTTTTAACACTTGTTTACAAAAATTAAAAAGCAATAAATTTATTTTTTTATTGCTTTTTTTAATATATCTATCATATCGCTTAAATAATATATAAAATGCTTATCAAGTCCTACTGTATCAAGAGTTATTGTAAGTTCGTTATCTTTCATTGAAAACCTAAATTTTCTAGATAATGATAAAATATCCATAAAAAGTAATTCTCCATCTAATTTACTAGTTAAATCGCGTGTTAATGTAATTGAAATAAAATTCTTTGTTTGATTTACTTTTTTTACATCTATACTTTGAAGTTTTTTTTCTAATAACTCTTCATACATATAGATAATTACATTTTCATCAAGTTTACCAAACCTATCTTGTAATTCTTGCTTTGTTTTTTCTAAGTTTTCTATAGAATCTATTTTATTTATTTTTTTATGAATTTCTATTTTTAATTCTTCTTCTTTAGCATACTTATCATCTATAGTTGTTTCTACTTCTATGTATGGTTTTGCATCTTCGTTTTCTTTTTTAACTGGATTACATTTCAATTTATTTACTTCATCATTTAACATATCTAAGAATAATTCTACACCAATTGTATCAATAAAGCCTGATTGTTCTTGTCCTAAAATATCTCCAGCTCCCCTTATTGATAAATCTCTCATTGCTATACTAAATCCACTACCTAACTCTGTAAATTCTTTTATAACATTAAGACGTTTTTTAGCAATATCTGTAAGAATTTTACCTTTATTATACATAAGATAAGTATATGCTATTTTATTTGATCTACCTACTCTGCCTCTTATTTGGTATAGTTGAGAAAGACCATATTTATCAGCATCTATTATAATTAAAGTATTTACATTTGGTATATCTATACCTGTTTCTATTATGGTTGTGCATAAAAGAACATCATATTCATGATTCATAAATTTATACATAACATCTTCTAATTCATCTCGAGACATTTTACCATGACCAGTTACTATACGTGCCTCTTTTACCAAGTTTTCTATTTCTCTTTTTTTTGCTTCCATACTTTGAATATCATTATATAATATAAAAACTTGACCACTGCGCGCTAACTCTTTATATATAGCATCCTTTATAACATTTTTATTTTCTTCTAATACATAAGTTTGAATAGGATATCTATCTATTGGTGGTGTTTCTATTAATGATAAACTTCTAATACCTGCAAGAGACATTTGAAGTGTTCTAGGTATTGGAGTTGCTGATAAAGTTAAAACATCTATGTTATTTTTATAAGATTTGATTTTTTCTTTATGTTTTACTCCAAATCTTTGTTCTTCATCAACTACCAATAAACCAAGTCTTTTTGGAATTATATCATCACTTAGTATTCTATGAGTTCCTATTAATACGTCTACTTTACCTAAAGTAAAATCTTGAAGTATTTGATTTTGTTTTGATTTTGGAACAAATCTATTTAAAAGTTCTATTCTAACAGGAAATTCTTTAAAACGTTCAATCGCATTCTTATAATGTTGATTTGAAAGTATTGTAGTTGGACATAAAAGCATTACCTGTTTATTTGACATAACTGCTTTAAAAATTGCCCTAAATGCTACCTCTGTTTTACCATATCCTACGTCACCACATAAAAGTCTATCCATAGGAATATTTCTTTCCATATCTTTTTTTATTTCTTCAGTAACTTTTAATTGATCTTTGGTTTCTACATAAGGAAATTCTTTTTCGAATTCTAATTGTTCACTTGTATCTTTATCAAATGCATAACCAATAGCTGTTTCTCTTTCTGAATATAATTTTAATAAATCAAGAGCAATACTCTCTATCTTTTTTTGAATATGAAGTTTTGTCTTCTTCCATTCAGTGCCACCTAATTTACTTAGTTTTGGTTTTACTCCTTCATTTGATGAATATTTATTTATAAATTCAAGTTTTTCAACAGGAATATATAATTTATCTTTATCTTTATATTCAATAGTTAAATAATCCTTTTTTAGACCATTTTTTGTTAACGTTTTAATTCCTGTATAAATACCTATACCATGCATTGCATGTACTACATAATCTCCTACATTAAGTTTGTTAATATCTCTGATTTTTGAACCAATTTTAAAGTTTGATTTGTAAGAAGTAGAGAGTTCTTTTTTATTAAACAGTTCTTTTTCAGAAATTACTATATATTTATCTATTATATAACCACTGTTTATTTTTTTTACTATCAAATTTATTTTATTGTCTATTATATCATTTATATTTGTAATGACTACGTTTTTACTATTTAATTCTTCTTCAATTTTTTGTACTTTATATTTATCACTTAAACATATAATTACGGTTTTGTTATCCTTTATATATTTTTCTAATGTTTTCTTTATCGATTCAATACCGCCAGTAAAGTTTTCTAACTCATAAGAATTATATTTAACTATCTTATTATAATTTTGAGTATTATCAAAAGATACAAAATTTATTTCTTCAAATGGATACGAATCTTTTAATTCAAACATAAACTTTGTATTTTTAGCTAAATCATTAGTTTCTATATAATCAGTAATTTCATCATATAATAATTTATAATTTGTTTTAATAGATTCTTTATCGTCATAAAAAATTATAGGATTATCAAAGTAATCTAATATTGAGCTTGGTGATATATAATTAACGATTTCTCTATACTTTGTATCTTCACTTATTACACTATCTACAATGAATTCAGACACAGGTTTTATTACAACTTCAGTTAATCTATTTTTAGATATTTGAGAATCTATATCAAATTCACTAATTCTATCTATTTGATCTCCCCAAAACTCTAGTCTTATAGGATTATTACTATTTATAGGAAATATATCTATTATAAATCCCCTAACAGCAATTTCTCCAGTTTTTGTTACTATTGATTCTCTTTTGTATCCTATTTTATATAAATTTTCAACTAACTTATCTAATTTATATTCTTTATTTATATCTATTGTAAGAAACGAATTCTTGTATGTTTTAGGGTTTGGTAAAAATCTTAAAAATCCCATCAAATTTGTTATTACTATTTGTTTTGATTCTAGAATTTTATTTAATGTATCAAGTCTTGATAATTTAAATTCTGGACTTATAGCAAGCGCTTCACTTGTTAAAAAGTCATCCATCGGAAAAAATGATACATTAGATGTATAATTATTTAAAATTTGGTATAATTTATTAGCTTCATATAATGACGATGTAATACATATTATAGATTTATTCTCTTTTTGAAATTTTTTAAACAAAAATAAACCCTTTAATTCAGGTGTTAATCCACTTATAGCGCTACCATCTAAAGAAGTTAATATGTTATTTATAAAGTTCATTGTATCCTCCTTTCACGAACAAAATGATACTCGTGCGGTATCATTAATTATATTTATTCATTAAATTATCAAATGGAAGTTTTAAATAATCTTCAATTATATCAGGCATTTTATTTATTATTGGATTTATTAGTTTTAGTTCATCACCTGTAAATTTACCTAATACATAATCTTTTGTATCAATTAATTTATTATTTGAAATTCCAACTTTTATTCTTTTATATTCATTAGTAGATAAATTTTGCTCTATATTTTTAAGACCGTTATGCCCTCCACTTGAGCCTTTGTATCTTAATCTATATGTACCAACCGAAGTATCAAGATCATCGCAAATTATAAGAATATCTTCTATATTTATTTTGTAAAAGTTAACAAAATCTCGTATTACTTCACCAGATAAATTCATATATTTAAGAGGCTTTAATAAAATTATTTTATCATTATTATATGTAAACTGTGTATAATTTCCTTTAAATTTATTTGAATCAAATGTAACGTTAAAATGTTTAGCTATTTCATCTATACACATGAATCCAACATTATGTCTAGTATTATTATATTCTAAACCTGGATTTCCTAAACCTACTATAAGTTTCATTTTCTCACTTCTTTTCTATATTGTGATATTCATCATAAACTTCACTTTTTTTTATGCCTCGTTCTTTTGAAACTATCTTAATAGCATCCATTACACTATTACCTTCATCTAAATAAAGATTAACGTGTTCTTTTATTGTTAAATTTTTATATTCTACTATTTTTTTGTTTCCTTCTATTACAAGAACAAGTTCGCCCTTATATTCATTATTCTGTTTTATTAATTCTTCTACTGTTCCTCTATAAATTTCTTCATACTTTTTTGTTATTTCCCGAGAAATACTGATTTTTCTATTATTTCCCAAAATATTTTCCAAATCTATCAATGTCTTTTTAATACGGTGGGGGGCTTCATAAATTATTATTGTCGCATCTATATTTTTTAAATTTTCTAATTCTTTCTTTCTAGAACTATCTTTATTATTTAAAAAACCATAATAATAAAATGGCATAGGACTTATCCCTGAAGATGTAAGAGCTGGAATGAGTGCTGTAGCACCTGGTAAACTTACCACATTAAATCCGTTGTCTATAGCGCATTTAGCAAGTTCATATCCAGGATCACTTATGATTGGTGTACCTCTATCACTTACAAGTCCTACATTAAAACCACTATTTAAATACTCTAATAATTTATTTGTGTTTTTTGATTCATTAAAATTATGGCTAGATATTAGCTTTTTATTTATATCATAATATTTTAGCAACTGACCAGTTACTCTTGTATCTTCACAAAAAACTACTTCTACTTCCTTTAAAATATTTAAAGCCCTTATAGTAATATCTTCCATATTTCCAATTGGAGTTGGAATTAAATATAAAGTTGGACTACCATCATAACTTTTTTGAGACATAAAATCACTCCTATTCAAAATATCTTTGGATTTCTTTAGTATATTCTCCATTATCTTCATGAGAATAAATTGGAGGTAATATTTTTAAACCTGGTTTACCATTTTTACTTCCCTCTATCAGCATTATATTAGCTTCTGCATTCTTTTTAGGATACACAAACTGTACTTTTTTAGGTTCTATATTATTTTTTTTCATTTCTTCTATTATTTCTACAAATCTTTCTGGCCTATGAACAAGTGCAATAACGCCATTATTTTTCAATAACTTTTTAGATATAGTAAACAATTGGCTAAGATTTAATTTTATTTCATGGCGCGCTATAGTTTTATAATCACTTTTATTTACATTAGATGATTCTATATATTTAAAAAATGGTGGATTACATGTTATAACATCATATTTATCAGTTTCTTCTATTTTATAAAAATTATTTATATCGTCATTTATTATTTTTATTTGATTTTGTTTACTATTTATTTTTATTGATTCACATGCCATTTCATAGACTTCTTTTTGTATTTCTACACCTACAATAGAAGCATTAGTTTTTGTTGATAATATTAAAGGAATTGGTGCATTACCACATCCGATATCAAGTATATGTTTTATGTTTTTATTAAGTGTAACAAAATTAGGTAACAATACAGAATCTAAAGAAAAATTAAACATATCGTTATCTTGCACTATCTTTAAATCTTTATAGCCAAGTAAATAATTAACTACCTTCATTTAAATCAACTTCTACTATTCCTTTATCCTTTACATTAACTCTATACTTTTGTTTTAATATATCTACACTTATTACTTTTCCTGAACCTTCTTTTGTTTCTACTGTTTTTCCTATTTTTGGCATATTTTTACTATATTCTTTGTAGCATTCATCTTCGTACTTTAAACAGCAAAGAAGTCTACCACAACAGCCATTTATTTTATTAGGATTAAGGGCAATATTTTGATTTTTAGCCATATTTATAGAAACAGAATCAAAATCACATAAGAATTTTGAGCAGCACAAAGGTCTGCCACAAGATCCATATCCACCTACTTCTTTTGCTTTATCTCTAACACCGAGCTGTCTTAACTCTATTCTTGTTTTATAAATGGTTGCTAAATCCTTAGCTAATTTTCTAAAATCTACTCTATTATCCGCTAAAAAAGTAAAAAGTAATTGTCCTCTATCAAATGTATAATTAGCATCTAAAATCATCATATTTAAACTATATTTTTCAACTAATTCCTTACATTTTTTTAATGCTTCTTTAGATTTTTTTGTATTTTCTATATGTCTATTATAATCTTTTTTTGAACAAACACGAACAACTTCATTTAATGATGAAGTTAATTTACTAGAATCAATATTAAAATTTTCTAATTCTACTGTAGCAAACTGTAATCCTCTTTCAGTTTTAACAATTACATTTATACCTTTTTTTAAATTTAAACCATTCGGAGCAAAGTAATAAATTTTTCCTCCTTTTTTAAAAGTTACACCAACTATCTCTACCATATTTAAATCAATCCTTCTAGCTCTATAATTAATTTATCCATAAGCAAATTTGTATTTGCATTAAATTTAATGTTCTCTCTCAAATCCATTATAACATTAATTTTATGTATTATTGTATTTAAATCATTATTTTGTTCTACAAATTCTACATCATTTACATAATCAATAAAGATTTCAAGGCCTCTATTTATTTTTTTATTTAAAACATCTTTATAAAATAATAATAAAACAGTAAATGCATTATATATTTCATCTTTCTCTTTAAAAATATCATGCCAATACTTATTCATATAAATTATTGAGTTATACTTATTTTTTTCATAATATTTTATAAATTCTATTACACTATCAATTTTTAACAAATTAGATGTATCTTCAATAAAATTATTAATGTCATTTTCATTATCACAAATATATCTTGATATTAACTTTAAAGTGGTAGGATCTTTTATATTGAAATTTTTATTTAATGATAAAATTTGACATCTTGAAACTATTGTTGGTAATAATTGATAAATATTTTCTGTTATTAAAATAGCAATTATTCCATCCTCTGGTTCCTCTATGAACTTTAATAGAGAATTAGAAGATGAAACATTAAGCTTGTCCGCACCATTTATTATATAAACTTTTTTATTTCCCAAAACAGATTTTTTAGAAAATAATTCTTGTAACTCCTCTAATTGAGATTTCTTTATCCATTGACCTTCAGGCTCTATTACTTTTAATTCAATAAATTCATTTTTATCTATAGTCAAACATTGATTACAAGATCCACATTTTTTTGAATTACTGTATGATTTAGGACATAATAAACACTTAGCAAATGCTAAAGCAAAATCAAATGCATATGGATAACCATTTTTTTCTATTATAAAAGCATGTGAACATTTATTATTTTTTATTGAGTTCATTAAAGTTTTATAAACTATTGGTTGTTCTAACTTGTAATCATCTAACATCATACTTATCCTCCTAATAAACAAAAATTAACATAAATATTAAAGACAAAAGTGCAGGCACACCGAAAAGTGATACTGCACCTATAGTAATTATATTAATAGGTATTATTAAACCAAGCGGTTGCACTATTAAATTATATCCATAAAGTAAAAAAGAACTTATAATTATTTTTTTTATTACATTTAGTACTTTTTTTATCATATTATTCACCTAAAATAATTTATGATAAAAAACTATAATTATGAATTTTTATTTGTTATATCCATTCTGTTTTCAAGTGCTAATTCCAATGTTAGCGAATCAACATAATCTATATCTGCACCTAGTGGAACTCCATGAGCAATTTTAGTTATTCTAACAGGTGTATCCTCCAACAATTTTGAAATGTATAGTGAAGTTGTTTCTCCTTCTATACTTGGTTTGAGTGCCAAAATTATTTCTTTTATATTTTCTTTTTTTACACGATCTATAAGAGTTTCTATATTTATATCTTCTGGATTAACACCATCTATAGGAGAAATAAGGCCATCTAGAACATGATAATATCCATTGTATGTTCCAAGTTTTTCAAACAAAATAACATTTTTAGGCTCTTCTACTACACATAATACACTCTTGTCTCTAGTATTATCTTTGCATATCTCACATAAGTTTTCTTCACTTAAATTATTACATTTAGTACATCTTTTAATTTTTGTTTTTACGTCACTTATAGAAGCAGAAAATAATTCGATTAAACTTTCATCATAATCTAATAATGAAAGTGCTAATCGTTCTGCAGTTTTTTCCCCTATACCAGGTAAATGTTTAAAACATTCAATTAAATTTAATATAGTCGTTGGATATTTCATTAGAATAATCCTGGCATACCATTTGTATATGCGCCCATTTTACTTTCTATTTCTTTATCTATTTGTTTCATAGCATCATTTACTGCTACCATAAACATATCCTGTAATAATTCTATATCATCTTTTTCTATTTCATCCGCATTAATTGTAACATTTAGTAATTCTTTTTTACCATTAAATTTTACTGTAACTATAGAAGATTTACCAGTAAATTCTTTTTTATTTATCTCCTCTTGTGTATTCATCATATCTTTTTGTAATTTTTGTGCTTGTTTTAACATAGCTTGCATATTCATATTTTTTCCCTCTTTCTAATTATATTCTATTAAATCATCAAAAATTTCTTCTATATCATTTGTTTCTTGAGTTTGTATGGTATCTTCTTTGTTAAATATATCGTTGATGCTTAATTTTTCTTCTATTGGTTTATATTCTTTACTTTTATCTTTTTTACTATTGTTATATTCTAACTTAATTTTTTCCCATTCCAAACTAGATACTGCTATTGGTTTTAATGTTTCATTAAATGTATCGTTTAATATTTTTTCGATTTTTAATAAAGAAGCATTAAAACATTCTTCTAAATTTTCTAGCTTATATACAAATATTATATTTTCTTTCCCTTTTGCTCTTATATCACCATCTAAAATTAGTGAAACGGTTGAACTACAGTCTGGATTCATTAATAAATTTTGAATTTTATCAATTTGATTTTTAAAATCTATCAACTCTTTTTTTTCAAAAAAGGCCAAAGTATTATTTATTCGAATTTTTTTTAATTCATTTAGTTTACTTTTTATTTCATCTGTTATTTTTAATTCATTGTGGATAGGTTTTGATTCTATTTTTTTTCTTTGTTCTATAACTTCTATTTGAGGCTCTACCTTAATTTCTTCTTGATTATTCTTATCTAACTCTATTATTTTTATAATAGCAAGTTCAAGTGATAATCTAATATTAGAAGCATTTTTTGTTGATTTTACTGTATCTAAGAAAATATCTATTATTTGGTATAATTTATTTTCTGAAATTAAATTTGCAACATCTAAATATAATTTTTTTTCATTTTCAGTAAAAAAATCGGAACAATTTTCAAAAATCAGTACATTTTTTAGAAAAATAATTATATTTTCGATAATTTTTGATAAATTTTTTCCAGAATTATCATATTTATCTATTATATCAAAAACATCTTTTATTTCATTTTTACAAATTTTTGTAATTAAATTTGATATTTCTGTATTTGTTATTGTTCCATAAACATCATGAACGTCATTTATAGTTATTTTATCTAGTGTATAAGCAGTTAATTGATCTAATAAACTTAATGAATCTCTCATACCACCATCCGATAACTGAGCAATTAATTTTATTGCATCTTGTTCTATGTTTATATTTTCTTTTTCACACACTTGATTTAATCTTTCAGTTATATCATCAACACTTATTTTCTTAAAATCAAATCTTTGGCAACGTGAAAGTATAGTTAATGGTATTTTATGAGGCTCTGTGGTTGCTAAAATAAATATAATATGTTTAGGGGGCTCTTCTAATGTTTTTAGTAAAGCATTAAAAGCTGCAGTTGTTAACATATGAACTTCATCTATTATATAAACCTTGTATTTCCCATATGAAGGAACTAAGCTAACTTTATCTCTCAATTCTCTTATTTCATCAACACCATTATTTGATGCAGCATCTATTTCTATTATATCAGTATTTTGTTTATTGTTTGTTTGTGTACAACTTACACATTTGTCACAAGGTGTAATACCATTCAAACATTCACAATTGACTATTTTAGCTAAAATTTTAGATATACTTGTTTTTCCTGTTCCTCTTGGGCCAGTAAATAAATAAGCATGATTAATTTTTTCATTTAAAATACTATTAGTAAGTGTTTTAATTATAACTTTTTGTCCTACTACATCTTCAAACGTTTTAGGCCTATATTTTCTATATAATGCTTGGTACATAAATCACCTTCAATCTATTTATATTATACACTTTTAAGTAGTAAAAAAAAAGTGTTACCTTAAGTTTAAAAAAAAGTTTTGAATTAATTCTTTGCACTCTTTTTCACATATATTGGGCACTATTTCGATATTTTTTATTTCTTTTGTATAGCCAAAGTTTTCATTTTTTATACCATACACTATTGTTTTAATTCTTGCTTGCTGAATTGCGCCACAACACATCATGCATGGTTCCATTGTTACATAAATTGTACAATCATCTAATCTCCAATTTTTTATTTTTTTACTTGCTTGTTGGATTACTAACATTTCTGCATGTTGCGTACAATCATGTGTTTTTTCTTTTTTATTAAAAGCTTTTGCAATAATTTTATTATTTCTAACTATTACAGCACCCACAGGTACTTCATTTTTATTTAAGGCTTTATTTGCTTGTTGAATTGCTTCTTTCATATAATAATCGTGCATGTTTCCTCCTATGTTTCACGTGAAACATATATTTTTTTTGCTTTTATTACATGTTTCACGCGGAACATGTTTTGCTTATTAAATTAAATATTTTTATAAAAAAAGCACACACATTTAGTGACTTTTAAGGCTGCTGAATTCCTTCCCTGACCTGGTTCAAATATAAATGTTGTGCAATAATAATATATTATATTTTTAATATATTTGCAACATTTTTGTGCTTAATGTAGTTCATGAATATTAACATGTGTTTTCTACTATGTTCCACGTGAAACATATAATAAATATTGTTGCTGTTAGACACAATTTGTTCAATGTTTCACGTGAAACATTGAAATTAATTATTTAATCTTAAAAAAATGACATGTTTCACGTGAAACATGTCATTTACTTTAATAAATTATTCGTTTTCAGCCGTTTCAGTAGCTTCTTCTACGTCTTCATGCTCAATTACAGCTATTGTGCTAACCTTTTGATTGTCTTTTAAATTGATTAATTTAACACCTTGTGCAACTCTACCAGTTGAAGAAACTTGAGATAACGGTAATCTAATTACTATTCCACTATTAGTTATAACCATTAAATCTTCAGAACCATCTACTATTTTAAATGAAACTATATTTCCATTCTTTTCAGTAATATTTAATCCTTTTACTCCTTTACTTCCACGGTGAGTCATTCTATATTGATCTATTGTTGTCTTTTTACCATATCCGTTTTCTGTAACTACTAAAACTTCATCATTCTTTGTTGAAACTTCCATTCCTACTGCAATAGAATCATCTATTTCAATACCTTTTACACCTGCTGCAGTTCTACCCATTACTCTTATTTCATTCTCATTAAATCTAATCATTCTTCCGTTTGAAGAAGCAATTAAAATTTCAGAGTTCCCGTTGGTTAATTTTGCAGATATTAATTCATCATTTTCTTTTAAAGTAATTGCTATTTTACCATTTGCTCTTATATTTTCAAATTCACTAAGAGCAGTTTTCTTAATTATTCCATTTTGTGTACAAAGTACAATAAATCCTTTTTCATCATCTGGTGTTACTTTTAGCATAGCATTTACTTTCTCTTCTTTTTCTAATGGTAATAAATTAATTATTGGTAATCCCTTAGATTGTCTACTAAACAATGGAACTTCATAACCTTTCATTCTATATACTTTACCTTTATTTGTAAAGAACATTAAATGATCATGTGTTGTCATAGAAATTATATTTTCTACAAAATCCTCTTCATTAGTAGTCATTCCTTTTATACCTACTCCACCTCTGTTCTGAGATTTATAAGTATCGCTTGTAACCCTCTTAATATAACCTTTATTAGTCAATGTTATAACTAAATCTTCAACTGGAATTAATGATTCATCATCAATATAATCAATTGCAGTCATATCTATTGCAGTTCTTCTATCATCAGCAAATCTCTTTTTAATATCTAATAATTCCTCTTTTATTATCCCTAAAACCTTTTGTTCACTAGCTAAAATAGATCTTAATTCTTCTATTAATTTCAATAAATTATTTAATTCTTCTTCTATTTTAGATCTTTCTAATCCTGTTAATCTTCTTAATTTTAATTCTAATATACTATCTGATTGAATTTCTGTTAATCCAAATCTATTCATTAATGAAATTCTTGCATCTTGATCAGTTTCTGATTCTTTTATTATTTTTATAACTTCATCTATGTTATCAAGTGCTATTTTAAATCCTTCTAGTATGTGAACTCTAGCTTCTGATTTATTTAAGTCAAATTTTGTTCTTCTTATTATTACTTCTTTTTGATAATCAATGTATTTAGAAATTATATCTTTTAAACCTAAAGTTCTTGGTGTTCCTTGATCTAACATTAAGAAAATTATACCAAAAGTATTTTGAAATGCAGTATGTTTGTATAAATTATTTAAAACTACTTGTGGATTTGCATCTCTTTTTAATGTAATTGTTATTTTTACACCATTTTTTAAATCTGTATGATAATCTGCTATTCCATCTAATGTTTTATTATGAACAAGTTCAGCAACTTTTGTTTTTAAGTCCATAGTATTTACACCATAAGGTACTTCAGTTATTATTATTGAACTATGACCATTTTTTTCTTCTATTTCTGCCTTACTTCTTATAGTTATTGTTCCTCTACCTGTTTCATATGCTTTTCTAATACCTGAATTTCCAAGAATTATACCTCCTGTTGGAAAATCTGGTCCCTTTATATATTCCATAAGGCCTAAAGTATCTATTTCTGGATTCTCTATAAATGCTACACAACCATCAATAACCTCACCAAGGTTATGTGGTGGAATATTTGTAGCCATACCAACTGCTATTCCCATTGAACCATTAACTAAAATATTAGGAAATCTACTAGGTAAAACACGTGGTTCTTCTTCAGTTTCAGTATAGTTTGGATCCATATCTACTGTATTTTTATTAATATCTCTTAATAATTCAAGTGAAATTTTAGCAAGACGTGCCTCGGTATAACGGTAAGCAGCTGCTCCATCTCCTTCGATATTACCAAAATTTCCATGTCCATCTACAAGCATATAACGTTCATTAAAATCTTGTGCTAAACGAACCATGGCTTCATATATACTAGAATCGCCATGTGGATGATAATGTCCCATAACATAACCTACTGTTGTGGCACTCTTTTTATGTGGCTTATCTGGTGTATTACCTTCTTCATACATTGACCATAAAATACGTCTATGAACTGGTTTTAAACCATCACGTAAATCTGGAAGTGCACGTGATGTAATAACACTCATTGAATAATCTAAGAATGAATCTTCTACTTCTTTAACTATATTATTTTCAGATAATTTGTCTCTTTCATGAAACTCACTACCAAAAGAAGAATTTTCTAAATTTTCGTTGTTTGTTTTATTTTCTTCTTCCATAAAAACCTCCTATATATCCAAGTTTTGAACGTATTTTGCGTTCTCTTCTATAAATTTTCTTCTTGGTTCTACTTCATCACCCATTAATTTTGAAAATACTTGATCTGCTGACATACAATCATTAACAGTTATTTTTCTTAATGTACGTTTTTCTATATCCATTGTAGTCTCATTTAATTCCTCTGGATCCATTTCTCCAAGACCCTTCATACGAGTAATTTCTGCGCGATTTCTTACATTTTCTGGTAATGAATTTAAATATTCATTCTTTTCTTTTTCATCTAAAACATATTTTCTAGTTTTACCATGCATTATTCTAAATAAAGGTGGTTGCGCTGCATAAACATGCCCAGCCTCTACTATTGGTTTAAAGAAACGATAGAATAGTGTTAATAATAATACACGTATATGAGCTCCATCAACATCGGCATCGGTCATTATTATAATTTTATCATATCTTAATTTATCAAGATTAAATTCTTCACCTATTCCAGTACCAAAAGCTGTTATTATTGTTCTTATTTCTTCATTACCAAGTGCTCTATCAAGACGATTCTTTTCTACATTTAAAATCTTACCTCTTAATGGTAATATTGCTTGTGTCATAGAATCTCTACCTTTTTTTGCACTTCCTCCTGCTGAATCTCCCTCGACTATAAATATTTCTGAAATTTTTGGATCTTTACTTTTACAATCAGATAATTTACCAAAGAAATTTGTTGTTTGCATTTCGCTTTTTCTTGTTATTTCACGTGCTTTTTTTGCTGCATTTCTTGCACGACATGCTAACATACATTTTTCAATTATTAAACGTGCTTCATTTGGGTTTTCTAATAAAAATTTTTCAAAACCCTCGCTAAATACGTTGTCGGCTAATTTTCTTACTTCAGAGTTACCTAATCTTCCCTTAGTTTGCCCTTCAAATTGTGGATTTGGATGCTTACAAGAGATAATCATTGTTAATCCTTCTTTTACATCATCACCTGTTAAAGATTCATCTTTTTCTTTTAAAATATTATTTTTTCTAGCATAATTATTTATAACACGAGTAAGGGCTCTTTTTACACCTTCTTCATGTGTACCACCATCATGAGTATTTATATTATTTACGAAAGAATATATATTGTCATTATATCCTGTATTATATTGCATAGCAACTTCAAAAAATACTCCATCTTCTTCTCCTTGAAGATGTATTATATCATCATGTATAGGTGTTTTACCTTGATTTATAAACTTAACATATTCTGAAATTCCGCCTTCGTATATAAATGTTTCTCCAGTTGTATCTTCAGAATCCCTATCATCTCTTAATGTAAGTCTAAGTCCCCTATTTAAGAATGCTAACTCCCTTATTCTTACCATTAATGTTTTGTAATCATATATATCTGTATCAAATATTTCAGGATCTGGTTTAAATGTAACAACTGTACCTGTTCTATTAACATCACAATCACCTATTACTTTTAAAGGTTCTACTGTATGACCACCATTTTCAAAACGAATAAAGTAAATTTTACCATTTTTATATACTTTTACCTCTACCCATTTACTTAAGGCATTTACTACACTAGCACCTACTCCGTGCAACCCACCAGATACTTTATATCCGCCACCGCCAAATTTTCCTCCAGCATGAAGTACTGTATATACAGTTTCAACTGTAGATTTTTTAGTTTTTGGATGTATATCTACTGGAATACCACGTCCGTCATCTTTAACAGTTATAGAATTATCTTTATTTATAACGACTTCTATGTTTTTGCAATAACCTGCCAAAGATTCATCTATAGAGTTATCTACTATTTCCCATACTAGATGATGTAATCCTTTTACATCTGTTGTACCTATATACATACCTGGTCTTTTTCTTACTGCTTCAAGTCCCTCTAAAACTTGAATATCTGATGCATCATAATGATTGTTTACTTTCTCATTCATCTAACTTCACCTCTTTAATTTTTACAATGCTGCCATCATTTATATTAAATAACTTAGATTTTTTAATTAATTTATTATCTAAATTATTCAAATCTGTAGTTGTAATTATTGTTTGAATATTCTTACTTATATATTTTAACAAATTATTCTTCTTTTTATCATCTAACTCACTAAATATATCATCTAACAATAAAATTGGAGTTGTCTCTTTGTATTTTTTAAATATTTCTATTTCAGCCAATTTAAAAGATAAAATTGCTAACCTTTGCTGACCTTGTGAACCATAATATTTTAAATTTTTATCATCTAAATAAAATTCTATATCGTCTTTATGAGGCCCTATGCTTGTACTACACAATTTAATATCATAATTTAATTTATTTTCATATTCTTTTACCAAGATTTCTTTTAAATTTTTATCATTTATATTGATTTCTATGTTTGGTACATACTTAATTGAAAAATTTGATAAATTTGTTATATCTTTATAAATTTTTTCAACATATTCATTAATTCTATTTATATATTTTTTACGCATTTTATAAATCATTATAGATTTATCTATTAAATAATTTGTTAAAATATTTAGATAATTTTTATCTATAGATTCTTTTTTATATATTTTCTTTAAATATTCATTTCTAACTTTTAATATTTTATTATACTCGTTTATTAAAACATAATAATTACTATATAACTGTGATAGTTCTAAATTAAGATATTTTCTTCTATTTATAGGAGAACCTTTAATAATTTCTAAATCATCTGGAGTAAATATTATTATATTTAAAAGTGAAAGATAATCACTAACTTTTTTTATAACTTCTCCATTATATTTCAAGACTTTATTTTTGTTATCTATATAAATATTTAATTTATTTTCAAATTTATCTTTATAAATACCTTCTATTGTTAAATATTCTTGATTTTGTTTTATTAAACTATTATCTATAAAATTTCTGTGTGATTTTGTAAATCCTAATACGTATATACTTTCAAGTAAATTAGTCTTACCTTGAGCATTATTTCCATAAATTATGTTTATTCCTTTATATAAATTTAATTGAATATTATCATAATTGCGAAAATTATGCAATTTTAGTTTTTTTAAATACATAAAAGTCAACTTTCATATTTAAACCCCCTATTTTTGATAATTACTAGAAATTAATACTCCTATACACACTTATAATTATACCACAAAACAGCCAATAAAAAAAGAAAATTAGCTTTTTTCTTCTAATTTTCTTTCATATAATTTGGACTTTAGCATAGTTGCTCTTACTAACTGATTTTCTAATAGATAAAAAGAAATTTTAAGGTTTAAAGCTTTATTATTTTTGAAATTTATTGTGCATTCATAATCTTTTTTATCTATATTTTTTATTTTATTGAGCGCTATCCAATTACTCTGTTGAGTTCTAGAAGAACTTGTTGGAAAAAATATAATATTTCTGCTTTCTTCTATTATAATTGGATATTTACTTTTAATACCAGTTAAAGCTTTTGTACCAATACATCGTCCTTGATAAGAACTTCCATAGAATTCGCAATTTTCTTTAATTATTGCATTCGAAGATTTATTTATAATATATTCAACTTCTTCTTCATAAACCCTGGATCTTTCATCATCTATAGGAACAATAGCTAATGTTGATGAATTTATCTCATATTCCATATACTTCCCCCCTTTCTTGATGTCTCTTATACACCTTGAATTTGTCGAAAAAAATAGAATTATGTCGATAATATTTAATTTTTGTAAAAATATGTGCATATTTTTTAAAATTTTATATTTTTCCACGAAAAAAAGTGCATTTCTACACTTTTTTTTTTTATTTTTTTAGTTATACACATATTTCTTATTTTAATATGTTCTTATTGGTAATATTAATTGAGTTAAATCATTGTTATCCACATAGTTTATAATTATTGGTTTTATTTCTCCATTAAATGATAATTCTATTTCTTCACTTTCAAATGTTTTAATAGCATCCATCATATATTTTGAACTAAATGATATTTTTATATCTTTATCCACATTTTTACTAATCATTATTTTTTCTTCTACATTACCAATTTCAGGAATATTAGATGAAATTATCATAATATCTCCTTTTGTTTCTAGTTTTATAATGTTTTTCTCTTCATTATTTGTTAGTAATGATGCTCTATCTATTGCGTTGAAGAAATTATTTAAATTTACTTTTATCTTTAGATCAAAATTATCAGGAATTAATTTATTTGTATCTGGATAATTTCCATTTAATAATCTAGTCATAACTATTAAATTATCTATTTTAAATATTACTTTATTTGTAAAAATATGTAATTCAATATTTTTATTATCATCAGAAATCATTTTTATTATTTCACTTAAATTTCTATTAGGTATAATAATATCTACATTTTCAAGTACTGGACTATCTAATCTTATTCTTTTTTTAGCTAATCTATATGAATCTGTAGCAGTAACTTCCATTATATCATCATAAAGTTTAAAATTAATTCCTGTTAGAATAGGTCTACTTTCTTGTAATGATGAAGCAAATAAAGTTTGATTTATCGCAGTTTTAAAAACTCCTTGCTCTATTAAAACTGGTTTATTTGTAAATTCTAAATCTAAATTTGGAAATTCATTTACATTATTACAATTTAATTTAAAAGAAGATGTTTCTGTAGTTATCATTACTTGAGAATCAATTATTTCTTCTATATTAATAACTTCATTTGTTAATTTTTTTACTATATCATATAAAAATCTTCCTGATATTAATAATTCTCCTTTTGTTTCTACTTGATCTATATCTTTATTAGGTATAAAAGATTTTATTGCAAGTTCATTATCTGTGCTTAATAAATATAAACCTTCATCTGTCAATTCTAGTTTTACACAATTTAATATAGGTATTAAATTTTTATTAGATATACCTCTTATTACATAATTTAAATGTTCTAATAAAACTCTTTGTTTGATTTTAAATTTCATACTATTCCTTCTTTCATTAATATTATTATTCTTATTAGTGTGCATAATGTGCAAAACCCTATTTTATTCTTTATTTACAATACTTTATATAATGTGCATAAAAAGTTTACAAATTTTAATTATTGACATTTATCTAATTTCATTAATCATTTTTTGTATTTCATTATTTAAAATATCATCTTTTAAAATCTCTTTTTTTATTTTATCTACAGCGTGCATAACTGTTGTATGGTTTTTTCCACCAAATTGAATGCCTATTTTAGTTAAATTCTCATCCAAATATATTCTACATATATACATAGCTACTTGTCTAGGAATAGCTATTTCATTACTTCTCTTTTTACTTAATAATTCTTCTTGTGTTAAGTTATAATGATCACATATTATTTGAATTACTTGATCCATCTTATTTTTAGACACAAAAGTTTTTACGAAATAATCTTTAAGAGCTTCTATAGTGAGTTCTAAAGTGATTGGTGATCCATTCATCATTGTTGCGTATGCAAATACACGATTTAAAGCACCTTCAAGTTTTCTTACATCTCCTACACAATTACCTGCAATATATTCTTTAACTTCTTCTGGAACAACTTCAGTTAATTCATTATTTTCTATTTTTTTATTTAAAATAGACATTCTAAGTTTAAAATCAGGAGGTAATATATTTACTTGCAGTCCCCAATTAAATCTTGTTTTTAAACGCTCTTCTAATTTTTTTATATCATCTGGTGATCTATCTGAAGATATAATAATTTGTTTTTCATTATTATATAATTCATTAAATGTATTGAAAAACTCTTGTTGAGCACTTGTCGCACCCACTAAATTATGTATATCATCTATTATTAATACATCAATATCTCTATATTTATTTTTAAACTGTTTAATAGCATCCATATTATTGCTATTGGCATTCTTTCTACATATATCAACAAAATCTGATACAAAGTTATCACAAGTTATATATAAAACTTTTTTATTACTATTTTTTAAAATATAGTTACCTATTGAGTGCATAAGATGGGTTTTACCAAGTCCACTAGATCCGTATATAAATAAAGGATTATACATTTTACCAGGTTGCTCTGCTACTGCCAAAGCACTTGTAGCTGCAAATTTATTACTAGGTCCTATCATAAAATTTTCAAATGTATATTTAGGATCTAAGTTTGATTCATAAATTTCATTATTAGGAACCCCTATTACATCATTATTTAATGATAAATTGTTATCTACTTCTTCTTCAATTACGTAATTAAATTTAAAGTTACTACCTGTAATTTCAGTAAAAGTTTCTTCTATTATATCAGCATAATTTTCGCTTAGATTTTTTTTATGTATATGATAAGGCACTAATACGGTTGCTGTCGAATTATTTAAGTTTATTAATTTAGTCTCTGAAAACCATGTGTCATATGATATATCAGAAATTTGATTTTTAATTTTATCTAAAAATGAATTCCATATGCTATTTAAATCCATATTAATACCTCCTTTAAATTTATACACCTATATTTTACAATATTTTTTTACTAAAAACAATAAAAATGTGCATAAATATAAATAATTAAACAAAAAAAGAGTTATGAACACTAAAAATCAAAAAACATATTTGTTTAAAATTCAATATTTAAATTATGAACAACAATTTTAGACAATTTTTTTGTTTGAATTAAACATCAAAATATAGTTATAAACAAAAATGTGCATAACTTTATATACAAAAACATGTTAACATTTTAATCTTAATGTTGATAAGTGTATTATTTTGTGCATAAAAATTATCAACATTTGAATTATAAACAAAAATGTGTATAACTAAAAATATAAAATATTTCCCGAGAAATATTTTTATAAAGGTTGTTTTTATCATATTAATAAAATAAAAAGAAAAACATTGACAAAATTACAAAAAATATATATAATTTATAAAGCAAGCAGAAAAAATATATATGTATGGAGGTGTTAAGATGAAAAGAACATATCAACCAAATAATCATAGAAAAAGTAAAAAATTAGGTTTCATGGCTCGTATGAAAACAAAAATAATAAATAGAAGAAGAAGAAAAGGACGTAAAGTTTTATCTCATTAATATTCCACTGATTCGTCAGTGGTTTTATTTTTAAAGGAATGATTATGTGAAAAAAATTAATATATTAAAAGAAAGTAGAGAATTTGAAAGAATAATAAAAAGTAATAAACCTTTTAAATATAAAGATTTTATTATATATGTTGAATATAACAATGATGAAATTTATAAATTTGGTCTTTCTGTCGGTAAAAAGATAGGTAATGCAGTAAATAGAAATAAAGTAAAAAGACAACTTAAAAGTATAATTGACAAAAAACACTATCAAAATGGGTTTAAATGTATTATAATAGTTGGTAGAGGCATTAATGAAAAAACTTATCAAGAAAGAGAAGAAAATTTATTATATGCTTTAAGAAAATTAAATTTAATTAAGGAGAATATAGATGAAAAAAAATAAAAAAATATTAATATTAGTACTTGTTGTTACTTTTTTACTTACAGGTTGTACTAAGCAATTAAAAGATTCGAAGGGTAAAGTGGTAAAAGCAGATAAAACAAATCAGGTTTTAGTTGAAAATATTTTGTGTCAACCAGAAGAATTAAAAGAGAATTATGAAAAAGTATTAGAACAAAAAAAATTAGATTACAAAGAAATGTATGAAAAAGGTGAAATTTCTAAAAAAGATTATCAGAAAAAAACAAAAAATATACTTGATATAGATAAATTACCAAAATGTTCTTCTATTTCAGTAATACAAGGAGGATATGAAACATTTTGGACAAGTGTTTTTGTAAAGCCACTTGCTTGGTTAATTGTTAATATTGGAAAATTATTAGGAAATCAATATGGTATTTCAATAATAATTATTACTATTTTAATAAGATTAGTATTATTTCCAGTTACATTTAAATCATTAAAAACAAGTGAGAATATAAAAAAAGCTCAACCTAAGTTAAACAAAATAGAGAAGAAGTATGCTAATAAAACTGATCAAGAATCAATGATGATGAAATCAAATGAAATGATGGCAGTATATAAGGAATATAAAATAAATCCATTATCAGGATGTTTAATGGGATTTATACAAATTCCATTGTTCTTTGCTTTTTATGAAGCACTTTATAGATTACCAATATTATTTGAAGGAAAATTTTTAGGATTACATATGGGAATGACCCCTTTAGCAGCACTTGGTGAAGGTTATTGGTATTATTTATTGTTACCAGTATTAGTAGGTGTAGTTACATATTTTTCATTTAAGATGAATAAGAATGCAGGAATGGGAAATGCAGACCAAGCTAGGCAAATGAATATGATGTTTAATATTATGATAGTCATGATTTTTATAACTTCATTTAGTATGTCTGTAGCAATTATCATTTATTGGATAACAAACAGTTTATTAGCTGTAATTCAAAATGTAATAGTTAAAAGGAGTAAGTAATATGATAAATGTTTATAAGTATGAAGATAAAGATGAGGAATCTTGCAGATTAAAATGTTTAGATGATTTAGACGTATACAATAATGAAATAATATCAAATGAATATGAAGATTCTGATAAATATATTATGGAAGTAGTAAAAAAATCAGATGTAAAAGAATATATAAGAACATATTTAACAGAAGTAACTAAAAAGATGGGTCTTAATACTAAATTTGAGATAAATGAAGATGAGGATGTTTTTAATGTTAAAATGTTTTCAGATAATAATCCAATATTAATAGGAAAAGACGGTAGAACACTATCATCACTTCAATTACTATTAAGACAATCAATAAGTAATCAAATAAATTTTAATATTCATATTAATTTAGATGCATCTAATTATAAAGTAAAAAAAGAAAGATTTTTCGAAAAAGATATAAAGAATATAATAAATGAAGTATTAAAAACAAAAGATGAAGTTAAGTTAGATCCAATGAATTCATACAATAGAAGATTAGTTCATTCAATAGCTTCAGATTATTATAATATAGAAACAGAAAGTTTTGGAGAAGAACCAAATAGATATGTAGTAATTAGATATAAAGAAAAATAATCCCGGTCAAGGATTATTTTTAGTTTTATTTAAAATAATTGTATAAATCTGTTGAAGTATTATTTATGTTATTTGAAAGCATATATTTTACTTCGTATGGTTTATTTTCAATATAAATAACATTACCACCGCCAATAACAAAAGATTTTTTCTCGTTATTTGAGTAATTAATAGTAATAGTAGAAAAACATGCACCACCAAGCCCTTGAGGATTTTCTATTAATTTAGCTGTATTATATAATTTTTCAACATTATTAATCTTAGTGGTATCAGTTATAGTAATAGGTTCTTTATCATGATTTTCACAATTAATATCAGAATTATAACTTAAAGTAATAGACGTAGCTTTTATTTCGTTAGTTGTGTTATTGTTGTTATTAATATTTTGATTGTTATTTTTAAATAAATTATCTTTATTTATAATAATAAAAGAACTAAGTAATAAAATAATAACTAAACATATTATCAAGCATACAGATAAAAATCTTTTCTCCATAAATCCTCCTTTCTATGTTAATTGTATCATAAATTTTTTTTATTAACAATTTTTAATTTTTAATATTATAATTATTATTTTCAATAAAAATAAAGTGTATCTTTTTTTAGTATTTTTTGATATAATACATTCGTTGGAAGTGATTATATGAACGATACAATAGCTGCTATATCAACAACACTTGGAGTGGGCGCTATAGCAATAATAAGAGTAAGTGGAGATAATTCTATAAATATAGTTAATAAAATTTTCAAAGGTAAGGATTTAAATAAGGTAGATTCTAATACAATTAACTATGGACATATTGTAGATAATGATAATATAATTGATGAAGTGTTAGTTAGTGTAATGAGAGCACCTAAAACTTTTACAAGAGAAGACATTGTAGAAATTAACACACATGGTGGTATTGCTATAACAAACAAAGTTTTAGAACTTTTATTACTTAATGGTTGCAGATTAGCAGAACCAGGCGAATTTACTAAAAGAGCATTTTTAAACGGTAGAATAGATTTAATAGAAGCAGAAGGTGTAATGGATTTAATTAATTCAAAAACCGAAAAATCTAGAAAATTAGCAATCAATCAGGTAAATGGAGAAGTGTCTAAATTAATAAAAGAATTAAGACAACAATTAATAGAAATACTTGCTAATATAGAAGTAAACATAGATTATCCAGAATATGAAGATATAGAAGAAATGACAAATAGTATGATAATGTCAAAAACAGAATTAATAGAAACAAAAATAAAAAATATATTAAATAAATCAGAAAATGGAAAAATAATTAAAGATGGAATTAAGACAGTTATTATAGGAAGTCCTAACGTTGGAAAAAGTAGTATATTAAACAGATTATTAAATGAGGATAAAGCGATAGTTACAGATATAGCAGGTACTACAAGAGATATAGTAGAAGGTACAATATCTATAGATGGTGTAGTATTAAATATAGTAGACACTGCAGGCATTAGAGAAACTAATGATGTAGTAGAGAGTATAGGTGTTAAAAAAAGTTTAGATTTAATAGATACAGCAGATTTAATTTTATATGTTTTAAACAATAATGAAATATTAACAAAAGAAGAATTATCAGTATTAGATAAAATTCAAGATAAAAATCATATAGTTATAATAAATAAAATAGATTTAACTAGTAAAATAGATAAATCATTAATCAAAGATTATATAGAAATATCAATTAAAAACGATATTGGAATAGATAATTTAAGAAATAAAATAAAAGAATTGTTTAATTTAGAACAAATAGAGAAAGATGATTTTACTTATTTAAGTAGTGCTAGATCAATATCTTTATTAAAAAAATCATTAACTTCATTAGAATCAGTAAAAGAAGGAATAAAAAATAAAATGCCTGTAGACATGATAGAAATAGACCTTAAACAAATATGGTCAACACTTGGTGAAATAATAGGTGAGACATATACAGATGAATTAATAGATCAATTATTTAGTCAATTTTGTTTAGGAAAATAGGAGGAGTAAGTATGACAAAATTTTGTTCTAATTGTGGTAAAGAATTAAAAGAGAATGCGGATGTTTGTTTAAATTGTGGAGTATTAGTAAATAAAATAAATTTTCCAACAAATATTAAGACAAAAACACCAGGAAAAGGTTTGTCTATAGCAAGTATGATTATTGGAATAGTATCTTTATTAATAACATTAGGAACTCTTTCAGAGGTAACAGAGTCAACTTCAATAAATTATTATAATAATAATTTGGAATTTTATATTGATATATTTATGTATATCTGCTTATCAACAACAGGATTAATTTTTTCAATAATTGGTTTTAAAAAACAAAAGAATGGATTTAATATCTCAGGATTAATATTAAATATTATTTCTTTATCTATGATATTACTTACAATTATCTTTTTAAGTTATGTATACTAAGAACATTTAAGTTCTTTTTTATTGTATTTTTTTTAAAACAATAGTATACTATTGTTTCAGGAAGTGATACTTATGGATTATGATGTAATAGTAGTAGGTGGAGGACATGCTGGATGTGAAGCAAGTTTAGCATGTGCTAGAAAAGGACATAAAACATTACTAGTTACTGGAAATATAAAAAATATAGCAGATATGCCTTGTAACCCTTCAATTGGTGGAAGTGCTAAAGGTATAGTAGTTAGAGAAATAGATGCCTTAGGCGGTGAAATGGGTAGGAATGCAGACAAGAGTTTATTGCAAATAAAAATGTTAAACAGCGCTAAAGGTCCTGCGGTTAGAGCTTTAAGAGCACAAGCTGATAAAATAACTTATCCAAAGAATATGCTAAATACTTTGCAATCTACCAAAAATCTAGAAATAAAAGAAGCAATAGTAGAAGATTTAATAGTTAATAATCATAAAGTACAAGGTATAGTATTAGAAGATGGTACAAAAATATCATCAAAATCCGTAATTTTAACAACAGGAACATATTTAAAAGCAGATATATTAATCGGGGATACAAGAACAAGAAAAGGACCACATGGTGAAAAACCAAGTAATCATTTGAGTGATAAATTAAAAGAATATGGATTTAATATAATAAGATTAAAAACAGGTACTCCACAGAGAATAGAAAAAAGTTCAATAGATTTTTCAAAAACAAAAGTTGAAAATGGTGATGATAGATATTGGACATTTAGTTTTGATAATAAAATTTATTATGATAAGGATAAACAAATTCCATGTCATTTAATATATACTACTAGTGAGACACATAAAATAATAAGAGATAATTTAACAAAATCTAGTATGTATGGTGGACTTAAGGATATAAAAGGTGTTGGACCTAGATACTGTCCTTCAATAGAAGATAAGATAACAAGATTCAAAGATAAAGAAAGACATCAATTATTTTTAGAGCCAGAAAGTATATATTACGATGATATATATATTCAAGGTTTTTCAACAAGTATGCCAAAAGATATTCAAGAAAAAATGGTTCATAGTTTACCAGGATTAGAAAATGCTATTATAAATAAATATGCATATGCAATAGAATATGATGCAATAGATGCAAGACAATTAAAACAATCATTAGAAACAAAAGTAGTAGAAAATTTGTTTACTGCAGGTCAGATAAACGGTACCAGTGGTTACGAAGAAGCTGCTTGCCAAGGTTTAATAGCAGGTATAAATGCAGCACTTAAACTAGAAAATAAAGAACCTTTAATATTAAAGAGAAATGAAGCTTATATAGGAGTTTTAATAGATGATTTAGTAACAAAAGGTATAATAGATCCATATAGATTATTAACTTCACGAGCAGAGTATAGATTATTATTACGCCATGATAATGCAGACATTAGACTTAGAGATTACGGTTATAAAATAGGTTTGGTAGATGAAGAAAGATATAATAAATTTTTAAATAAGAAGGAAATAATAAAAAAATTAACATCTTATTTAAAAGAAGCAAAATTAACACCAAAATCAAATCAAAATAAAAATCTTATAGAACTAGGAATTCAACCTCTTAAAGACTCAATAAGTTTATATAATATATTAAAACGTCCTGAGGTTAAGATGGAATATTTATTAGAGTATTTAGATGATAATTATGACAATGAAGTTTTAGAGCAAGTAGAAATAAATATTAAATATGAAGGATATATAAAAAAAGAATTAGATGAAGCTCAAAAAATGGTTGATCTAGATAATAAAAAGATACCAGATGATATAGATTATAGTAAAATTCATAATTTAGCAAGCGAAGCTAAACAAAAGCTAAACCAAGTAAGACCAACTTCTATAGGTCAAGCACTTAGAATTAGCGGAGTTAATCCAGCAGATATATCATTAATAATGGTATATATAAAAAAGGAATATTTTTATGAATCAAAATAATTTTATAGAAGAAACTAAAAAACTAGGAATAAAAGTGACTGAAAAAGAACTTATTTTGCTAGAAAAATACTATGATATGTTAGTAGAATATAATAAATTTATGAATTTAACTGGAATAACAGAGCATGATGAAGTATATTTAAAACATTTTTATGATTCATTAACAATAGTAAGAGCAATAGATTTAAATAAAGTAGAAACATTATGTGATATAGGAACAGGGGCTGGATTTCCAGGAATAGTTTTAAAAATATTTTATCCTAATTTAAAAATTACATTAGTTGATGCTCTACAAAAGAGAATAAACTTTTTAAATGATGTAATAAAAGAATTAAATTTAGATAAAATAGAGACTGTTCATGCTAGAATAGAAGAATATGGAATAAAAAATAGAGAAATATTTGATGTAGCAACTGCACGTGCTGTAGCACCTCTAAATGTTTTACTTGAATATTCTATTCCAATATTAAAACAAAACGGATATTTTATTCCTATGAAAGCAAATATAGAAAATGAAAATTATGAAAATGCATTGAAAATTTTGTGCTGCTCAGTAGAACAAACATATAAATTTTTATTACCTATAGAACAAAGTAATAGGACAATAATAAAGATAAAAAAAGAAAAACAAACATCAAAAAAATATCCAAGGAAAAATAATTTAATTAAAACTAAACCACTATAAAAAGTGGTTTTTATTTTGGGAAATAGTTAAAAAATAACAAATATAAAAATATTTCCCAAAACTATTGTAATATTTCCCAATTTATTGTAAAATGTAAGTAAGAATAAAAAGGAGGTGTGCTGTGAACGATAATACCTTAAAAATAATAGAAGTAGATATTAATGATATTTTACCAAATAGATTTCAACCAAGAATTCAATTTGATGAAGATGAAATTTTGGAGTTATCAGATTCGATTAAAGAACATGGTGTTATACAACCAATAGTTGTTAGAACAATCGGAGATAAATATGAAATAATAGCAGGTGAAAGGCGATATAAAGCTAGTGTTTTAGCTGGCAAAGAAACTGTTCCAGTACTTGTTAGAAATTTAAGTGATAAAGAGAGTGCTGAAGTAGCTCTTATTGAAAATGTACAAAGAAAAAATCTTACTCCTATAGAAGAAGCAATATCTTATAAAAAAATATTAGATATGGGATATTTAACTCAAGAAGATTTAGCAAACAAATTAGGTAAAAGTCAATCATCAGTAGCAAATAAAATACGTTTATTAAATTTATCTGATGAAGTACAAGAAGCTTTATTAGAAAATAAAATATCTGAGCGTCATGCAAGATCATTGTTAAGACTTGCAACAGTTAAAGAGCAAGATGAAATGTTAGATAGAATAATTAGTGAAAGGTTAACTGTAAGAGCGCTAGATAGTGAAATAGATAAATTAAAAAATAATAAAAATGATGAAAGAAAAGGGGAAAATAATATGAATAATAATATAGAAATGCCTACATTTAATACATTAGGTAATGTTCAACCAACAGTGTCACAAACGCCAACACAACCAAATCCAGAGATACCAACATTTAATATGTTTGGAAATTCAGCAACTGTAGCGCCTACGCCAATGACTCCAAATACTCAAGTACAACCACAAACTACAACAGTACCATCATTTGATGTTTTTGGAAGTGCTCCACAAGTTCAACCAACAATACAACAAGTATCAACGCAACCAACTTTTGAGTTTCCAAAGGAACAACCACAAAATTTAAACAGTGATATAAATTCACATTCTAGTTTCCCAACATTTGATATATTTGGTGGTAATACAACTGCTCAACCTATACAAAACACTAATAATTATAGCAGTGAACCACAACCAACAATACCAGTTACAGCACCTATTATTGAACAACCACAAACTACTGTAACACAAGAGTCAGAAAATTTATTTAGTTTTGGACCAACATCAATAGAACCACAAGTTCAACCAACAGTACCACAAACACCATCAACTCCAGCAGTTCAAGAACAACCACAACAACCAAGTACTGAAGAATTTAAAATGCCAGATCCAATAATAATAACTGATTATAATAAACAATATGATCCAGTAATGCCACAAACAGAACCAACACCAACAGTTGACTTTAAAGAAGTAATTGCTGCAATTCGTGAATGTTCAAATAAAATAGAACAATATGGATTTAAAATAGATGTAGAGGAATATGATTTAGCAAATCTATATCAAGTAGTATTTAAAATTGAAAAATAGAACATAATTGTTCTTTTTTTATATAATGTTGTTGTATTAAAATAGTAAATATTTAATTCTTGTTTTATTGTTAAAATAATGATAAAATACATACAGTTAAGAGGTGACATATATGTTTAATATACATTCAAAATATGAACCAACAGGTGACCAACCACAAGCTATACAAAAACTAGTTGAAGGTATTAAAAACGGTGAAAAAAATCAAGTATTAAAAGGTGTTACAGGAAGCGGTAAAACTTTTACTATGGCAAACGTAATAAAACAAGTAAATAAGCCAACCCTAATATTAGCACATAATAAAACTTTAGCGGGCCAATTATATGCGGAATTTAAAGAATTCTTTAAAGATAACCATGTTTCATACTTCATTAGTTTCTATGATTATTATCAGCCAGAAGCATATATAGCAAAAACCGACACATATATAGCAAAAGATTCGGCTATAAATGATGAAATAGATGAATTAAGACATGCTGCAACTTCAGATTTAATTAATTATAAAGATGTAATCATAATTGCATCTGTTTCTTGTATATATGGTATTGGAGAAATAGAAGAATATAAAAATAAAATGTTGTCTCTTTCTATAGGTCAAACAATATCAAGAGAAAAAATAATAGAAAAATTAATAGATATGCTATATGAAAGAAATGACATAGATTTTAAAAGAGGGACATTTAGAACAAGGGGAGACATAATTGATATAATACCAGCAAATCAACATAATAAAGGTATAAGAATAGAACTTTTTGGCGATGAAATAGATTCAATAAGAGAATTTGATCCATTAACAGGAAATATATTATCAAATAAGAAATCAGTTTCAATATTTCCAGCAAGTCACTTTGTAACTAGTGATGCAAAATTACAAAAAGCACTTAGCAATATAAGAATAGAATTAGATGAACAATTAGAAAAATTAAAAAAAGAAAATAAACTTTTGGAATATCAGCGATTACAAGAAAGAACAAACTATGATTTAGAAATGTTAGAAGAAACAGGATTTTGTAGAGGAGTTGAAAATTATTCAAGACATTTAGCACTCAAAGAACCAGGTGCAACGCCAACAACATTATTAGATTTTTTCCCTAAAGATTTTTTACTTATTGTAGATGAATCTCATGTTACAATACCACAAGTTAGAGGAATGTATAATGGTGATAGAGCTCGTAAAGAAGCATTAGTAGATTATGGATTTAGATTACCAAGTGCACTTGATAATAGACCATTAAAATTTAGTGAATTTGAAGAAAAAATAAATCAAGTAATATATGTATCAGCAACCCCAGGAGATTATGAATTAGAAAAATCAAAAACAGTAGTAGAACAAATTATAAGACCTACAGGACTATTAGATCCAATAATAGAAATTCATTCTACAACTAATCAAATGGATGATTTAGTATCTGAAATAAATAAAAGAATTAATGTAAAAGAAAAAGTTTTAATAACAACTCTTACAATTAGAATGGCAGAAGAATTAACCCAATACTTAAAGAGTTTAGATATAAAAGTTGCTTATTTGCATTCAGAAATAAAGGCATTAGAACGATTAAAAATAATAAGAGATTTAAGATTAGGTAAATATGACGTATTAGTTGGAATAAACTTATTAAGAGAAGGTTTAGATATACCAGAAGTTTCACTTGTAGCTATAATGGATGCTGATAAACAAGGATTCTTAAGAAGTGAGAGAAGTCTTATTCAAACAATAGGTAGAGCAGCTAGAAATGCAAATGGTAGAGTTATAATGTATGCTGATGAAATAAGTGAATCAATGCAGTTAGCAATCACAGAAACAAATAGAAGACGTAAAATACAAGAAGAATATAATAAAGAACATAATATAGTGCCTAAAACTATTATTAAAGATATAAGTAATTTAATATCTAATGAAGTAGAAGAAGAGATTAAACCAAAAGAAAAGATGTCAAAAAGTGAAAAAAACAAACTAATGATAAGATTAGAAAATGAAATGAAAGAAGCAGCTAAAAATTTAGACTTTGAAAAAGCTATGGAATTAAGAGATGCTTTATTTGAATTAAAATCAGAATAGGTATATAATTAATAAGGTGATAAAATGAAAATAAATAAATGTTTAGATTTAATAATCCATTTACTTGGATATGCTTTAGTATTAATAACAGTATCAGTAATATTTAAAAAAACAGTATATATAGATAATTCATATTATGGTTTATGGGGCTTAATAGCAGTAATTATAATATTTATATTAAATAGAACAATTAAACCATTATTAGTATGGATGACATTACCATTAACAGCACTTACATTAGGATTATTTTATCCATTAATAAATATTTTAGTGCTAAAAATAACAGATTTTATATTAGGAAGTCACTTTGATATACATGGTACGATAATGGTATTTGTAGTATCAATAATAATATCAATAATGAATGCTATAATGGATAATATTATAATTGATGGTTTATTAAAAGGAAAATCATATGAAAAGTGAATTATTAAACTTAGGATTTATAAGTATAAAATGGTATTCTGTACTTATATTACTTGCTTTTACAATAGGATATTATCTAGTAATAAATAGATGTAAAAAAGAAAATCTAAAAGTAAGTTTAATATCAGATATGTGTTTTTATCTTGTTATAGTATCAATATTAGGTGCTCGTATTTATTATTGTATATTTGAATATAAATACTATATAAATAATCCATTAGAAATAATACAAATATGGAATGGTGGGCTTGCTATACACGGAGGTATTATAACTGGTATTATATTTATCTACTGCTATACCAAAAAACATAAAATTAATATGATACAATTATTAGATATATTTGCACCAGCACTTGTTTTGGGTCAAGCAATAGGTAGATGGGGAAATTTCTTTAATAGTGAAGCTTTTGGACCTGTTACAACATTAACTACTCTTAAAAATCTTCATATACCATCATTTATAATTGATGGTATGTATATAGATCAAAACTATCATCATCCAACATTCTTCTATGAATCTATAGGATGCCTAATTATATTTATTATTTTAATAGTATATAGAAATACAAAAGTAAAAAAAGAAGGTCAAATAGTAGGAATTTATTTTATTTTGTATGGTATAATTAGATTCTTAATAGAATCTTTAAGAACAGATAGTCTAATGTTTTTCAATTTTAAAGTAGCGCAAATTATATCAATTATAATGGTTATAATTGGATTAATACTATTTATAAAACCATTAAAAAAGAAAATATAGTTAATATAGTTATCTATATTTTTTATTTTCATAAAATTTAATGGTGATGTTTATAAAAAATTTAATATGGCTTTATGTCACAATACTTATAATAATAATAGGAATTTATTTTACGTTTTCATTGAAATATATTCAATTTGATTTTAAGAACATGTTTAAAAATTTAAAACAAAAAAATGATAAAAGGTCAATTTCACAATTAGAGTCACTTATGATAGTACTTGCAGGCCGTATAGGCGTAGGAAGTATATCTGGAGTTGCACTTGCTATATATTATGGTGGACCAGGTACAATATTTTGGATGTGGATAATAGGCTTATTAGCTCTACCAATAACATTTGCAGAAACAACATTAGGTTCAAAATATAGAGAAATGGATGAATCAAATATATATAAAGGGGGCCCTCCTTATTATATAAAAAAAGGTTTAAAAAAAAGAAAATTAGCAGGAGTGTATGCTATTTTAATAATATTTAGTTATATAGGTGGATTCTTAACAATACAGTCAAACACAATAACAAAATCAATTAATTATATCATTTCTATAAATCCACTTATAATAGGCAGTATTATAACCTTTATAACATATTTAATAATAAAAGGAGGAATAAAAAAAATAGCTGATTTTTCAACAAAAATAGTACCTTTAATGATATTATTATATATAATTTGTGCTACATATATAGGTATTAAAAATATTGATATGTTACCTACTATTTTAAAAAATATAATAACTGGAGCATTTAATATAAAATCTGGTATAAGTGCATTTATAAGCATGGTATTAATTGGAATTGAACGAGGAATATTTTCAAGTGAAGCAGGTGTTGGTACGGGTGCTATAGCATCCTCAACTTCATCAGTTAAATATTCAGCAATTCAAGGTTATGTACAAATGATAGGGGTCTATGTAACAACATTTTTAGTATGCACTTCAACTGCTCTTATAATATTAACTTCAAACTACAGCTCATTATCATTTAATGATTTAAACGGTATAGAACTAGCTCAATATTCCTTTAATTATCATTTAGGTCCAATAGGAGTAATAATAATGTTTATATCAATTTGTCTATTTTCATTTTCTACAATATTATCTGGATATTATGACGGGGAATCCTCATTAAAATACTTCTCAAATAATACTAAAACAAAAGTTCAAATATTAAAAGTAATAACACTATTAGTATTATTTTTTGGATGTATTATAACATCTAATTTATTATGGAATTTTATAGATTTAATAGTAGGAGTTTTAGCTTTAATAAATTTATATGCTGTATTTATATTAAGAAATGATGTTAATAGAGAATATAAAAAATACAAAAAATCTGAAAAGTATGAAAAGTATGATATAATGTAATAGGTGTTGTTATGATAAATAAAAATTGGGATATCGTATTAAAAGATGAATTTAAAAAAGAATATTTTAGGAATTTAGGAATATTTGTAAAAAGTGAATATAAGAAAAAAACAATATTTCCTCCTTACGAAAATATATTTGATGCACTAAGATTTACTGATTATGATGAGGTAAAAGTTGTAATATTAGGTCAAGATCCATATCATGGAGTAAAAGAAGCACATGGACTTTCATTTTCAGTACATGATGGAGTAAGAATGCCTCCGTCTCTTCAGAATATTTTTAAAGAATTAAATTTTGATTTAGGAATAAAAAGAACACAAAGTGATTTAACTGATTGGGCTAAAGAAGGCGTACTTTTACTTAACTCAATAATGACAGTAGAAAAAGATAAACCACTTTCACATAAAGGAAGAGGCTGGGAAATTTTCACTGATACTATTATATCAAAATTAAACGATAGAAAAGATCCGGTTATATTTGTATTATGGGGAAGTTATGCTAGAAGCAAAAAAGAATTAATAACTAATCCTTGGCACAAAATTATAGAAAGTGTACATCCATCTCCATTGTCAGTAAATAGGGGATTCTTTGGGAGTAAACCTTTCAGTAAAATTAATAAATATTTAAAAGATATGGGTAAAGAAGAAATAAAATGGTAAGTTATTTCTTTTTTTTGTATAAAATTATAATATATGTTCAATATTAAATAGGTGATAACATGAAAAAAACAATATTTTTATTTATTATAATTATTTTAACATACGTATTAATTGGAGAAGTGTTTGCTAAAAAAAGCATAATACCTGATGATGCTATTAGGATAAGAGTAATTGCTAATTCAAATAGTGAATATGATCAAAGTATTAAATATAGAGTAAAAGATTCGCTTGAAAAAGAAATGTATAAATTATTAATAAACGCATCAAATGTTGAAGATGCAAGACAAATAATAAATGATAATTTAGATAATATAAAAAATAATGTTGACAAAACTTTACAAAAAGAAGAGTATTCATTACCTTTTTCAGTAAATTTTGGATTAAATTACTTTCCTAGTAAACAATATAAGGGAATAAAATATGATGAAGGTTACTATGAATCACTTGTAGTTACATTAGGTGAGGGTTTAGGTGACAACTGGTGGTGCGTTTTATTTCCTCCACTTTGTATGATAGAAGCAGAAAGCGCTAATGATGTAGAGTATACTACATTTGCTCAAACATTAATTGATAAATATTTTTAAAATATATTCTTTTTAAAAAATAAAAGCGTATTATTTTATAGGTGATACTTAAGTGAATATAATACTTGTATTTTTAATAGCAATAAGTTTAAGTATGGATGCTTTTTCGCTTTCCTTAGCCTATGGAACATTATCAATGAAAAAAAAGCAAATAATGACTTTAGCACTCATAGTTGGCTTATATCATTTTTTTATGCCTATTTTTGGCAATGTACTAGGTGAATTTATAACAAACAAAATCAATATAGGTGGTAATGTAATAGTTTTAATAATTTTTGTTTGCATAGGTGTAAATATGATAATAGAGAGTTTTAGTTCTAAAGAAAAAGTACATGAACTAAAATTTTTAGAAATGTTATTATTTGGTTTAGCAGTTAGCATAGATAGTTTTTCTGTTGGAATAGGTATAAAAAACATCAGTAATAATATGTTAATAAGTTCTTTGATATTTTCAGTAACCAGCTTTATATTTACATATATAGGATTAATATTAGGTAATAAAATAAATAAATTAATAGGTTCTATAGCAACTCTTATAGGTGGCATAGTATTAATACTCTTTGGAATACTTTATATGGTAAATGGTATTTAGAATAATTGTTGACCCAGCAACTCTTAAATGATATAATTAAGTAAGACTATTACTAAACACAAATTTAGGCAAAATTCATAATATATAATAGTTCTGGAGGTAATATGAAACAAATAAGAGTAACTGGAGAAAATCTATTAAGTGGTACAATTAGGATTAGTGGAGCTAAAAACAGTGCTGTAGCACTCATACCAGCTTCAATACTTAGTGATGATATAGTAAAAATAGATAATATTCCAAATATTTCAGATATAGAAGCTCTAAAAGAAATTTTAACATTTTTAGGAGCACAAACAACAATCAAAGATAATTTAATTACAATAGATCCAAGTCAAATAGAAAATAAAAATATTCCAGAAAGCGTTTCTAGTAAATTAAGGGCCTCATATTATTTTATGTCTGCTCTACTTGGTAAGTATAAGCATGTAGAAATGTACTTTCCAGGAGGGTGTAAGATAGGTGCAAGACCTATAGATCAGACACTAAAGGGATTTGAAGCATTAGGTGCTAAAGTAGCAGAAGAAAATAATAAGTTTACTATAACAGCAGATGAACTTATTGGAGGTCATGTATATCTTGATATGCCAAGTGTAGGCGCTACTATTAATACTATGTTAGTTGCTGTTAAAGCAAAAGGACTAACTATAATAGAAAATGCAGCAAAAGAACCTGAAATAGTAAATGTCGCAACTTTTCTAAATAATATGGGTGCTAAAATCACAGGTGCTGGTACTAGTGAAATAAGAATACTTGGAGTAGAAAAATTACATGGATGTTATACAGAAGTAATACCAGATAGAATAGAAACAGGTACTTATATAATAGCAGGAGCAATGCTAGGAAATAATTTAAAAATAGAAAATATAATTCCTGAACATATAGAAGCATTAACACTTAAACTAAAAGAAATGGGAATAAATTTAAAAATAGGAAAAGATTATGTTTTAATAAATAAATGTGATAAACCAAAACATGTAAATGTAAGAACACTAGGTTATCCAGGTTTTCCAACAGATTTACAACAACCTCTAACAACACTTCTTACACAATGCTTAGGGACATCAATACTAGAAGAGACAATATATGAAAACAGATTCCAAAATGTTCCTTATTTAAAATTAATGGGTGCTGATATAGAAATTGCAGGTAAAAAAATAAAAATAAAAGGCCCAACTAAATTAATAGGAAAAGAAGTTGTAGCAACCGATTTAAGAGCAGGAGCATGTCTTGTTTTGGCAGCTTTAATAGCGCATGGTGAAACAGTTATTAAAGATGTAGAACATGTTCTTAGAGGATATGAAAATATAATAGAAAAATTAGTTGGAGTAGGTGCTAAAATATCACTAGAAGAAATATAATTAAGTAGTTAATAACTACTTTTTTTATGGGTGATAAAATGAAAAAACTATTTTTAGCGCTTTTAGTTTTCATAACGGTATTTCTTATATATTTCTTTAATATAAATAAAAATATATACTATGTATCATTGGGAGATAATCTTTCATATGGAATAAATAATTTAGAAAAAATAGAAATAAACTATAATAGTGAAATAAATAAATATTATAATAAAAAAATATGTAAATATGTAAATTACTCTAATTTAAATGATTATAGAGTAATGGATTTAATAAATGATATAAAATATAATAAAACAGTAAATTATAATAATAAAGAATATAAATTTCAAAATTTACTTATTAAATCAAATTTACTAATTATATCTATAGGAATGAATGATATAAAAAACAAAGAAAACATAACTTATGATTACATAGATGAGTTATTAAGTGATATAGAAGATTTATTAGTACTTATAAGAAAATACAACAAAGATAAAATATATTTCTTAAGTTTTTATAACGTTATAAATAATAAAGATTTAATAGATTATTCAAATCAAAAATTAAATCAAATGTGCTACGAAAATAAAATAAATTATGTAGATATATCAAAGTTAGATGTATATATGATAAACAGCACAAATCCGTCAAATGATGGATATAAATACATATCAAATAAACTTATAACTTTACTAAAATAATATTTTGTTATATAATGATGGTGGGTGATAAAATGTTAAAAGAAAATAAAATATTTTCAAAAATATTTATGTGGATGTTTGTAGGACTTGCAATTACATTTGGTGTAGGCTATTATGTATCTTTAAATGAAAACATGTTATATAACATATTTAAAAGCTACTATGTAATATTAATAATAATAGAACTTGCATTGGTTATATTCTTAAGCGCTAAAATAAATAGTATGCAACCAACAACAGCAAAATTATTATTCTGCTTATATTCATTTGTAACAGGACTTACATTCTCATCAATATTTGTTGTATATCAAATTACATCTATAATATATGTATTTGGTATAACTGCACTTTTATTTCTTATATTTGCTTTAATTGGTTATTATACCAAAATAGATTTAACAAAAATAGGAACATATCTTATTATGGGACTTATAGGAATAATAATTTGTAGTATAATAAATATGTTTGTTAAGAGTGCTGCTTTTAATATGACTTATATAATAATAGGTTTAATAATATTTATAATATATGTAGCATACGATATACAAGTAATAAAAAATAATTTATACAATATTGAAAATGAAGATAATCAAGCAATATATGGAGCACTTCAATTATATCTAGATTTCATTAATATATTCTTAAGATTATTACAATTATTTGGAAAAAATAAAGATTAAATAGTCATTTGACTATTTTTCTATATAAAATACTTGCAAAAATATTATTTTTTTGATAAACTATGTAAGTAATTAAATTTCTATGACTTTTAATAAGTCATGGCGGGAGGAGAGTTAAAATGAAGAAAGTAGAAAACGCATACGTTGATACAACTGTTAAATGTGCTTGTGGTAATACTTTTACAGTAAAATCAAATAAACCAGAAATGCATTTAGAAGTTTGTAATGAATGTCATCCTTTTTACAAAGGTGGTAATGGTACACAAACATCTAAAACAGGACGTGTAGAAAAATTCAATCGTAAATATGGTCTTAACAAAGAAGCAAAATAATGCTTCTTTTTTGTATATTAATTTTTAAAAATTCCAATAATAATATTGGTGATAATATGAATATTAATTTTAGTGAATTGTTAAACGTAACAATAAGAGCACTTTCTTCTTTAGTAACTTTGTTTTTAATTACTAAAATGTTAGGTAAAAAACAGGTATCACAATTATCGCTTTTTGATTATGTTATAGGAATATCAATAGGAAATTTTGCAGCAGAGATGACTATAAATTTAGAATCAAATGAGATAAATGGAATATTGGCAGTAGTATTATTTGGCCTTTTTGCATACTTAGTATCATATCTTACAATGAAAAGTATAGTTATGAGAAGATTTTTTATGGGTACACCTACAGTAATAATTCAGAATGGAAAAATATTAGAACAAAATTTAAAAAAAGTAAAATTTGATATAAACGATATGTTAGAAGAAATAAGAAGTAATGGATACTTTGATTTATCACAGGTTGAATATGCATTAATGGAGGCCAATGGAAAACTTAGCATATTACCTAAAGCAGAAAATAGACCATTAACTCCAAAAGATATGAAATTAAAAGTACAAAATGAAGGCTTGTGTGCTAATGTAATAATAGATTCTAAAATAATGCATAATAACTTAAAAAATATAAACAAAGATGAAAAATGGTTGAAACAGGAATTAAAAGTTAAAGGGTATGCTGATTTAGATAAAATATTACTTGCTACTGTTGATATAAACAATAAAATAACTATATATGAAAGAAACTTAAACATAGAATCAAAAGATATATTAGAATAAATACGTAAAATTTTGTAAATAAAACACAAAAAAAGTAAATAAAAGTGACAATACATATTATATTTGATATAGTATAATTGGTGGTAAATATGAAAAGACATTTTTGTGCATCAACATTTATAATAAATCCATATAATAAAAAAATATTATTAGTTAAACACAAAAGAAATAAAAAATGGACACAACCTGGAGGACATATGGAGTATAATGAAACTCCAGAGGAAACAGCACTTAGAGAAGCATATGAGGAAACCGGTCTTCATGTTAAGTTATTAGGAGAAAGATTTCCAAGAGAAGAAGATTTTATAAGACCTTTAGGTATACAAAAAAATAGAAGAACAACAATGGATGGAGAAATGCATATGCATATAGATATAATATATGCTGCAATACCAAATGATGATAATGAAGTTGTTTTAAATAAAGAAGAAAGTGATGATATTGCTTGGTTTACAAGAGAAGAATTAGAATACATCGATTGTTTTCCTGATATTAAAATAACAATGGATTATATATTAAGAAACATAATAAAATAATATGAAAAAGAAAAAAAGTACAAATATAATTACTCTTGTAACAACACTTTCATTATTAATATTTTTAAATACTAATTCTACTTTAAAGACATTATTAAAAAATTATTTTAATCCAATAGATTATTCTTCATATACATTAGATAATGTTCCAGAATACAGTGATCAGTCATATGTAATAATAAATGATAATAATCCTGATTTTCTTGATGAAGATAAAATAACTGAAGTATTTGAAATTTATAGCCCATTAGATAAATTAAATAGGGCTGGTGTAGCATTTGCATCAGTTAGTATAGATACAATGCCTGATGAAGAAAGAGGCAGTATTGGAAATATAAAACCAAGTGGTTGGCACACAGTTAAATATGACATTATAGATGGAAAATATTTATATAATAGATGCCATTTAATAGGTTATCAATTAACTGGAGAAAATGCTAATGAAAAAAACTTAATAACTTGTACAAGAAGTATGAATATGAACGGAATGTTAGAATTTGAAAACATGGTAGCTAATTATGTTAAAGAAACAAATAATCATGTTTTATATAGAGTAACACCAATTTATAAAGATGATAACTTATTAGCAAGTGGTGTTCAAATGGAGGCATATTCAATAGAGGATAATGGTGAAGGAATTAAGTTTAATGTATATGTATATAATGTACAAGATGGTATAGATATAGATTATAAAACAGGAGAGAGCAAATTATCAAAAAAATAATTTGCTTTTTTTAAATTATGTGCTATAATTGTAAAGTGTTTTGAAGGAAGTGTTATAAATGAACAAACGAAATGTAGCAATCATAGCCCATGTAGACCATGGTAAAACAACATTAGTAGATAAATTATTACAAGCAAGTGGAACTTTTAGAAGTAATGAAGAAGTACAAGAAAGAGCAATGGATTCTAACGATATCGAAAGAGAACGTGGAATAACAATACTTGCTAAACCAACTTCTATAGAATATAAAGGTTGCCATATTAATATATTAGATACACCAGGACATGCTGACTTTGGTGGAGAAGTAGAACGTATAATGAATATGGTTGATGGAGTTTTACTTGTAGTAGATGCTTATGAAGGTACAATGCCACAAACAAGATTCGTATTAAAAAAAGCTATAGAAGCAGGAGTAAAACCAATAGTAGTTGTAAATAAAATAGATAAAGAATCTGCTAGACCAAAAGAAGTAATAGATGAAGTAATGGATTTATTTATTGAATTAGGTGCTGACATTGATGATTTAGATTTTCCAATCGTATACGTATCAGCAATTAATGGTACATCTAGTTTTTCACCTGATGTTAATACTCAAGAAAAAGATATGACTAAAGTACTTGACTTAATAGTAGATAATATACCAGCAGCTGCATCAGATATCGATGGCGATTTACAATTTCAACCAGCACTTTTAGACTATAATGACTTTGTAGGACGTATAGGTGTAGGGCTTGTAAAACGTGGAAAAATAAAAACTGGAGAAATGGTAAGTTGTGTAAGAATAGATGGTTCTATTAAGCAATTTAGAATTGCTAAAATATTTGGTTATGTGGGACTTAAAAGAGTTGAAATAGCAACTGCAGAAGCAGGAGATATAATAGCAATCGCTGGTTTACCTGATATAAGTGTTGGTGAAACTATATGCGATATTGGTAAAGAAGAAGCACTACCATTACTAAGAATAGATGAACCAACTCTACAAATGACATTTGGAGTTAATACATCACCATTCTGTGGTAGAGAAGGTAAAATAGTTACAGCACGTAAAATACAAGAAAGATTATTAAAAGAAACAGAAAAAGACGTTTCACTTAAAGTAGAAAACGTTCCAGATAATTCAGAAGCATTTATAGTATCAGGGCGTGGTGAATTACACTTATCTATATTAATAGAAAACATGAGACGTGAAGGATTTGAGTTACAAGTATCAAAACCAGCTATAATAAAAAAAGAAATAGATGGAGTAACTTGTGAACCATTTGAAGAAGTTCAAATAGATGTTCCAGATGAGTTTGTAGGTCCAGTAATTGAAGCAATAGGAAACAGAGAAGGCGAAATGAAAAACATGAGTAATGAAAATGGACAAACAAGATTACATTACTTAGTGCCAACTCGAGGATTAATTGGGTTTATGACAGAATTTATGACTATGACAAAAGGATATGGAATTATAAATCATACATTTGATTCTTATAAACCATTAGCAGGTACTCATGTAGGAACAAGAAAAAACGGAGTTCTAGTTTCTATGGAAAATGGCAAATCTACTGCATATGCTTTAGGACAATTAGAAGATCGTGGTGTTATGTTTATTGAACCAGGTGTAGAAGTTTACGAAGGTATGATAGTTGGTGAAAATAACCATGATAACGATTTAGCAGTTAATGTAGTAAAAGGTAAAAACTTAACTAATACTCGTTCATCAAGTAAGGATCATACAGTAGTATTAAAGAGACCTAAATTAATGAGCCTTGAAGTATGTTTAGATTATATAAATGAAGATGAACTAGTAGAAGTAACTCCAATTAGCTTTAGAATGAGAAAAAGAATATTAAACACTGAATTAAGAAAAAAACAAGATGCTAGAAAATAAAAACGACTAATTTAAACTTAGTCGTTTTGTTTATTAAAGAAATCTCTAATATCACAACCTAAAACTTCAGCGATTTCTTCTAATGTATCAATTGAAATTGTTTGGTGAGTCTTAGATTCTAACTTTGCTATAAAACTTTCACTTAAATAAAGTCTTTCAGCAAGTTCTCTTTGTTTAAGGCCTTTAATTTTTCTGTATTTCTTTATGTTTTTGCCTATAACATTATAAATATTGGACTTCCTTTTCTCCATACTCATCACCCACTTAATTTTCTCATATTATTCTATATTTGTTTATAGACAACTAGTCTATTGATAATAATTTGGTTATTAATTTCTTGCCATTTATACCAATATTGTTCATTAGAATAGGATACATACTTATACTGGTAAATCCTGGAATTGTATTTAATTCATTAAAATAAAGCTTATTTTTAATAGTGTCATAAATAAAATCTATCCTACTTAAGCCTTTACAATTCAATATCTTAAATATTGTTTTTGATAAAGTTCTAATATCAGATTTTATATTTTTATCAATATCAGAAATTATCGTATCTGTATTATTTTTATATTTAGAATCATAATCATACCATTTACCATTATTAACGATTTCCCCCACATCAGATACAATAAGTTTCTTTTTATCTTCTAAAATAGCACACTCTAATTCTCTATTGTGTTTTATAAACTCTTCGATTATAACATTATTATCATATTTTAAAGCACTCTTTATTCCTTTTTTTAATTCACTTTTGTTATTAGCAACACTAATACCTATAGAAGAACCACATTTACAAGGTTTAACTATAACAGGATAAGTTATTTCATCTAGATTAGTATTACTATTATAAATAACATAAGGAACTTGTGGAATATTAAACTTTTCTAAAATTAGTTTTGTCAACAATTTATCATATGAAATTAAACTACTATAAGAATTACATCCTACATACTTAATATTAAATAACTCAAACATACTTTGTAATTTTCCATCTTCAACAGTATTTCCATGTATCATAGGAAAAACAATATCAAACTCACTAGCAAACCCAATAATATTATCTACACTTTTAATAATATTATTCTTCCAATTAATATTTATTTTATCTTTTTTAATAATATACCATTTATTATCATAATCAACACCTACTAAACAAACATCAAATAAATCATAATCAATATTTTCTATTATAAAATTAACTGATTTACAAGAAATTTCATGTTCTTGTGAATTACCACCAAATAAAATTAAAACTTTTTTCAAAATACCACCTAATTAATTTTATGAAAAATATTTTTAATTATATCTTAATATAGATTTATTTGTAAAATTGTGTTAAAATATTTATACAATGAGAAAATGAAAAAAGGTGATTAGTATGGGAAAGATTATAGCATTTGTTAACCAAAAAGGAGGAGTAGGTAAAACTACTTCAAGTATAAATTTAGCAGCTTCCCTAGGACTTTTAGGTAAAAAAACATTACTTGTAGACTTAGATCCTCAAGGAAATAGTACTACGGGTGTTGGAATTAATAAGGGTGACCTTGAAAGTAGTATTTATGAACTTTTAGTAGATAGAGCAGAAGTAAAAAAAGTAGTAGCAAAAACAAAATTTAAAAATTTATATTTAATACCAGCTTCAATAAATTTAGCAGGTGTAGATATGGAACTAATGGAGATGTCCCGTATGAATCCAGAGTTTGTACCACAACTTCAATTAAAAAAATATTTAAGTGAAATAAAAGATGTTTTTGATTATATAATACTAGATTGTCCTCCATCATTAGGACTTATTACTACAAATGCTCTTGCAGCTTCAAATTCAGTTATAATTCCGGTACAATGTGAATTCTTTGCTCTTGAAGGAATTATGCAACTATTAAATTCAATAATGATAGCACAAAAGAAATTAAATCCTAGTTTAGATATAGAAGGTGTATTATTAACAATGCTTGATAATCGTACTAATTTAGGACTTGAAGTTGTTGAAGAAATAAAAAGTTATTTCAAAGAAAAAGTATATGATACTATAATTCCTAGACTTGTAAGACTATCAGAGGCACCAAGTCATGGTAAGCCAATACATGCTTACGATCCTAGAAGCAGAGGAACTGAAGCTTATATTAATTTAGCTAAAGAGGTGATTGAAAGAAATGGAAACTAAAAAGAAAGCATTAGGACGTGGATTAGAACAATTATTTAATACTGAAAATTTAGATTTAGATACATTTGAAAAAGCAGTATATGAAACTGCTACAAACGAAGAAATAATAGATTTAGATTTAGATGAATTAAGAGCAAATCCTTATCAACCAAGAAAAATATTCAATGATGAAGCATTAGGGGATTTAGCAGAATCTATAAAAGAACACGGCGTATTTCAACCGATAATAGTTAAAAAAAGTATAAAAGGTTATGAAATAATAGCTGGCGAAAGAAGAGTTAGAGCATCAAAATTAGCAGGATTAAAGAAAATACCTGCAATAATTCGTAATTTAGATGATGAACAAATGATGGAAATAGCCCTTCTTGAAAACTTACAAAGAGAAAACTTAAGTTCAATAGAAGAAGCAATAGCATATAAATCAATGATAGAAAAACTTTCTTTAACACAAGACGAACTAGCTAAAAAAGTAGGTAAAAGTAGAAGCCATATAACAAATATATTAGGACTTTTAAGATTACCAAAAGAAGTGCAAAAAATGGTAGCAAGCAATCAATTAAGCATGGGACATGCTCGTGTTTTAAGTAAATTAGAAGACGATGAAAAAATAATTGCTATGGCACATGAGATTGTAGATAAAAAAATACCAGTAAGAGAATTAGAAGAAGAATCAACTCAAGAAACAAAAAAAGTTAAAATAGAAAGAAAGCATAAAGAAGTAAATAATGATTATAAATATGTAGAAGATCTATTAAGAGATTTACTAGATACAAAAGTAAAAATAAGAGACAAAAAAGTAGAAATAACATTTACTAATGTAGCAGATTTAAATAGAATATTAGAAATATTAAATGTAAAGGAATAAAATGGAATATATATTAAAAAAAGAAATTTTAGCACCTTTCATTATAATCTTAATATGCTTTTTTCTTTGCTTAATATCAAAAAGAATAGTTCATAGAATTTTTCATTATAAAAATAAAAAACTAAATGATGGAAAAGTTAAAACAATAATAAATTTAGTAAATAACATAACACAATTTGTAATTGTTTTAATAGGTGTATTAGTAATATTAGAAATATATGGTATAGATACTAAATCATTAGTGGCATCTTTTGGTATAGTGGGACTTGTAACAGGACTTGCTTTACAAGATTTGTTAAAAGATCTTATAGTTGGAATTTCAATAATTTTTGAAGGACAGTATTCTATTGGAGATTGGGTTAAGATAAATGATTTCAAAGGGATGGTAATGCCATCAAATTTAAGAACAACAAAACTAAAAGCTTTCTCTGGTGAAATAAAAACCATATCAAATAGAAATATAACAGAAATAACAAATTATAGTTTATATCGCGCTAATATTGTGATAAATGTAGATGTAGCATACGAATCAGATATAGAAAAAGTAAAACAAGTACTTGATGAAATGTGCAACGAATTAAAAGAAAAATATCAATTAGACAATATTGAGTGCTTAGGAATTCAAGAATTAGCATCTAGTTCAATAAGATTTGGAATAGTTTTATCTTGTAAATATGAAGATCAATTTAAACTAGAAAGAGAAATAAAAAAAGAAATAGTATTAGAACTTTCTAAAAACAATATAACTATACCTTATAATCAGGTGGTGATACATAATGGATAAAGAATATAAAGAAGGAAGTGTTGTTATTATGAAAAAACAACATCCTTGTGGATATAATGAGTGGTTAATAACTAGAGTTGGTGCTGATATTAAAATAAAGTGTCAAAATTGTGGTAGATCAATTATGCTCTCTCGAATAGATTTTAATAAGAAATTAAAGAAAGTAATCACGTATTAGGAGGAGTTTTGTGAAAAGAAAAAAACGTCCTATAGGGACAGTTGTAGAAATAATAATGTTTGCTGTGTTTATATCGGTAATAGGATTAATTTTAAACTTATTAGGAGTATCTGGATATAAAACAGACGTTGCAAGCTTTGAAACAACTTTGGTTGTAGTAGAAAATATATTCAGCATTAAGGGAATAAAATATATATTAAATAATACATTAACAAATTTTCAAGCAATGGAACCATTGGTATTAATAATTTTATCTTTAATAGCAATCTCTATATTGGAAGCAAGTGGACTTTTAAAGCAAATATTTACACCTTTAAAAAAAATTAAACCTAAATATATAACTTTAATGGTAATGTTTGTTGGAATAATATCTACAATAATAGGAGATTATAGTTATGCTTTATTAATACCACTTTCAGGTATACTTTATAAGTATATAGGAAGAAACTCAAGCCTTGGAGTACTTACAATGTTTACAGCAATTACAATAGGTTATGGTACTGGTTTAATATATAATTATCAAGCATACGAACTTGGAAACATAACTGAACTAGCTGCATCTGATATAATTCAAAATTATAACTTTGAACTATTATCAAACATCTTTTTACTAGTAGTATCTACAATAATACTTACAATAGTAGGTACCGTACTATTAGAAAGGTTTGCTAAAAGATATCCTCGAAATGAAGAAGTAGATAATTTAAACTTATCAAAAAAAGCCTCAAAAATAACATTAATAGCATTTATAATTATGGTTTTAATTCTTGCTTATTCAATAATTCCATCATTACCATGTTCAGGAATATTACTTGATAAAACACAACCAACATATATAGGAAAACTTTTTGGTTATTCTTCAACATTAAATCAAGGATTTATGTTGCTTGTTATGATTATACTTATGGTATGTGGATTTATATATGGTGCAGTATCAAAAAATATTAAAAATAGTAGTGACTATAGTAGAGCGCTTACTAAAACATTTTCAGATACTGGATATGTATTTGTGCTATTGTTCTTTTCTTCAATACTATATGAAATAATTACTTACACAAATATAGATACTGTTATAGCTACTAATATAGTAGATTTTATGGGAGCAAGTAAATTATCAGGCGTAATACTTGTTATATTGTCATTTATATCTATTGTACTAATATCAGTAATTATGCCATCATCAGTAACAAAATGGAATTTAGTAGCGCCTGTTTATGTACCTTTATTAATGCGAGCTAACATTTCTCCATCATTTACCCAAACATTATTTGTGGCAGCTGATTCAGTCGGAAAAATGTTTTCACCAATATACATATATTTAATAATTACAATAGGATTTATGTATAAATATGAACATGATTCAAATATAAACATAATACAGACTATGAAAAAGATAATGCCAATAATATTAATCTTATCATTAACTTGGTTAGTAATAATATTAGGATGGTATTTACTTGGACTTCCAATAGGTATAGGATCAAGTATTACTTTATAATTTACATTTGTTTACACATATAAAACAATAAAATAAAAAAAAGCAAAAATACCCATTGTTTACTAAAATATCTTTGTTATAATTAAAATGTAAGATAGATTTGTATTTTACGATGGGTAGTTTACTGTAAGAGAATACAGAAAAGGGGAAATACCACAACAGTGGTATTTTTTGTTGAATTTTATTTATATTTATAGTAAACTATTTAAGAAAGAAGTGATTATATGAGTTTAACAGCAGGTATAGTAGGACTACCAAATGTAGGTAAAAGTACATTATTTAATGCTATAACAAAACAAACAATTTTAGCAGCCAATTATCCATTTGCTACAATAGATCCAAATGTAGGTGTTGTTGCAGTTCCAGATAAGAGACTAGATTTTTTAAATGAGTTATATAAACCTAAAAGTTTAGTACCAACATCATTTGAATTTACAGATATAGCAGGATTAGTAAAAGGAGCTTCATTAGGAGAAGGTTTAGGAAATAAATTTTTATCACATATAAGGGAAGTGGATGCTATATGTGAGGTTGTTAGATGTTTTGAAAATAAAGATATAATACATGTTGAAAATGTAGTAGATCCAATAAGGGATATAGAAATAATAGAAGTAGAACTTATATTGGCAGATTTAGAAGTAGTAGAAAATAGATTTAATAAAATAGGTAAGAAGGCAGCACTATCTAAAGATAAAGAAGTTCAAAAAGAAGCAGCAATACTTACTAAATTAAAAGAAGCATTAGAAAAAAATATACCAATAAGAAGAATAGAGTTAACAGATGATGAAAAAGCTTACATTAAGCCATTTAATCTACTAACTAGTAAACCAATAATATATGTTGCTAATGTTTCAGAAGATGATTTATTAACACAAGACAATAAATATATATCTCTTGTAAAAGAATATGCAAAAAAAGATAATGCTGAAGTAGTTACAATATGCGCTAAAATAGAATCAGATTTAGTAGATATGAGCGAAGATGAGAAAAAGATGTTTTTAAATGAATTAGGTATAGATTCTAGTGGTATAGAAAAACTAATACAAGCTTCATATCATTTATTAGGCCTAAAGACATTCTTTACTGCAGGAAGCGATGAATGTAGAGCCTGGACATTTAAGAGTGGCATGAAGGCTCCAGAATGTGCTGGAATAATACATACAGATTTTCAAAAAGGATTTATTAAAGCAGAAGTTATGAGTTTTGAAGATTTAGAAAAATATAAAGATGAAAAATCAGTAAAAGAAGCAGGTAGAATGAGACTTGAAGGAAAAGAATATGTAATGCAAGATGGAGATATTTGCTATTTTAGATTTAATGTATAAAAAAATAAGTACTTTCGTACTTTATTTTTTATATTCAATAATATCGTCAATAGAGCAATCTAAATAATCGCAAAGTCTTGCTAATACATAAATATCAAGTTTAATTAATTCACCGTTCATCAATCTTTTTATAACCTTAAAATCGGTGTTAGTATCACGCATCAACTGATTTATACTTATATTATTGTCATCTAATAAATCTTCTAATTTAAAAATAAACTTACCTTTTTGTGTATTGCTTTCAATAATTTTACTCATACTACACCCTCCATATTTAATTTTATAATTATATTGGATGATTAACTATTGGCTAGTTAACTACTGGTTATATAGCCTAAAACAATTTGGTCTTTATAAGAATAGTCATAATAAAATCAAGACAAAATAAAAATATTAAAATATAAGTTATATATTTAGGAATAATAGATATATATAAATCAATAAAAGGTTTAATAAAGTATATTAGAATTATACTAGATAGTCCCCATATAATAGACATTTCAATAGATGTATACTTTCCAATGTTTAATTTGTGATTAGAATAATCCCATAATTCTTTATTAAAGATTAATTCAATTAAATATCCTCCAATCATTTCTATAATGGATAAAACAATAGAGCAAGTTAAAAATAATAAAATAATTTTTATAAATTTTTTAATCTTAAATCTATTAATAATATTATAAATAACAATAATTAATATAGTCCCAATACCATATATAGGAGTCCAATATCCAAACAATATTCCACTATCATTATTAGTATAAAAAAATGATTCAATAAAATGTCCTATTATAGACATAATAAAAAAATAATTAAAATAATACATTAATATCCCCCTAATTATTATGTTCACAATTAATTTTATTATAATTTAATAATATAAAAATATAATAAAATAGGTTTACAAACAAAAAAAAGTTTGCTATAATCTAAATCGAGTAAGAAATTTACTCCTTGCTCTTAAAGAGCCAAAGACCATAAGGAGGTGTAAGAATGAGAAATTATGAAATTATGTTCATAGTAAGACCAACACTAGGAGAAGATGAAATTAAAAAAGTAGCATCTAATTTCCAAAAAACTTTAGAAAATAATGGAGCTAAAGTTACAAACGTTGATGCTTGGGGACAAAAATCTTTAGCATACGATATTAAAGTTGGTAGAAATACTTACAAAAGTGGATATTACTTCGTAGTTGATATTGAGGCAAATGATGATAAAGCTATAAAAGAATTTGACCGTTTAGCTTTAATTAGCCAAGATATAGTTAGACATTTAATTATAAACAAGGAAGACTAAGAGGTGAATCTATGAATAAAGTAGTATTATTGGGAAGACTAACTGCTAAACCAGAATTAAGATATACTGCACAAAATACAGCTTATACTAGATTTTCTGTTGCAGTAAATAGAAATTTTACAAATGCATCAGGACAAAGAGAAGCGGATTTTATAAATGTAGTAGCTTGGAGAAAACAAGCAGAGACAATATCAAAATTTTTTGATAAAGGAAATTTAATAGCAATCGAAGGAAGATTGCAAACAGGAAATTATGATGATAAAGACGGTAATAAAAGATATACAGTTGATGTAGCTCTAGATAACTTTGAATTTGTAGAAAGTAAAGCTGCAAGAGCTCAATCTACAGATTCACAAAGTCAACCAGCTTCACCATCGCCATATGATTACCAAGAACCTTCAACACCTTCAGTAAATGTTGAAAATGATCCATTTGCTGAATTTGGAGATAGCGTTTCTATAGATGATAATTTCCTAGAATAATAGGAGGAATAAGTAATGGCTGAATTTTTTAGAAAAAAGAAAAAAGTTTGTCAAATGTGTGCTGGAAAAGATGTTGATTACAAAAATGTAGAAGTAATCAAAAAATATGTAAGCGCAGATAAAGGTAAAATTTTACCAAGAAGAATTACAGGTGCATGTGCTAAACATCAAAGACATATAGCAACTCAAGTTAAATATGCTAGACATATGGCACTTATACCATTCGTTAAATAATAACAAAATAACAAGATAACAAAAAACAGGTAGCAAACATAAAGCTACCTTTTAAGTTGACAAAAACTTACTTTAGTGTTATTATACGTGCAAAAAAAGAGGTGAGCTTTATGGAAATTAAAAAAGTAGAAGATTTAATGACAAAAATACATGATAATAAAATAGATGTGGAAGAAATACTAAAATTAGAATTAAGCGAACAAGATTATCTTTCAGTTTTAGAAATTTTAAAATCAAAAAATATAGAAGTAATAGAAAATGATAAGGAATCATTTCAACAAGTAGTAGAACAAGAAAAAGTAAATGGATATAGTAGTGTTGATGCTGTAAGACAATATTTAAAAGAAATAGGAAAAATTAAATTATTAAGTCAAAGCGAGGAACAAGAATTAGCATACAAAATACAAGACGGAGATTTGAAAGCTGTAAAAGAATTATCAGAGGCAAATTTAAGATTAGTAGTAAACATTGCTAAAAATTATCAATTTAAAGGTTTACCACTTTTAGATTTAATACAAGAAGGAAATATTGGACTTGTAAAAGCAGCAAAAAAGTTTGATGTGACAAAAGGATATAAATTTTCAACATACGCAACATGGTGGGTAAGACAAGGCATAACACGAGCTTTAGCAGATCAATCAAGAACAGTTCGTATACCTGTTCATATGGTAGAAAAAATAAATAGAATAAAAAGGATAGAAAGCGACTTAACTTGTGAATTGAATAGAATTCCGACTGAAGAAGAAATTGCTCAAAAAGCTTGTATTACTGTAGATCAATTAAAACAATTAAAAGATTTAATGCAAGATATAGTTAGCCTTGATGTACCAATAGGAGAAGATAATGATATAACGCTAAGTGATTTTTTAGCAGATGAAGAATCTACTGAAGATATATTAAGTCAAAAATTTGATAGAGAAATGCTTGAAAAATTACTAAGTGGCATAACAGAAAGAGAAAAACATATCATAAAATTAAGATATGGTTTAACAGATGGAGTTATGCACACTTTAGAAGAAGTAGGAAAAACATTAGGAATAACACGTGAACGTGTTAGACAAATAGAAACAAAAACTTTAAGAAAACTAAAATCAAAAGCACAAAGTATGGAAAAACAACCCAAACCTAAAACATTTCAATATAAGAAGTAAAAGAGGACAACCTCTTTTTTTATTTATAATTATTTATAATTATTCATAATATTATTTATTTCACTTTTAATGTTATTAGCAGATCTCATTAAATTATTATCATTTATTACATGCGCATTTTGATTATTTGATGTACCATTTCTGTTGTTTAATACTTGTTGTTGAGCTGAATATGTACACATAGTTTGCCCAATCATCATAAACCAGTTACCTAGTGAATTTTGTTCCGCAGGTGTTAAATCATCACAAAGAAGTAGTCCAATTATAAAAGCACTTGTTGTAAAAGATGTAGCAGAAACACTAGGGACAAGCTTCATAAACATTCACCTATATAAAATATATTTAAAATAATAAAAAAATTTGCGAAATTGCTAAAAAAAGGTTGATTTTTTTAATGTTTTAACGTATAATCTTGTATGTGTGGCGTGCATGGATGTGTAAGGTTGCTGATACACCAGGTTAAGTTGTATTACAATATAATCTAAGAATTAGGTTTTTACACGGAGCAAGTCTATACTGGATATAGGCGAAGGGAGGATACAAGATGTCAAAAACAAAAATCAGAATCAAATTAAAAGCGTTTGAACATAAAAGTTTAGACAAAGCTTGCGCTAAAATCGTTGAAACAGTAAAAAGAAATGGTGGCGAAGTAGTTGGACCAGTTCCACTACCAACTGAAGTTGAAAAGATCACTATTTTAAGAGCTGTTCACAAATATAAAGATTCACGTGAGCAATTTGAAAGAAGAACACACAAAAGACTTATAGATATCATTGATCCAGCAAAGGAGACTATTGAAGCATTAGCTCATTTAGATATCCCAAGCGGTGTAGATATCAAAATTATTAAATAATAATAGGAGGAGAAAATATGAAAGGAATCTTAGGTCGTAAAATTGGAATGACTCAAGTATTTACTGAATCAGGTAAATTAATTCCTGTAACTGTTGTTGAAGTTGAAAAAAATGTGGTAACACAAATTAAAACAAAAGAAAATGACGGTTATGAGGCAGTTCAACTTGGTTTTGGTGAAAAAAGAGAAAAGTTAGCGACTAAAGCTGCTGCTGGACATACAGCAAAAGCAGAGACTACACCTAAGCGCTTCTTTAGAGAAATAAAAGGTGTAGATATCAATTCATATTCTCTTGGACAGGAAATATCAGCTGATATATTCACACCAGGAGAAGTAGTTGATGTAACTGGAACTACTAAAGGTAAAGGGTTCCAAGGTGTCATTAAAAGACACGGACAAAGTAGAGGCCCTATGGGACATGGCTCTCACTATCATAGAAGACCAGGTTCAATGGGAACAATGAGACCAATGCGTGTTTTCAAAGGTAAAAAACTTGCAGGACATATGGGAACACTTACAGTAACAATTCAAAATCTTGAAATCGTTGCTGTTGATGTTGAAAATAATGTAATATTAATAAGTGGTAATATACCAGGACCTAAAAAAGGTTTAGTAATAATAAAAAGTGCTGTTAAAGCAAATGGAAAAGTAAATGATATGGAAAATTTAGTTTCATATGAAGTTGAAACTCCAGTTGTAGAAACAGTAGAAGAAACACCAGTGGTTGAAGAAGTAACTGAAGAAGTTGCTGCTACTAAGGAAGAAAATTAGTAGGGAGGATACATATGACAAAAATAAATGTATTAAACACAAATGGTGAAAAAGTAAAAGATATTACATTAAACAAAGAAGTATTTGGAATAGTTCCAAATGATGCGGTTTTATACGATGCTATTAAATTAGCACAAAACAATGCTCGTCAAGGAACAAGAGGAGTTAAAGGACGTTCTGAAGTTTCTGGTGGAGGAAGAAAACCATGGAGACAAAAAGGAACAGGACGTGCTCGTCAAGGTTCAACAAGAGCACCACATTGGTATCATGGTGCATGGGCATTCGGTAAACAAGATAGAAATTACGAAGTAAAACAAAACAGAAAAGAAAGAGCATTAGCACTTAAATCTGCTTTAGCTTACAAAGTAATTAATAAAGAATTAGTAGTAGTTGATTCAATGAGTTTAGAATCAAGTAAAACTAAAGATATGAAAGCACTTTTAGCTAATTTCAAAATTAAAAGAAATGTACTTGTAATTGTTTCAGAATTAAGTGAAAACTTAATTTTAGCTACACGTAATTTAAAAAATGTTTTATTACTTGAAGTAAGTGAAATAAATGTACTTGATATAGTTTCTGCTAATTTAGTAATAGCTGAAGAAGATGCTATCAAGAAAATAGAGGAGGCTTTGAAATAATGAATAATTATAGAGATATAATAAAAGCTCCAATTGTTACAGAAAAAAGTGCAACTTTAAGTCAAAATGGACGCGTTTATACATTTAGCGTAGATCCAAAAGCAAATAAAACTCAAATTAAACAAGCAATTGAAAAAATATTTGACGTTAAAGTTGAAAGCGTAAATACTATAAACGTTAAACCAAGAACTAAAAGAGTTGGACGTTATAGTGGATTAACTAATAGAAAGAAAAAAGCTATAGTTACATTAAAAGAAGGAAGTTCAATAGAACTTAACTAATCTAAGGGAGGATACATATGGCAATCAAAAGTTATAAATCAACAACTAATGGTAGACGTGGTATGACTACTTTAGATAATAGTGAATTAACTAAAGTAGCACCTGAGAAGTCTTTATTAGTTACATTAAAGAAAAACGGTGGACGTAATAATCAAGGTAAAATAACTGTTCGTCATCAAGGCGGAGGAGCTAAAAGAAAATACCGTGTAATTGATTTCAAAAGAGATAAAGATGGTGTAATCGGTACTGTTGCTAGTATTGAATACGATCCAAATAGAACATCTAACATAGCATTAATAAAATATGCTGATGGAGAAAAAAGATATATAATTGCTCCAAAAGGTTTAAAAGTTGGAGACAAAGTAGAAAGTGGAGAAAATGCTGATATTAAAATTGGTAACAGCTTACCACTATCAAACATTCCAGAAGGTACATTAGTTCATTGTGTTGAATTAAAAGCTGGAAAAGGAGCTCAAATGGCTCGTTCTGCAGGTTCAAGTGTTCAAATACTTGGAGCTGAAGGAAAATATGTATTACTTCGTTTAACTAGTGGAGAAGTTCGTAAAGTATTAGGAACTTGTCGTGCTACAGTTGGTGAAGTAGGAAATGAAGATCACGAATTAGTTAATTTAGGTAAAGCTGGTCGTAAAATTCATATGGGTATACGTCCAACAGTTCGTGGATCAGTTATGAACCCTAATGACCATCCACATGGTGGTGGTGAAGGTAGAGCTCCAATAGGACATAAAGGACCTCTTACACCTTGGGGTAAACCTGCACTTGGTTATAAAACTCGTAAAGGTAAAAAACATTCAGATGACTTAATAGTACATCGCCGTAATAAATAGGAAAGGATGGTAAACAATGGCTAGAAGTTTAAAAAAAGGACCTTTTGCTGATGAATCATTAATGAAGAAAGTAGCAAAAGTAAATGAATCTGAAAAAAAAGAAGTTATTAAAACTTGGTCACGCCGTTCAACAATATTTCCTGAATTTATAGGTAACACATTTGCCGTTCATAACGGTAAAGAATTTGTTCCAGTTTATGTTACTGAAGATATGGTAGGACATAAATTAGGAGAATTCGTTGCTACTCGTAAATTTGGTGGTCACGGTGATGAAAAAGGTAAAAAATAAAAACCTAGGAAGGAATGAAAATAATGGAAGCAAGAGCAATCGCTAAGGGACTTAGAATCCCACCACGCAAAGCTCGTCTAGTAATCGATCTAGTTCGTGGTAAAGACGTAGCTGAAGCAGCAAGAATTTGTGAAAATTACAATAGTGAAGCTGCTAGATTAACTTTAAAAGTTTTAACTTCAGCTGTAGCAAATGCAGAAAACAACTTAGGTTTAGATAAAACTAAATTATATGTTAAAGAAGCATATGTTAATGAAGGACAAACATTAAAAAGAATGAATTTTGGTTCTCGTGGACATGTAGATCCAATTAAAAAGAGAACAAGTCATATTACAATTGTTGTAAGTGAAAGAAACTAAGGTAAAGGAGGAAAACTTGTGGGTCAAAAAGTTAGTCCAATAGGACTTAGAATAGGCGTTAACAAATCTTGGCAATCATCTTGGTATGCAGAAGGTAAAGAAAATGCTAAATACCTAAAAAATGATGATAAGATTCGTAAGATGTTAGAGAAAAAACTAAAAGACGCATCAGTTTCAAGTATTCTTATTGAAAGAGACACTAAGAAGACTAATGTTGTTATAAATACAGCTAAACCTGGAGTAGTTATTGGACATGGTGGAGATGAAATTGAAAAATTAAAAAATGAATTAACTAAATTAGTTGATGAAAATATTCAAATCTCTATTAAAGAAGTAAAAAATCCAGATTTAGATGCTGCACTAGTTGCAGAAAGTATTGCACGTCAAATAGAAGGTCGTGTATCATTTAGAATAGCTCAAAAAAGAGCAATTAGAAATACTATGAAAGCAGGAGCAAAAGGAATTACTACTTCTGTATCAGGACGTTTAGGAGGAGCAGATATGGCTCGTACTGAAGGTTATACAGAAGGAAGCGTTCCTCGTCACACATTAAGATCAGATATAGATTATGCTTGGAAAGAAGCTAATACTACATATGGTAAAATTGGTGTAAAAGTATGGATTTGTAAAGGAGAAATACTTCCTGCTAAAAATAAGGGAGGTAATATAGATGGCAGTAATTCCAAAAAGAACTAAACATCGTTGTGTACATAGACTTCCTTATGAAGGAAAAGCAAAAGGAAATACTAAAGTTAGCTTTGGTGAATATGGTTTAATGGCTATGGAAGGAGCTTGGATTACGGATAGACAAATCGAAGCTGCCAGAGTTGCTATGACTCGTTATATGAAACGTGGAGGTAAAGTATGGATAAACATATTCCCACACCTTTCATTAACTAAAAAACCACTAGAAACTCGTCAAGGTAAAGGTAAAGGTTCTCATGATGCATGGGTTGCAGTAGTTAAAGAAGGAAAAATTATGTTTGAAATTGGTGGAGTAGATGAAGCAACAGCTCGTGAAGCATTAAGACTTGCTATGCATAAATTACCAATTAAATGTAAATTTGTAAAAAAAGAAAGTGGTGAAAGTAATGACTAATAAAGAAATAAGAGAATTATCTAATGAGGAAATACTTTCAAAAATAGAAGAATCAAAAGAAGAATTATTTAACTTACGTTTTCAACAAGCAACAGGATCTTTGGAAAAACCTTCAAGAATAAATGAATTAAGAAAATTAGTAGCACGTATGAAAACTATTCTACGTGAAAGAGAACTAACTAAATAATAGGAGGAAACATGGAAGAGAAGAGAAATCGTGAATTAGTTGGAACTGTTGTAAGTGATGTTAATGACAAAACAATAACAGTTTTAGTTGAAACTTATAAAAATGATAGATTATATAAGAAACGTGTTAAATATTCTAAAAAATATACTGCACATGATGAGAAAAATGAAGCCAAAAAAGGAGATAAAGTTCTTATAGTTGAAACAAGACCTTTATCTAAAACTAAACATTTCCGTTTAGTACGTATAATTGAAAAAGCAATTATATTATAAAAAACGAGTGAAGGAGGATAAATATGATTCAACAAGAAAGCCGTTTAAAAGTAGCTGATAACTCAGGAGCAAAAGAATTATCTGTAATTCGTGTTCTTGGAGGATCAAAAGTAAAAACTGGTAATATTGGAGATATAGTAGTTGCTACAGTAAAAAAAGCAACACCTAACGGAACAGTTGCTAAAAGCAAAGTAGTAAAAGCTGTTGTTGTTAGAAGTAAATTTGGTCTAAGAAGAGAAGATGGATCATACATCAAATTTGATGATAACGCAGCCGTTATAATTAAAGATGATAAGAGTCCAGTTGGAACTCGTGTATTTGGACCAGTAGCACGTGAATTACGTGACTTAGGATTTAGTAAGATTATATCACTTGCTAAAGAAGTATTATAGAGTTTGGAGGCAGAAATATGAACTTTAAAACTAATGATAAAGTAGTTGTCATTTCTGGTAAAGACAAAGGTAAAGAAGGAAAAATAACTCACGTACTACGTAATGAAAATAGAGTAGTTGTTGAAGGCGTTAATATAGTAAAAAAACATATTAAAGGTAACGGACAACAAGCTGGAAGCATTACAGAAGTAGAAGCACCTATTCATGCTTCAAACGTAATGATTATTGATCCAAAAACTAAAAAACCTACTAGAATAGGACACAGTGTAAATAAAGACGGTAAAAAAATTAGAGTAACTAAAAAATCTAATTCAAGTCTTGATTAATTGGAAGGAGGGTATATATGAACCGCCTAAAAGAAATGTATGATAAAAAAATCGTATCCGATTTAACAAGTAAACATAATTATAAAAATATTATGGAAGTGCCAAAGTTAGAGAAAATAGTAGTTAATATTGGTTGTGGTGATGCTACATCTAATTCAAAAATGTTAGAAGCAGCTATGAAAGACCTAGAAATTATTACAGGTCAAAAACCAGTAGCTACAAAAGCAAAAAAATCAATAGCTGGATTTAAGTTAAGAGCTGGTCAAGCAATTGGTTGTAAGGTAACTTTACGTGGGGAGAATATGTATAACTTCTTAGACAAATTAATTAGTATAACATTACCTCGTGTAAGAGACTTTAGAGGTATATCTAATAAAGCATTTGATGGTAGAGGAAACTATACTTTGGGATTAACTGAACAATTAATATTCCCAGAAATCGAATATGATGATGTAGTTAAAGTACGCGGTATGGACATAGTTTTTGTAACAAGTGCAAAAACAAATGAAGAAGCGTTAGATCTTTTAAAAGGTTTCGGAATGCCATTTAAAAAATAAACTATAGGAGGCAAATATGGCTAAAAAAAGTATGAAAATTAAAGCTAGTCGCGAACCTAAATTTGAAGTACGTAGATATACTCGTTGCAGTCGTTGTGGACGTCCACATGCTGTACTTAAAAAATACGGAATTTGTAGAATTTGTTTCCGTGAATTAGCTTATAAGGGACAAATACCAGGAATGAAAAAATCAAGCTGGTAGAATAAAGAAGGAGGATATTATGGTAACAGATCCAATAGCAGATATGCTTACGAGAATTCGTAATGCAAATCAAATGCGTTATAAAGAAGTTGAAGTTCCCGCTTCAAAAATGAAAAATGAAATAGCAAGAATATTAAAATCTGAAGGATTTATAGTAGACTATAAAGTAAAGAAAAATAATATTCAAGATATCCTTGTTCTATCTTTAAAATATGTAGACAAGGAACGTGTAATCACTGGACTTAAAAGAATATCTAAACCAGGATTACGTGTATATGTAAAAGCTGAAGAAGTTCCTACTGTTTTAAATGGATTAGGTATAGCTATTATCTCAACATCTAAAGGTGTTATGACTGATAAAGAAGCTAGAGCTAATTCATTAGGTGGAGAAGTATTAGCTTACATTTGGTAGAAAGGAAGAATCTAAAATGAGTCGTGTTGGAAATAGAAAAATTGAAATACCAACTGATGTAACTGTAACTGTTGATGGTAACGTTGTTACTGTAAAAGGCCCAAAAGGAGAACTTTCTACTGTAATCAATGAAAACATTACTGTTAACATTAATGAAAATGAACTTGTTTTAACAAGAAAAAATGATAATTATAAAAATTATCATGGAACAGCAAATGCTAACATCAATAATATGATAATTGGTGTTACTAAAGGATTCGAGAAAAAACTAGAATCTGTAGGTGTTGGTTATCGTTTTCAATTAAAAGGTGCAGAATTAGTTGTAACTGCTGGATATTCACATCCTGTTGTAGTAGCTATTCCTGAAGGAATTAAATTAGAAGTTCCAAGTAATACAGAATTATTTGTAAGAGGAATAGATAAACAATTAGTAGGAGAATTTGCAGCAGATGTAAGAAAAATAAGAAAACCTGAACCATATAAAGGAAAAGGTATTCGTTATGCTGACGAACATATTCGTCGTAAAGAAGGAAAGAAAGCTTCTAAATAATTAAGAGTAAAGGAGAAAAGTTATGATCAAAAAAGTAGATCGCAATGGTGCACGTCAAGCTAGACATGTACGTGTAAGAAATAAAGTAACAGGTTCATCAAACGTTCCTAGATTAAATGTATTTAGATCAAACAGTAATATTTTTGCTCAAATCATTGATGATGAAGCTTCTAAAACATTAGTAAGTGCATCTTCTATAGATAAAGAATTAAAACTTGAAAACGGTGGTAACGTTGAAGCTGCTGTTAAAGTAGGAGAATTACTTGCTAAAAGAGCTAAAAAAGCAAAAATATCTAAAGTAGTTTTTGATAGAGGTGGATATCTTTATCATGGACGTGTAAAAGCATTAGCAGATGCTGCCCGTGAAAACGGATTAGAATTCTAATAGGAGGTTAATGATGGAAAAAGAAAATGAAAAGGCTCTAGAAGTTTCAACACTTGAAAAAGTGGAAAAAACTGAAAGAAAACCTCGCAAAAATAATGAAAAACGTCAACCACGTCAAAATAGACAACCTAAACTTTATGATGAAGAGGTTATCTCAATTGGACGTGTTACTAAAGTAACTAAAGGTGGACGTCATTTCCGTTTCTCTGCAGTTGTTGTTGTAGGAGACAGAAAAGGAAAAGTTGGACTTGGAACAGGAAAATCAAATGAAGTTCCAGATGCAATTAAAAAAGCTAGTCAAGCAGCTCAAAAAAACATTGTTAAAGTTTCTATAGTAGAAGACCGTACAATACCACATGAAGCAACTGGTGTATGTGGTGCGAGTCGAGTAATGTTAAAACCTGCTAATAAAGGTACTGGAGTTAAAGCTGGAGGACCAGTAAGATCAGTATTAGAAATGGCTGGTGTTAAAGACATTTTATCTAAATCACTTGGATCAAGTACAAAAGTAAATATGGCATATGCTACACTTGAAGCATTAAAATCACAAAGAACTATTGAAGAAGTAGCTCGCCTACGTGGTAAAAAAGTAGAGGAGATAAGATAGTATGAAATTACATGAATTACGCCCAAGTGAAGGTGCATTTAAAACTAGTAAAAGACTAGGACGTGGAGTTGGTTCAGGAACTGGTAAAACTAGTGGTAAAGGACATAAAGGACAAAACGCAAGAAGTGGTGGAGGAGTTAGACCTGGATTTGAAGGTGGACAATTACCATTATTCAGACGTTTACCTAAGAGAGGTTTCTCAAACGCTATGTTCAAAAAAGAATATGCTACAATAAATGTAAGTGATTTAGAAAAATTTGAAGAAGGAGCAGTAGTTACTCCAGAAATTTTAAAAGAAATGGGAATTTTAAAGAAACAATTAGCTGGTGTTAAAGTATTAGGTAATGGTGAATTAACTAAAAAATTAACAGTTAAAGCACATAAATTCTCAAATTCAGCTATAGAAAAAATAGAAGCAAAAGGTGGAAAAGCTGAGGTGATTTAATATGTTTGCAAACATTAAGCAAATATTTACTTCAAAAAACCGAGACTTATTAAAACGTATTCTATTTACTTTAGGAGCCCTTTTGGTATTCGAAATAGGAACTACTATAATAGTTCCAGGTGTTAAAGTAAGTACTTCAGGAATGTCTTTCCTTGAAGTTATAAATGCAATGAGTGGTGGAGCATTCACAAGAGCATCAATATTTGCAATTGGAGTTACTCCTTATATCACAGCTCAAATTATTATTCAACTTCTAAGTGCTGACATAGTTCCTTATTTAAGTGAATTAACTAAGCAAGGTGGAGTTGGAAGAAGAAAGTTAAATCAAATAACTAGAGTATCTGGTATTGTTCTTGCTTTCTTACAAGGTTATTTATATTCATTTGCATATATAGGAAATGGTAGTCCTATGGATTACATGTTATATTCTCTTATATTAACTGCAGGAACTGCATTTGTAATGTGGTTAGGTGATGAAATAACATTAAAAGGAATTGGTAATGGTATGTCATTAATAATAATGACAGGTATAATAAGTGTATTACCTAGTATGTTTAAAAACTTATGGGTAGAATTATTTGCTAAAGGATTTTTAGGAATAATGATATTTATAGCATTTGTACTTGTATTTTTAGCAATCATAGTAGGTGTTATCTATGTTGAATCAGCAGAAAGAAGAATACCTATTCAATATGCTAATAAATCAACTAGCACATTAGGTAAACAAAGTTATATACCATTTAAGTTAAATAGCGCAGGTGTTATGCCAGTAATATTTGCTTCAGCACTTTTATCAATACCTCAAATTTTATCTTCAGTTATTAAGAAAGAAGGATTTACATTATTTGTACAAAAATATCTATCTTATACGACTGGAGTAGGATTTGTATTATATATAATATTGATTTTTGCATTTGCTTACTTTTATACATTTATGCAACTTAAACCAAAAGAAATGGCAGACAATTTAAACCAAAACGGTGGATATATTCCTGGTATACGTCCAGGTAAAGAAACAGTAGAATATGTAAATACAGTGTTAAAAAGAATAACAATAGTAGGTGCTACTTTCCTTACTATACTTGCAATACTACCAATAGTATTTGATAAATTTTCAAACTTAACAACTTCAATTTCAATTAGTGGTACAGGATTACTAATCGTAGTAGGAGTTGCACTTGAAACTTATAAGCAACTTGATAGTCAACTTGCTAGTCGTTCATATACAAAGGGTAGAAGGGTAAGAAGAAGAGCATGAAAAGTATAATATTAATTGCCGCTCCAGCAGCTGGAAAAGGTACTGAAGCAGCTAAAATAAAAGAAGAATATAATATGCCACACATATCAACAGGTGACATATTAAGAGAAAAAGCAAAAGAAGATTCTGATTTAGGAAGAGATATAAACAACAAAATAAGCAATGGTTTATTTGTTAGTGATGATTTAATAATAGAAATTCTTAAAGAAAGAATACAAGAAGATGATTGCCAAAATGGCTACATTTTAGATGGATTTCCACGCAATGTAGCACAAGGCAAAGCATACCAAGAAATGCTTGATGAATTAGGAAAAGATCTTGGAGTAGTAATAGTTATCGATATAGATAAAAATCTTGCCGCATCAAGAATAGCTGGTAGAGTATCTTGTCCTAAATGTAAGGAAGTATACAATACTGTATCAGAAGATATGAAACCTAAAAAATCAGGTATTTGTGATAAATGTGGTTCAGAACTTGTCAAAAGAGATGACGATAATAAAGAAACTTATATAGGTAGATATAATACTTATATAGAAAAAACTGCTCCATTAATAGATTTTTACAATAACTTAGGTGTTGTATATCATGTAGATGGTAATAAAAATGCAGATGAAACTCATAGACAAGTAAAAGAAATTCTAGGAGAATAATATGATAAGTATAAAGACTCCAAGAGAAATAGAACTTATGCGTGTAGCTGGTGAAATCGTTGGTGATACACATAAATATTTAATTCCTCATTTAAAGGAAGGAATAACAACTAAAAAAATAGATTCACTAGCTCGCGAATATATCATAAGTAGAGGTGCAACACCATCTTGTTATCACTATGATGGATATCCAGGAAATATATGTATTTCTGTTAATGATGAAGTTGTTCATGGAATACCAGGAAATAGAAAACTTAAGAATGGCGATATTGTTACTCTTGATATATGTGCTTGCTATAAAGGATATCATGGCGATAGTGCTTGGACATATCCAATTGGAAAAATATCAGAGGAAAAACAATATTTGCTAGAACACACAGAAAAAGCATTATTTGAAGGATTGAAAGAAGTTAAATCAGGTGCTAGAATAGGTGATATAGGTGCATCAGTTCAAAAATATGCAGAATCACACAATCTTGGTGTAGTAAAGGAATTAGTAGGACATGGAATTGGCAACAATTTACATGAAGATCCTGATGTTCCAAACTACGGAAAAAGAGGAACCGGACCTTTATTAAAAGAAGGAATGGTTATTGCAGTTGAACCTATGTTAAATTTAGGTACTGCAGACATCTATTTATTAGATGATGATTGGACAGTAGTAACTGCCGATCAAGAACCTTCAGCTCACTTTGAGCACACAGTGTTAATTACCAAAGAAGGGTATGAAATATTAACGAAGAGGTGAAATAATGGCAAAAGATGACGTTATTGAAATGGAAGGTAAAGTTTTAGAGGTTTTGCCAGGCTACGTATTTAAAGTAGAACTTGCAAACAAACATGTAATTACGGCACACGTTTCGGGTAAAATGCGAATGAACATGATTCGAATTTTAGCTGGCGACACAGTAATGGTTGAATTATCAACTTACGATTTAACACGTGGTCGTATAACCTACAGAAAATAGGAGGTAAAAAAGATGAAAGTTAAACCATCAGTAAAACCAATATGTGAAAAATGTAAAGTTATCAAACGTAAGGGAAAAGTAATGGTAATTTGCGAAAACCCTAAACACAAACAAAGACAAGGTTAATAGGAGGTGTTTTAATGGCACGTATTAAAGGTGTAGATATACCAAACAATAAAAGAATCGAAATTTCATTAACATATGTTTATGGAATAGGAAGAAGTCTTTCAAATAAAATTTTGACAGACGCTAAAGTTAATCCAGATAAAAGAGCTGGAGAATTAACAAATGATGAATTAAATGCAATTCGTGATGAAGTTAATAAATATGTAACTGAAGGAGATCTTCGTCGTGAAGTTAATATGAACATCAAGACTAAGATGGAAATCAATTCATACCAAGGAACTCGTCATAAAAAAGGTTTACCAGTAAGAGGTCAAAGAACAAATAGAAATGCTCGTACTCGTAAAGGTAAAGGTAAAGTAGTTGCTAATAAGAAAAAATAGTTGTGATTAAAGGAGGATTATTATGGCTTATAAATCAAGAAAAAGAAAAGTTAAGAAAAATGTACCAGAAGGTAAGGCTTACATTCATTCTACATTTAATAATACTATCGTAACTATTACAGATAACGATGGTAATGCAATAAGTTGGGCTTCTGCAGGAACTTTAGGTTTCAAAGGAAGTAAAAAGTCAACTCCATTCGCAGCTGGTATGAGTGCAGAAGCAACAGGAAAAGCTGCCTATGATATGGGAATGAGAAAAGTTGAAGTTTTTGTTAAAGGTTTAGGATCAGGTAAAGAAACAGCAATCCGTTCATTACAAACAGCAGGTTTAGAAATAACATCTATATCTGATGTAACACCTATACCACATAATGGATGTCGTCCACCAAAACGTCCACGTGGATAATGAAAGGGGAATGGATTTATGTTAAATTTTGAAAAACCAGTATATAAAATAACTGAATATATTGAAGATAAAAATTATGGTAAATTTGAACTAGAACCACTTGAAAGAGGATTCGGTACAACAATAGGTAATGCGTTAAGAAGAATTATGTTATCAAGCATGCCTGGAAGTGCTATAGTAGCAGTTAAAATAGATGGAGTTATGCATGAATTCCAAACTCTACCAGGTGTTGTAGAAGATGTAACTTCTATAGTATTAAACCTTAAAAATGTAGTAGTTAAAAACAATTCTTCAGAAGAAAAAACATTAAAATTATATTCTGATAAAGAAGGTGTAGTAACTGCTGCTGATATTTCAGAAGATCCAGAAGTAGAAATAGTTAATAAAGATCAAGTAATAGCTACAATAGCAAAAGGTGGAAAACTTGATATGGAATTAATAGTTGCTAATGGACGTGGTTATGTACCATCACAAGAAAATAAAAAATATATAGAAAATCAAAAAATCGGTTTCATTCCAATTGATGCATTATATTCACCAATTGAAAGAATCAGTTATGAAGTAGATAATGCTCGTGTTGGACAAGATGCTAGCTATGATAAATTAATCATGGAAGTATTTACAAAAGGTTCAATTAGACCAGAAGAAGCTATGGCACTTGCTGCTAAAATTATGATAGAACATCTTAATATTATTACTAATTTAAGTGAAATAGCTGATGTTACAGGAATAATGAATGCAAAACAAGAAGATAGCAAACTTAAAAAATTAGAAACATCAATAGATGATTTAGACTTCTCTGTAAGAGCTTATAACTGCTTAAAGAGAGCTGGTGTTAATACACTTGGAGATTTAACATCTAAATCAGAAGTTGAAATGATGAAAATTCGTAACTTAGGTAAAAAGTCTTTAAAAGAAGTAATCGAAAAGATTAAAGATATGGGACTTAGATTCCGCGAAGACGATTAATAGTTAGGAGGAATATTATGGCTTATAGAAAATTAGGACGCACAAATAAACATAGAAGAAGTATGCTTGCTAATTTAACTAAAAACGTTATCATGAACGAAAGAATAGAAACAACAGAAACAAGAGCAAAAGAAGTTCGTAAATTTGTTGATAAAATGATTTCATATGGTAAAGATGGTTCTTTAGTAGCAAGAAGAAAAGCTTTAGCATTCTTACAAAACGATGAAGTAGCAGTAAAGAAAGTATTTGATGATTTAGCTGTTCGTTATGCTAACCGTAACGGTGGTTATACAAGAATATTAAAATTAACTGAACGTCGTGGTGATGATGCTTTAATGGTTATTTTAGAATTAGTTGAAGGGGATACTAAATAGTATCTTCTTTTTTTTAAAATATACTAATAGTGGCTAATAAAACAATTGAAAATCAATAAATATTGTGATATTATTATATGTAGTAGTGTAGAATGGATGTGATTTTTTTGGTTAATGTTGTAATATGTGATGACAACGATAAAGACAGAAAAACAGTAGAAATAATAACAAAAAAGTTTTTAGATAAAAATAATAGAGAAAGCAATTTTTACTTATTTAACGATTATAATAAAGATTTCTATAATATCGTAAATGAAAAATTACCTTCAAGAATATATTTGTTAGATATAGAAACACCTTCTGCTTCAGGAATAGATATAGCTCGTAACATTAGAAAAAAAGACTTAGATAGTATAATTATATTTTTAACAGCACACGAAGAATTAGGAAATATTGTATTGAAGAATGATTTAATGTTTTTGTCATTTATTAATAAATTTGATGATGTAGAAAGTAGATTAAATATATCTTTAAAGAAGGCACTTAATATACTTGGTAAAAAACAAATGATTAAAATAGAAGATAGAAATAATACATATACAATAAATTTAGATGATATATTATATATAACAAAAGATAGTTTTGAAAGAAAAACAATAATAGTAACTGATTATACAGAATTTAAGGTAAATAACTCATTAAGTGATATAGTATCGGGTTTAGATAATAGATTTGTTCAAACTCATAGAGCTTGTTATATAAATAATGATAGAAAAGTAAAAATAGACAAAACCAATAGAATAATAACTTTTGATACAGGTAAAGAAATAGACTTATTATCTGATAAATATAAGAAAGAAGTGTGCAAATAATGGATATTTATAAATTGTTGTTACCTAATTTTCTTTTGGTATCTTCTATGTTATATGTTTATTCTAGACTATTAAAAAAGCCTTTAAATTTTAAAGATCCAAAATTGTATATAACATTAGTAGCTTTAATGACAGTATCAATATTTAATTTTTTACTAACAAATAAATTTATAAGAATAATTATAATTACTTTAATATTTATGTTTTTTATTTGGTTCTTATTTAAAGAAACCTTACAAAAGTGTATAATTACACCCATCTTTTATCAATTATTTGTTATGTTAACTGAAACATTAGCTGCTTTAATATTTTTATTGATTTATCAAAATAAATTTAATACTTTTATACAATCTTACAAAGGTATACTCTTAACTAATATTCTTGTTTCAATTTTTTCTATTATTATTGTAAATTTTCGCTTTGTTTCAAAATTATATGAATTATTATTGAAAGCGACAGATAAAATCAAATCTAAACAATTGATATTTTTCTCAATATTTGTAATAATTGCTTTGTGTGTGTTTCCGATGACTATTTATTATCAAGTTAACTTTGCATATCTTTTGTTATTTTATTCTTGTATGATATTATTTTGTACTGCTATAGTATTTCATATGTTTAGAGCTCAAAATAACTATAATAAGGTATCAGATAAGTATAATGTAGCTATAAACAGTTTAAAAGATTATGAAGAAATGATGACTAAATATAGAATATTAAATCATGAAAATAAAAATTTATTATCAACAATTAGAAATATGATTGTGACAAATCAAAAAAATATACCTGAGTATATTGATGGTATAATTAAAGATAATCATACAGATGATGAGAAACTACTTAATAAAACTAGTGTTATACCATCTGGTGGTCTAAGAGCTACAATTTATACTGAAATAATGAAAATCAAATCACAGAATATTAGTTATGACCTTGATATTTCTAGAGATATAAAAACAGAAGATTTAATTGAATTAGATAATGGTACAACTATTGATGCTTGTAAAATCTTAGGAGTATTTATAGATAATGCAATAGAAGAGGTTAGAAATTTAAAAAAGAAAAACATTGTAATATCATTCTATACACAAGATAATGATATTTATATAAAAATAAGTAATAATTATAAATCAAAGATAGATATTGATAAAATATATGATGCAGGTTATACTACAAAAGGTGAAGGGCATGGATATGGATTATCTTTAGTAAAAAAATTAATAGATGAAAATGAAAAGTTAGAAAACAAAACAGAAATCAACAAAGAAACTTTTAGTCAAATATTAATAATAAAAAATAACTCAAGTAAGTAATTTGGGTTATTTTTTTGCGCAAGTATTAATTATAAGTAGTAATTATTTAATTAAAGATTCAGGACATTCAGCTTCATCAATTACATAAAAGAAACAAGCTTGACTACCAGTTTTAGCAGCACCCAATCCTAAAGCAGCTAATAAATTTGCGAATAACATAAAACAGCCTCCTTTCCACTTATTATTTAAACATTTTAGATGTTTAAAACTTATTCAATTGCAAAATCGGGATGTTCATTCAAAAAATTTATATAATTATTATAAGGTAGCTTAAATAATCTATAAATAATAGGCGATATTAATAAACATTCTACAATAATAGCTGACATAAAACTATTTGATATAAAATTATCTTTTATTAATATTGATAAGAATGAAAATATTATTGTAAGACTTGTAGCTATAATTTTAAATTTCATTCTTCTTTTTTTATTTACTATAGGTCTTTTTTTTGTATCTGCAGGTGCATTTTTAAACATTAACAGAATTCCTATTGAACATATAATAACTTTAATAAATACGTTTATATGGACGTTAATACATAAAATAGGCACACCTATAAATACTAAAGTAGATGTTACTAAGCAAATCCAACTTTTAGTAGCATGTAATCCAAAAGCGGGTGCTCTTAATATATTAAACATTATTGAAAATATAATTACTTCTTTAAATATTTTTAAATATATAGCAATACCAAATATTATTATTAATTTTGTTATTGTTAAATATATACTAACTAAACCATATTCAATTTCTTTTAATTTAATATCATCATAGTTGTTATATTTTTTTACATAACTTAAACAATTATTAATAATCAAATTCTTCATTTTTATCTACTGCCTTTACATTAACTTCATTTTTATCTACTGCCTTTACATTAACTTCATTATAGTCCTAATTTTAAAAAAATAAATGTCAAATGTTCGAGTTATCACTTTAAGTGTTTAAAAAGTACAAATGTGTTTTTTTTCTTTGCACATTTTTCTATTTTGAGCACATATCTTGCCACTTCGTGCAAAATGCCTTTCGCAAGGTCAATATGTATGCTAGAATTAAGATGTTTTCCATAACGAGACTGTAACTTGCGCAACATATGTCGAACTTTTGGGAACGAAGATTTATTTAGCTGTAGTTGTTTTATGTTATACTTTAGTTGTAAGAGAAACTAGAAGGGAGATGTAGACGTGATTACTGGTAAAGTTAAATGGTTCAATAATGAAAAAGGATTCGGTTTCATAGAATACAATGAAAAAGAAGATATTTTCGTTCATTATTCAGCAATACTTTCTGAAGGCTATAAAACTTTAGTCGAAGGTCAATACGTTAAGTTTGATTTAGTTAGAACAGACAAAGGTTTACAGGCAAAAAACGTTGTTGAAATAAAAACTGCTTTAGTATAGTAGTTTTTTTCTTTTTGTGCTATAATGATTATAGAAAGGATTGATGATATGAAGTTTAATATTCATGGAAAAAAGTTAGATGTTACAGATTCAATTAAATCTTACATCGAGGAAAAGATTGGGAGGTTAGATAAGTATTTTGAAAATCCTGACGATGTTACAGCAACCGTTCTTATTAAATTAAGAGGTAATGATCAAGTAGTAGAAGCTACAATAAACGCAAATAAGTTTATATTAAGAGGCGAAGAAGCACATAAAGATTTATATGCTTCAATAGATAAAGTTTCTGATAAAATAGAAAGACAAATAAGAAAAAACAAAACTAGAATGAAAAAGAAAGTTAATAAAGATTTAATATCCGATTTCGTTTTAGAGTTTGAAGAACCAGAAGAAAATGATAATGTAATAGTAAAAAGAAAAATAGTAGAAGATAAGCCTATGAGCGAAGAAGAAGCTATACTTCAAATGGAACTATTAGATCATGAATTCTTTGCATTTAGAAATGTAGATACTAAAGATGTAAATATAGTTTATAGACGTAAAGATGGAAACTACGGAATTATGGAAATAAAATAGGTTTTAATACCTATTTTTTTCATAAATACTATTATTTTTTATTTATTTTTGATAAAATATATGTATATACAAAAGGAGAATAGACATGAATTTATTTAAGAAAATATTTAATCACGAATATAAAGAATTAGAAAGATTTAAAGGTATTGCAAATGAAGTAATGACTTTAGATGATGAATATTCAAAATTAACTGATAAACAATTAAAAAATAAAACAAAAGAATTTAAAGAGAGATTAGCTGCTGGTGAAACTTTAGAAGATATAAAAGTTGAAGCATTTGCTACAGCACGTGAAGCAGCATATCGTGTAATAGGAGAAAAACCTTATTATGTACAAATAATAGGTGGACTTGCTATACATTATGGTAATATAGCTGAAATGAGAACAGGTGAAGGAAAAACTCTTACTTCAACTATGCCAGCATATTTAAATGCTTTGTCTGGTGAAGGTGTTCATATAATTACAGTAAATGAATACTTAGCTGGACGTGATGCTAACTGGATGGGCGAGATTTATAGATTTTTAGGACTAACTGTAGGCGTTAATTATAGAGAATTAACTACACAAGAAAAAAGAGATGCATATGCTTGCGATATACTTTATTCAACAAATAATGAAATAGGATTTGATTATTTAAGAGATAATATGGTAATTAAAGCAAGTGATAGAGTAGCTCGTCCTTATAATTTTGCTATAATAGATGAAGTAGACTCAGTATTAATAGATGAGGCAAGAACTCCATTAATTATATCTGGAGGATTTATGAAATCTGCCAATCTATATATACAAACAGATAAATTTGCTAAAAGTTTAAAAGAAAATGAAGGATATATATACGATGAAAAAACTAAGGCAGTTTCACTTGATCAAGAAGGTATTGCAAAAGCTGAAAAAGCCTTTGGTGTAGATAATTTATATGATATAGGAAACACTAATCTAGTACACTTTATAAATCAAGCATTAAAAGCAAATTATGCTATGAAAAATGATGTTGATTATGTAGTTCAAGACGGTAAAATTGTAATTGTAGATCCTTTTACAGGAAGATTAATGCAAGGAAGAGCATATTCAGATGGTCTACATCAAGCAATAGAAGCTAAAGAAGGAGTTCAAATAAATGAAGAAACAAAAACTTTAGCAACCATTACTTTCCAAAATTTATTTAGAATGTATAAAAAATTATCAGGTATGACTGGTACTGCTAAAACAGAAGAAGAAGAATTCAGAGATATTTACAATATGTATGTTATAGTTATACCTACAAATAAACCAGTAATAAGAAAAGATTATGGTGATTTATTATTTGCTACAAAAGAGGGAAAATATAAAGCAATAGTAAATGAAATAAAAGAACGTCATGCAACAGGTCAACCAGTATTAGTTGGTACAGTAGCAGTTGAAACAAGTGAACTTATAAGTGAAAAATTAAAGAAGATGCATATACCACATGAAGTATTAAATGCTAAAAACCATGCTAGAGAAGCTGAAATAATTGCTAAAGCAGGTGAAAAAGGTTCAGTAACTATTGCAACTAATATGGCTGGACGTGGTACCGATATAAAAATTAATGATGAAGTTAAAGCACTTGGAGGATTATTTGTAATAGGATCTGAACGTCATGAATCAAGACGTATCGATAATCAATTACGTGGTCGTTCAGGACGTCAAGGAGACCCAGGAGAATCACAATTCTGTGTATCATTTGAAGATGATTTAATGGTTAGATTTGGTACAGATAGAGCAAAATTAATGCTACAAAGAGTAGGATTTACAGATGACGTTGCTATAAGAAATAAAATGTTATCAAACTCTATAGAATCTGCACAAAAACGTGTAGAAGGTAATAACTTTGATATGCGTAAAACATTACTAGAATATGATGATGTAATCAATGAACAAAGAACAATTATTTATGATAAGAGAAATCAAATACTAGATAGTGAAGATATCAAAGAATTAACTAAAGAATCATTTAAAAACTTTGTTGAGGATTTAGTTTATGCACATTTAAATGATAATGATAGTTTAAGTAGAAATGATAAATCTGAAATATTAGAAAAAGCAAATGAATTATTAAAGAATAAAATAATATTTGATGAAATAGAATATAAAAGTTCAAAAGAAATTAGTGAATATATATATAATAAATTACTTGTAGAATATGATGATAAAATTAAACATATACCACAAGATGTTACTAACGAATTTGAAAAAGCAATAACTTTAAGAGTTATAGATACATATTGGATGGAACATATTAATACAATGTCACATTTAAGAGAAGGTATCCATTTAAGAAGTTATGCACAAAATAATCCTTTAAGAGAATATAAAACAGAAGGATATGCTTTATTCGATGAATTATTATCAAGAATAGATGCGCAAACAACAACTTATCTATTAAAAGCAGAAGTAAGACAAAACAGTGAAAGAAAAAAAGTTTCTGATAAGGTAACTACTAATGAAGATAAGTCAACAGTAAAAAAATCTTCCCCTAAGAGAGTAAATAAAATAGGTAGAAATGATCCTTGTCCTTGCGGCAGCGGCAAGAAATATAAACAATGTTGTGGTAAATAGCTTGTTTTATAAGGGTTTGTGAGTTTGACAATAGTCAAAAAAGACAAAAAAATGTGCACATAACTCAATTTGTGCACATTTTGTGCTCATAAAAGAAAAATATATAATACTATGCTACATAGTGTTATATGTACTGGAAAAAAGTAATCTTTGAGTTTGGCAAGAATCCTAAACAACGTTGTAGTAAATAGTTTGTTTTATAAAAAAAATAGGATGGTGAAAATATGAAAATAGTTTTAGGCTCTATGAATGTTTCTAAGCAAAGGTCAATTTTAATTGCAATGAATGAATTAGGATTTGATGATATTTCTATTGTCCCTGTTAATGTTAATTCTTTAGTAAGTTCTAAACCTATTAATGATGAAACTTTAATAGGTGCAAAAAATAGAAATCATGGTTTATATAATTATTGCATGGAAAATGATATTTCATTTGATTTACTAATTAGTATTGAGGGTGGATATGAACAGATAGATAATACATATTTTATTGTTACTTATGCATCAATATTAGACCAAAATGGTAATGAATTTATAGGAAAATCAAGTGGTCTTCAAATTACTGAAAGAATGTTTAATTATGTTAAAGATGGAAAATCTTTGAATAAAGTTATTGAAAGTATTCTTGGTAATAGTAGTAATAAAAAAGATAATGGAATAACTGGATACCTAACAACTGGGTATTATAGAAGAGATATATTTGAATCCTCAGCAGTTATAAGTGCAATGGAAACTTTACTAAATTTTAAATCAAATTACAAAAAATTAGATAAAAAAATAGATAAAACACATAACGTTGGAAAAATTTGAAATAATTAGTAATATCATATATGATGTTATGCATTTTTGAATATGTGATGGGAACAATGTGCACATTTTGTGCTCACAGACTAAAAAATGTATGGTAAAAATAATACTATATGTAACATTTATACCAATACTGTTCAGACTTTTTAAACCTTGAAAAACCTATAATACTATATATATTTCATAGTATCATATGTACTGAAAAAGGACGAACTTGTGGCAGTGGACGCAAGTATAAACAATGTTGTGGTAAATAAGCTTGCAAATCCTTAAAAATAAAGGACTCGCGAGCTTTTTGCTACTTACAATTTTTAGGTGATTTTACCTCAAAAAAAGGCGTTTAGATAAGTTTTAGATAAGTTTTTTTGCTCAAATCAATCTTAAATAAAGAGTATATGGTATAATAAAAAAGGATGGTGATATTATGAAAGTTGCAATTTTCTCTGACATACACGGAAATAGAGAAGCATTAACTTCAATTATAAAAGATATAAAAAAAGAGGAAATTAAGGAGATAATATGCTTAGGGGATACGATAGGAATAGGGCCTAATCCTAAAGAGTGTATGGACATAATTGTTGACAATAATATTAAAATGGTTTTAGGAAATCATGAACTATATTTTTTAAAAGGTACACAAATAGATGATGAGATGGGAGAGGGAGAAATTAAACATCAAAATTGGATAAAGGAGCAAATTGCTGATAGACAAAAACAATATCTAGAAAAGTGTAACATGACATATGAAATTGATTGTAATGGTAAAAAAGTATTATGCGAACATTTTCCTATAGATTATAATTCAAAGGATCAGTATCCTTTTCATGATTTGAAAATTGCTAAAGATGGTTCAATTAATGAAATTATAAAGCCATTAAATTATGATTTAATATTTATAGGTCATGAACATAATGCATTTACTGTTGATAATAAATTATATGATGTTGGTTCATCAGGATGTAGAAAAGATAATACTACACAATACACAATATTTGATACTGAAACATTTACAGTTGAAACAAAAAGTTTAGAGTATGACAGAACTAATTTTGAACAAGATTTATTAAAAGAAGATTATCCTGATAGAAATTTGATAGCAAAATGGTTTTTCGGAATTGAACTTTAATATGAAAACTAATTTTTTTTAGATAAGTTATTAGATAAGTTGTTGAATAAAAACTTTCAATATTTCAATAAAAAATTATTTGATCAATTAGTAAGTAAGTTTAATGGTGTAGAAATAGCTCTTTCTTCAAATGCAAATGGCAAATTGCCAATATATAAAATTAATTATGATGGTAAAGATATTACTTTATTTATGTCTAGAGTAGGTGCACCTACTTGTATTATTCAATATGAAGAATTATTTGCTATGGGATTAGAAAGAATGATTGTTTTTGGAACATGCGGTGTACTTGATAAGTCAATAGATGATTTAGCTATAATAATTCCTGATTCTGCCATTAGAGACGAAGGAACAAGTTACCATTATTTAAAATCATCAAGAAAAATAATTGTTAATCAAAAATATAAAGATGAATTTATTAAACTGCTAAAAGAACATAATTATTCTTATATAACAGGAAAAGTGTGGACTACTGATGCTCCATATCGTGAAACAAGAAAAAAAGTATTGGATAGAAAAGAAGAAGGGTGTGTATGCGTTGATATGGAATGTTCAGCAATATCAGCCTTGGCTAAATTTAGAAATAAAGAAATTTTCCAATTCTTTTATGCAGCCGATAATTTAGATTCAGCAAAATGGGATCAAAGATCTTTAGGAAATGGTGAAAAACTTAGTGATAAAGAAATGATCGGATTATTGGCAATTAAATTTGCCACAAGCTTAGATAAATAAATTTTGATAAAAAGAAAAAAGTTAAGGAGCAATAAAAGTAAAAATGAAAGAACGACAATTATGGATTGATTTATTAAAGGGATTTGGTATTATTTTAGTTACATTTGCACATTTAAATCCAAATTATTTGTTAGAAAAACACATATATTCTTTTCATATGTGCATTTTTTTCTTTGTGTCTGGATATCTTTTTAAAGAAAATCAAAATAAAAAAAGTTATATAATTAAAAAAATTAAGAATTTGTTAATACCATTTTTAATATGGAATTTAATATGTTCAGTAATTGAATTGCTAATTACACATAATATAACTTTATTTTTTCATAAACTATTTATTATTAATGGTGATTTATGTTGGAATGCTCCAATATGGTTTTTGTTAATACTATTTATAACAGAAATAATATTTTTCTTTTTACAGAATATTAAAATTATTAAGAACAAATATATTTATCATGCTTTAATATTTATTTTAAGCTTATTAATTTTTATATTAATTGGACCTTATAAAATGTCATTAAAAGCTAATTTAATTCCATTAGGTTTACTATTTTTTAATTTAGGCTATATATATAAATTAATTAACAAATCTATTATTAATAAAAATAATAAGATTACAGTGTTTTTATTTTGTACTATTCTTATTATTATAAATGTTATTTTTGGTGTTATATTAAATGATAGAGTTTCTTATACAGGGGCATATTTTGGGAACATATTATTCTTTATAATATCATCAATTTCTGGGGTGCTTGGATATTTTATATTATTTGAAAATTTTGCAAGCAATTTAAAAAATGCAAACTTTTTAACCAATATTGGTTTTTTATCAATGCCAATAATGATTTTTCAATATTCTTTATTTCATGTTTATAACTTTGTAAGTTTTAAACTATTTAATATTGATATTTGGCATTATAGAAGTACATTAAAAGCATCCGTTCTATGTATGATAACAATTCTATTAATTTTTTTAGTAAGATATTTTATAAAAAAGTTTGTTAATAATAAAAAGGTAAAGAAATATTGAGATATATCGGAATAGTATAAAATCTTAAAATAATTAAGTAATAAATTCAATAGTAAAACTAATTTAAAACAGTGCTAAAAATACAAATAAATTAATATTAAAATAATAAAAATTAAAAAATATATGATATAATATTTATGTATAGAAAGAAGGATATTATGACAAAAGAAAGAAAAAAATCAATTATATTTACAGTTTCAATAGCACTAATAGCTGTAATACTTATAGTTGTTTTTGCACTTGTGCAATTAAGAAGTTCTGGTAAAATTGGCTCTTCAGATTCTAGTGATATAATGAAGGAATTTGATAAAAGATTTAATTCATCAGAAAGAACAGTAATTTATTATGCAAGTCCATCTTGTAGTGCTTGTTCATTACAAACACCAGTATTAGAGGTAATATCTAGTGATTATGATATGGATTATTATTATTTAGATAGTTCTAAGTTAAGTGCTTCTCAAAGACAAACAGTTCTTGAAACACTTGATATAGAACATGCAACACCAACTACACTTATAGTAGAAAAAGGTAAAGTAGTTGATAAAGTAGTAGGATATACTCCTGGAAAAGAATATGTTGAATTCTTTAAGAAAAATGGCTTATTAGAAGAAGATGCGGTATATTCTCAAGAACAATATATTACATTTATCGATTATGGTAGATATGAAGAAGTAATTAATTTAACTGATGACACTAATAATATTGTTGTAATAGGACAAACTAAATGTAGTCATTGTATAGCTATTAAACCAGCCCTTAATGCTGTAGCACGCGATTATGATATAGTTATTAATTATTTAAATTTAACAGATTTAAGTAAAGAAGAATCAGATTCATTCTTTGAAACATTAAAAACAATAGGTTATAATGATCCAGACTTTGTAGAAAATGGTTCATTTGGAACTCCTTTAATTCTAGTTGTAAAAAATGGTCAAGTTTCTAATTATATTTCAGGTGAAAGAACAACTTCACAATTAGTTAGAGAATTTAAAAAATCCAATTTAATATAATAACAGAATAAGGTGATATTTATGAAAAGTACTTTTAGTAAGAATAAATTATTAATAATATCTTTTATACTTGTATTGATAGTATTTATATGTCTTTTATATTTCATAAAGGATAGTACATCAATAAGAAATACTAAAGAGTTTATTAAGGATCAAACTAAAGTACTTTTTGTTTATAATAAAGAACATTATAATAATTATCTAGAAACAATATTAAAAAGATATGATATAAAACTTTTAAGTATTGATATATCATCTTTAAATAAAATAGATAAAAATAAACTTAAAAAAATAACAAAAAGTGAAAACTACGAAACTTTAATAATAATATATGAAAATGGTAAAATTAAAGATTTAATAAAGAATAATACAAGTGAAGAAGCTGTGCAAAAATTTTTACAAAGTAATTCACTTATTCCAGAAAGGATAGGAAATCCTAAAAAGGTATTAAATGATGCTAAAGAAGCTTTAAAAGATGACTTGATTCTACTTTATGTGCCTTATAATTATAGTGAAAACATTGATAATCAAGATCAAATGCTATCTTATATGTGTAGTAAACAAAATGTAAAATATAAAAAAATAGATGCATATTTATTAAGTGATTCACAAAAAGAGACTTTAAATTCACTATTTCAAATTAGTGAAGTAAATGACCAAATAGTAATATTTATCAAAAATCAGAAGGTTGTTGGAAGTGTACGTGGTATAAATGATGTAAAAGAATATATTGATAAATTAAAAGAATTTAAAATGATTTCATCAACAAATACTAATTTTGAATCTATAGACCTAGATACATTTAATGATTTAATAAATTCAAATCAAAAAAGTATAATATACATCACAAAAGACGAGTGCAAATACTGTAATAAAACATTTGAGACTTTAAATAATATATCTTTAAATAATAATGTGTTAATAAGGTATATAAATATAAAAACTTTAGATAGTGATATAGCTAATAATGTTGAGAATAAATTGATAAGCATGGGATATTCTGATGGTTTTACAACTCCAATTACTATAATAGTAGAATCAAATAAATTATTAGATTATGTTATAGGTGCCACAGAAGGAAAATATTTTGTTGAAATATTTACTAAAAATGGTATAATAAAATAAGAGGTGAGCAGTATGACTACATATGAACAAGCAAAAGAATTTAAAAAAAAATATCCATCAACTATAGCTTGGCGAATTAAAAGCCATGCTAAAGTTATTGATAAACATTTAAATCCAGAAGAAGAAGTAAGATATGTCTTTTTAGCACAAAAAGGTTATTCTTCATTCGATATATTTTCAACATTCTTAATAGCCCTTACAAATAAAAGAATTTTAATAGCACAAAAACGTGTTTTATTTGGATATAATTTTTTAGCAATCACTCCAGATATGTTTAACGATTTAACAGTTAATGCTGGACTAATATGGGGTAAAGTTTTAATAGATACAGTAAAAGAAACAGCAGTATTATCTAATATATCAAAAAGAGCACTTGATGAAATAGAAACTGAAATAACTGAATATATGATGAGTGAAAAGCAAAAATATATGGGAAGAAGAGAAGAAGATAGATAATTCTATCTTTTGTTGTAAGGAGTATATGAAACAAAAAAAGAAATTAATAGTTTTATTATTAAGCTTAATAATTTTAATATTATTAGCAAATATTATAATAAGTAAAAATACTAATACTTATAAAATAAGTTATAAAGATAATACTTTTACAGTAAAACAAATACATAAAAATAGTTATATTGAAATATCAGATAAAACAAATATATATCCAGTAGAAGTAAATGGAATTAATAAAAAAAGATTGATAGATAAAGTTTATTATTTTTCAAATAATACCTATAAATGTTTATTACCAATAATAGATAATAAAGTATACGTAGATATGATGTGCTACTACGAAGATATAATTTATAATTATCATGACATAAAAGGAAAAGATAAAGAATTAGATAAATTTGTTCTTGGTATTGAAGAATATGATATAAATAAATTCTTAAATATTGAGAATGATTATAAAACAATAAATACAGTAAAAATATATAATGATACTAAAAAAAGTGTAGCAATTACTAGTTATAAGGGATTAATTTTAAATAATAAAGAAATAGAACTTTTTAATAATGATGTTTATAATAATAAATTAAGTACATTTCTTTATCCTTATTACATAGTAGCTGATTATAATCAAAAGTATGAATTTGAATACTTTTATGTAGTTAACTTAAATAATAGTGAAGTAATAAAAATTAAATCAAAAAATACAATTTCACTTGATTCATATATACAAGGTATAGTAGATAATAAAGTATATTTATATGATAAAGATAATGAGAATCAATATGAAATAGATATAAATAAAAAACAAGTTAAATTAATATCTAATAAAGATAAAGTTAAATACTATAAAAATAATAAGTGGGAACAAATTACAAAAGTTACTGCAAATAAAGAAAAGTATTTTGATTACACTACATTAGATAATAATTTTACTGATTTTGATGAATGTATTGAAACTACAAATAAGTTTTATTTAATAAAAAATAGAGGCGCTAATAACGATATATATGAAGTAAATAAAAACAATTTAAAACTAATAAAATATATATTAACAACTCCAACAACTGACATAGAATTTAACGATGATATTTTATATTATTCATATAAAACAAAATTATATTATTATAGTAATTTATCAGGATTAACAACTCTATTAGATGATAGTGAGTTACAATTTAACAATAGTATTAAATACTATGTTTATTAAAAAATATTTATAATAAAAAATTAGGAGGTAATTTATGCAAACAATATTAACTGGTGATAGACCAACAGGAAGATTACATTTAGGACATTATTTTGGTTCTTTAGAAAATAGAGTAAAGTTACAATATGATTATGATACATATATTTTAATTGCAGATGTACAAGCTTTAACAGATAATTTTATTAATCCGTCTAAAGTAAGAGATAATGTTCATCAATTAGCACTTGATTATCTAGCTGCTGGTATTGATCCAAAACAAGCACACATATATATTCAATCATTAATTCCAGAAGTGGCAGAACTTACTGTATATTTTTCTAATTTAGTAACTGTACCTAGACTTTATAGAAATCCAACTACAAAATATGAAGTATCACAAAAACAAGAAATATTTGGTAACAAAGGAGAAGGAATAACTTATGGATTTTTAGGATATCCTGTAAGTCAGGCTGCTGATATAGCATGTGTTAATAGTAATATTATACCAGTTGGTGAAGATCAACTTCCTCATATAGAACAAGCAAGAGAAATATTAAGAAAGTTTAATAATATATATGGCGATACATTTAATATTCCAGAACCAGTTTTAAGTTCTACACCAAGAATTAAGGGTTTAGATGGAAATGAAAAAATGAGTAAATCATTAAATAATTGTATATATCTATCAGATGATGAAGACACTATTAATAAAAAAGTTATGAGTGCTTTAACTGATCCAAATAAACTTAGAAAAGATGATCCAGCAAATCCTGATATATGTATGGTATACTATTACCATAAATTAATTAGAAATCCTGAGGTTGCTACAGTTTGTAGTGAATGTAAAAGAGGAGAAAGAGGTTGTGTATACTGTAAAAAAGAGTTAGTACGCGCTATGATGGAATTTTTAAAACCTATTCAAGAAAGACGTAAATACTACGAAGAAAGACCAGAATTAGTTGAGGAAATATTAAAAGAAGGTACTTTAGCAACTAAGAAAAAAGCAGAAGAAGTAATGAAAAGAGTACGCAAAAATATGAAATTAGATTATTTTGATGCTAAATAGTAATAAAAGTCAATAAAAATAATATATTGTTATTGACTTTTTTGTTATTTTTTAGTATTATTTTAGTTGGTACATTTTATATCCCACATTTAGTGAGTTATGGGAAGACTTACTATTTGTAAAGGAAGGAAAGAAAAGTATATGATGAAAAATTCTTATATGCAAAAGAAAGAAACTGTAGAACGCAATTGGTATATTATCGATGCAGAAAACGTTAATTTAGGACGTTTAGCTACAAGAGTAGCAGATGTATTACGTGGTAAGCATAAACCTACATACACTCCAAATATTGATTGTGGAGACTATGTAATAGTTGTTAATGCTTCAAAAGTTAATCTAACAGGTAATAAATTAAATGATAAAATTTATTACAACCATTCAGGTTATACTGGAGGATTAAGAGAGAGAACTGCAAAAGAAATGAGAGAAAATTATTCAGTTGAGATGATTGAAAGAGCTGTAAAAGGTATGATACCTCATACAAGATTAGGTCGTCAAGTTGCTAAAAAATTATTTGTTTACGAGGGTGCTAGTTATCCACATATGGCACAAAAGCCAGTAGAAATGAAAATTAAATAAGGAGGGTTTTAAATGGCAAAAGTATTTATAGGAACAGGTAGAAGAAAATCTTCAGTAGCTCAAGTTAAAATGACTGCTGGAAAAGGAAAAATAACTGTTAATGGTGTAGATGTTAATAAATTTATGCCATATGCAACATACGTTATGGATTTAAAACAACCTTTAGTGGCAACTAATAATGAAAATAATTTTGATATCGAAGCAAAAGTAACTGGTGGAGGAGCTTCTGGACAAACTGGAGCAATCCGTTTAGGAATAACTCGTGCTTTACTTGAATATGATAAAGCTAATGAAGCTAACGAAGATAGCTATAGAAAAATATTAAAAAAAGCTGGATTTGTTACTCGTGATCCAAGAGCAAAAGAAAGAAAGAAACCAGGACTAAAAGCAGCACGTCGTGCACCACAATTCTCAAAACGTTAATTATTACAGTTTTACAAACCTTGGAAATATTTCAAGGTTTTTCTTTTATATATTTATTTATTGAATGTTAAATATTATTATGTTAAAATAAAAAAAGGTGATTTAAATGAGCAAAGAGCAAAGTGTAATAAAATATTATGTATTGTGCAATAAATTAAAAAATGTTATAAGAACGGGATGGAAAGATTGGAATGTTGGAGCAGATAGATTAGAAAGTGTAGCAGAACACATTTTTGGCGTTCAGATGTTAGCACTCTCTATGTATTCAGAATACCAATATGATATAGACATATTTAAAGTTATAATGATGTTATCTCTCCATGAATTAGAAGAAATTTATATAGGCGATTTAACACTTTTTGAAATATCAAAGGAAGATAAAAAAAGAATTGGTCATGAGGCAATAGAAAAAGTATTAGATGGACTAATTTTAAAAGATGATATAAGAAAACTAATATTAGAATTTGATGAAAGAAAAACAAAAGAAGCTATTTTTGCTTATAGTTGTGATAAACTTGAATGTGATATTCAGTGCAAAATATATGATGAAAATAGATATGTTAATCTAGAAAAGCAACAAGATAATAAAACATATCTAAATAATGAAGTTCAAGAATTATTAAATAAGGGTATGTCTTGGTCAGAAATGTGGTTAACATTTGGTCAAAATAGATATAATTATGATGATAACTTTTTATCAGTATCAAACTATGTAAAGAAGAATAAGATAACAAAAAATATATAATTTAATATATTTTTTTCATATAATTTAATATGAAAAATTTAAACTTTTTAAAATCAAATATAATTGCTCATAAAGGTGTGCACAACTCTATAATTTGTGAGAATACAATACCTGCTTTTTATAAATGTGTGGATAAAAAATATATAATAGAACTAGATATACACATAGTTAAAGATAAAAGTATAGTTGTTTATCACGATTTTAACTTAAAAAGGCTAACTGGTATCAATAAAATTATAGAAACTCTAAGTTATGCACAACTTTCTAAATTAAAAATTAAAAATAAATATCGAATTCCTACTTTAAAACAAGTTATACACATAGTTGATTGTGATGTACCTTTATTAATAGAACTTAAAGATGTTGATAACAATTCGAATTTTGAAGAAGAATTAGTTAAGATTTTAGATAATTATAAAGGAGAATTTGCTATTCAAAGCTCTAATCCTTTTGTAATAGATTGGTTTTTAAAAAATAGAAAAGAATATGTAGTTGGTATTGTTATATATGGTGAGTTAAATTATAAATTAATAAAAAAATATGTAAATAAAGTTGATTTCATCTCAATAAATAAGAATAATTTACCAACTAAAATAAAATTTAAAAATAAATTATTATTAGGATGGACTATTAAAAGTAAAGATGAATATAATAAATACATTAAATATTGTGATAATTTAATATGTGAAAAATTTATATAATGTGTTATACTATTAAAAAGGAATTGATATAATGTTAAAAGTTAATGGAAATGGTTTGTTAATTGTAGTATCAGGTCCAAGTGGTGCAGGTAAAGATACTATTTGTAATGAGTTAGTTAAAGAAAATGATAATATTTGGTTATCTGTTTCAATGACATCACGATCTATAAGAGGGCAAGAGCAGGAAGGCAAGGATTATTTCTTTGTAACAAAAGAAGAATTTGAAGAAAAAATAAAATCTGGTATTTTTTTAGAGTATGCTATATACAATGATAATTATTATGGTACACCAAAAGATAAAATAGAACAGTATTTAAATAAAGGAATAGATGTAATACTTGTAATAGATATACAAGGAGCACTTAATATAAAGAAAATGATTCCTTCGGCACTCTTTATTTTTATAATGCCACCAGATATGAAAACTTTAAAACAAAGATTAATTGATAGAAAAACAGAATCAAAAGATAAAATAATTAATAGATTTAAAACTGCATATAACGAAATAAATAATTTTAAAAAGTATAATTATGTTGTAGTAAATGACAAAGTAGAGGATGCTGTAAATAAAGTAAAATCTATAATACAAGCAGAAAAATGTAGAGTAGATAGAATAGAAGAGATTTATCTTGATAATAAAGAAGAGATAATACATGAAATATTAATGGATAAAGAATTTAATAATGAAGAGATGAGGTTTTAGTATGGAGCTTAGCAATCAATGGAAAGATTATGAATGTATTTCTGCAGGCAATGGGGAAAAGTTAGAAAGATGGGGTAAGGTTATTTTTAGAAGACCCGAACCTCAAGCAATGTGGAATATAGAAACAAATGATATGTGGAATAACGTAGATGGATTTTATCATAGATCAAATAAAGGTGGAGGTTACTGGGAATTTAATACAAAATTGCCAGAATTTTGGACAATAAAATATAAGGATTTAACCTTTAAAGTAAGCCCAACAAACTTCAAACATACTGGACTTTTTCCAGAACAAGCAACAAATTGGGAATTCTCTATGAACAAGATTAAATGTGCTAAAAGACCTATAAAAGTATTAAATTTATTTGCTTATACAGGAGCAGCTACTATGGCAGCATCTAAAGCAGGTGCAATAGAAGTAGTTCAGGTAGATGCATCAAAAGGAATGACTGAATGGGCTAAAGAAAATATGAGGTTGTGTGGTTTAGAAAATAACAAGATTAGATTCATAGTAGATGATTGTTTAAAATTTGTGGAAAGAGAAGCAAGAAGAGGAAATAAATACGATGTAATTATTATGGATCCTCCAAGTTATGGAAGAGGCCCAAATGGTGAAGTATGGAAATTTGAACAAAACCTAGATGTATTAATAAATGCTTGTCTAAAAATATTAAGTGATAAACCTTTATTTTTCTTAATTAATTCTTATACAACAGGAATTTCTAGTACAGTTTTATATAATATATTAAAAACATCAATGGAACCTATTTATGGAGGGGTTACAAAATCAGGAGAAATAGGTCTTCCAATAACACACAATAACTTAGTATTGCCATGTGGCATATATGGAAGATGGGAATCAAATGATTAATATTATTTATGAAGATAATCATGTTTTAGTAGTTGAAAAACCTATAAATATTCCAGTTCAAGAAGATAGCAGCAAGGATTTAGATTTTTTAACACTCCTAAAAAATTACATAAAAAAAAGAGATAATAAGCCAGGAAATGTATATTTAGGACTTGTTCACAGATTAGATAGACCAGTTGGTGGCGTTATGGTGTTTGCTAAAACAAGTAAATGTGCATCAAGATTAAGTGAGCAAGTAAGAAATAGAACATTAAAAAAAACTTACTATGCTGTAATTTTAGGTAAGCCAGAGAAAAGTGCTACTTTAAAAGATTATTTATTAAAAGATCATAAGACTAATATGGTTAAAATAAATAAAAATGGTAAAGAAGCTATATTAGATTATGAATTAATAGATACAAAAAATAATTTATCTTTAATAAAAATAAATTTACAAACAGGTAGGTCACATCAAATAAGAGTACAGTTTTCATCACGTGGACATGCTTTATATGGAGATCAAAAATATAATAAAAGTGCTAAACCAAAAGAACAAATCGCACTTTTTGCAAAAACTCTTACCTTTATTCATCCAACAACAAAAGAGAAACTAACATTTAATCTAGAATTGCCCAAATCATATCCTTGGAATCTGTTTAATATTGTAAAATAATTACTAAGTACTAGTGATTTAGTGCTAAAACTATTGACAATAAGGAAGATACATAGTAAATTATAAGTAGGTGATAATATGTCAAATCAAAAATTAACACTTGAATTAAAACAAGAACCATCAAACAAATTAGAATTTTTTCAATTAGAAAATTCTGATGAAATCGAAACAGTTGATGAAATGTTGGCTTATTTAAGGCAATGTATAAGAAAAGGTAATTTAAAAAAAGGTACAGTTGTAAAGGATAATCTTTTTACTAATTATGTTTTTGATATTAAAGGTTATAATTCTAAGACAGAAGAACAAACATCTTATCAAATAGTAGTAAAAGTAAATAATGCTGAAAAAAGATATCACAAAGCAACTATAGCTTCATTAAATGATTTCTGCCTTTTATCAAAGAAAATAAGACAATTAAATAGAACAAGAATTGCAGCTGGAGTATTAGCGGGTGCAATATTAGTTACAACAGCAGGACCAGTAATGGCTAGAGGTATAAAATCACTTAGTGATAAAGAAAAGGAATATGATAGAGGAAGATATACTCAAATACTGCAACAAAATGGTAGTGTTCCTAGTCAAGAAGAGTTAAAGCAACTTCAAGAAAAATACTATGAAGATTTGGCAAAAAGAGCTGCTGCTGGCGATGAAGATGCAAAGGAAGAATACAATCAATATTTAATGGAACAAGAAATAAAACAATCAAGAAATATGTCACGTTAGTGACTTTTTTTGTGCAATAAAAAAATATAAGTCATATATTTAATTGGTGATAAATTGAAAAAAACATATACGTTATTTTTATTTATATTATTAATATGTTCATTTTCATTTGTAAAGGCAAAAACAGAAGAAAATGATATGAATTTACTTGGTAAAGTTATTTATTTAGACGCGGGACATGGAGGTCTTGATCCTGGCACTATTTATAAAAATATCTATGAAAAAGATATAAATTTAAGTATTTGTAAAAAGCTACAAGAAATATTAGAAAAAAGTGGCGCTATAGTATATTTAACAAGATATGATGATTATGATTTGAGTACATCTAATTATGCAAGAAAAAAAAGTGATTTAAACAATAGAGTTAAAATAATTAATAATTCTAAAGCAGATATATACATATCAATTCACTTAAATTCAATTAAATCAAGTACTTGGAGTGGTGCTCAAGTATTTTATGATGATGTAAATAAAAAAAATTTAGAATTAGCTAACTTGATGCAAAAACAATTAAAGACAGATTTAAAAACAAATAGAGAAGTTAAAGAAATAAAGGATATACTTTTAAATAGAAAAGTAATAATACCAGGAATACTAATAGAAGCAGGTTTTTTATCAAATCCAAATGATAGATACAAATTAAGACAAAGCGAATATCAATATAAACTTGCAGAATCAATAAAAAGAGGAATAATAAAATATTTTTCAAGCTCTAACATATAATTAATTGGTGATATAGTGAAAAAAATTTTTTTGCTTTTAATATTATTTATTCCATTGTGTGTAAAAGGATTAGGTGGAAGTGCTAGAAGTGCTATATTAATGGATACAGATTCTAATAGAATATTATATGAAAAAGATATACATGACGTTAGAAGTGTAGCAAGTATTTCTAAAATAATGACAGCAGTAGTTGCTATAGAATCAGGTAAATTAGATGATGAAGTAACAGTTGGCTCTGAAATAAATAAAGCATATGGATCAGGTATTTATATAAAAGAAGGTGAAATATTAACATTAAGAGATTTATTATATGGGTTGATGCTAAGAAGTGGTAATGATGCAGCACTTGCTATAGCACACTATGTAGGTGGATCGGTAGAAAATTTTGTTAGTATGATGAATACAAAAGCAAAAGAGATTGGTATGATAGAAACAACATTTAATAATCCTAGTGGTTTAGATCAAGAAAAAGGAAACTATTCAAGTGCCTATGATATGGCAATACTAACAAGTTATGCTATGACATTAAAAGATTATAGAAATATTACAAGTACAAAAAAATATACACTTAAAACAAATAAAAATGTATATAGTTGGATAAATAAAAATAAACTTTTAACAAGTTATAAATATACAACCGGAGGTAAAACAGGATTTACAGAAATAGCAAAACGAACTTTAGTATCAACAGCTAGCAAAGATAAAATAAATTTAGTAGTAGTTACATTAAATGATGGAAATGATTGGTCAGATCATAAAGAATTATTCGAATATGGTTTTTCTAACTATACCCATATAAATATTTTAACAAAAGGAAAAATAAATATATTAAATGAAAAATATTACAAATATAATGAATTATATATTAAAAATAATTATGGATATTTATTAGAAAATAGTGAAAAAGATAATTTAGTTTTAAAATATAAATTAGAGAAGAAAAGAAAGATAAAAGATGATGATAAAATAGGTGAGGTTCAAGTATATTTAGGTGATAAAAAAATTCATAGTGAAGATATATTTGTAAAAACAAAAGTCATAGAAAAAAAGTATAATACTTTTCAAAAAATAAGGAATTGGTTTAATAAATTATGATAAATATAATATGGATGGTATTAATTATTTTAGGTATTATTTATAGTATATTATCAGGATCTTTAGAAAGTATAAATAATACTATAGTTAATAGTACAAAAATTAGTTTAGATATGCTATTAAAAATATTTCCAGTAATAGCACTTTGGATGGGATTAATGAAAATAGCACAGGATTCTAAATTATTAAACAATATATCTAAAAAATTAACACCTATTTTATCTTTTTTATTTCCTGCAATACCAAAGAATCATGAATCATTTAGTTTAATTGCAAGTAATATGGTAGCTAATTTCTTTGGACTTGGAAGTGCTGCTACACCATTTGGATTAAAAGCTATGAAATCATTACAAAATATAAATAAAAATAAAAACGAGGCAAGCCGCTCTATGATTACGTTTTTAGTATTAAATACGACTGGACTAACTATTATTCCAACTACAATAATTTCACTTAGAATGATGTATAAAAGTATAAATCCTACACATATAGTATTAGCATGTTTAATTAGTACACTTATTTCTACAATAGGTGGATTAGTAATAGATAAAATATTTGCAAGAAGGTCTAAAAATTAATTATATTTCTAATTTAATAATTCCTATAATTGTAGTTTTTATAATACTATATGGTTATGTAAAAAAAATAGATATATATGATTCTTTTATAGATGGAGTTAAAGAATCATTTTCAATGATAAAAAATCTTTTTCCTACCTTTTTAGCGATGATATTAGCTGTTAATATATTTACTGAAAGTGGATTCTTAGACTTTATATTAAATATATTAGAACCTTTATTTAACTTTTTAAAAGTTCCGAGCGCTATAGTCCCTTTAGCACTTATAAGACCTATTAGTAGCAGTGCGTCTTTAGCTTATTTGAACAAGATTTTTGCAAGCTATGGACCGGATAGTTTTATAGGTACATTAGGTTCAGTAATACAAGGTTGTACAGATACAACATTCTATATAATTAGTTTATATTTTGGAAGTATAGGAATAAAAAAAATTAAATATAGTTTAAAGGTGTGTTTACTTGCAGATTTAATAGGTATAATAGCAAGTATATTAATAGTAACGTATTTTTTCCATTGATAAAAAAAAATAAATAAGGTATAATACTTCTAGGTGATTTTATGGAAAGATTACAAAAAATTATAGCAACCTCAGGTTATTGTTCAAGAAGAAAAGCAGAAGAATTAATAGAAAAAGGCAAAGTTAAGGTTAACGGTAATATAATTAAAGAAATGGGTTATAAAGCTAGTTATGAAGATTTTATAGAGGTAGAAGGCAATCCTATAAATCAAAAAGAAGATAAAGTATATTACTTATTAAATAAACCAAGAGGAGTTGTTAGTGCCTCAAGTGATGATAAGGGTAGAAAAACCGTTGTAGATTTAGTTAAAACAACTAAAAGAATATATCCAGTAGGTAGATTAGATTATGATACAACAGGTCTTATAATACTTACAAATGATGGTGAATTAACAAACTTTTTAATACATCCAAAGAATAATATAGAAAAAGTATATGTTGCTAAAATAAAAGGATTAATTACTAAAGATGATTTAAAGAAACTTTGTAAAGGCGTATTTATTGATGGCAAAAAAACAAGTTCTGCAAAAGCTAAAATATTAAAATTAGATAGAAAAACAAATACTAGTGTGGTAGAATTAATAATTCATGAAGGAAGAAATCATCAAGTAAAGAAAATGTTTGAAGCAATAGGCTATAATGTTATAAAATTAAAAAGAGAGAGTATTGCATTTTTAACATTAGATGGCATAAAATCAGGAGAATATAGGCAACTAAGCATAAAAGAAGTAAAAATGTTATATGCGCAAAAAAATAATCAAGACTAGTTTCTTGATTATTTTTCTATTTCCTCAATAGCACTTGTAGGACAACCTTCTAATGCATCTAATGCATCTTCTTTTAAATCCTCACCAATATCTTCTATTTTAGCCCCTGCAAGACCATCATCCTCAATTTCAAAAACTTCAGGACATACTGCTTGACAAGCACCACAACCAATACATAAATCTTTATTAACTTTTAATTTCATAAATTTCCTCCTATAAAAATTATAATTAAATAAAGACAAAAAATCAATAAAAATTAAGTAACTTATTTCAGTTTTACAAAAAATGTGATATATTATTATTAGGGTGATATTATGGCTAGTAGGATGGATAGATATAGTAAACAAGAATTGATGACATCAGGTCGTAGTACAAAAAATAAAGATTTGTATAAACAAATAGAAAATTTGGAGACTTATACTAATATAGAAGGTGTAGCAACCATAGAAAAAACTAATGAGATAGATATTACCAAAGTACAAGAGATGCTAAAGAACAGAGAAAATTATAAGAAACAAAGACAATTCAGACCATTTATAAAAGAAGAGGTTGTAAGCGAGAAACAAGAAGATGAACAAATAGAAGAAACAAAAAATTATAACATTAATGATCTTTTAATGAAGGCAAAAGCTCAAGAACAAAAAACTAAAACATACAGAAAACTTGATGAAAAACAAATAGAGTTATTAAAAAGTTTAAATAGAAAAAATAATGAATATGATGTCATACAAGAAGAAAAAGAATTAAAGGAATTAATTAATACTATTTCAAGTAATAAAGAATTAAATGAACTTTCTAAAACTAATGATGATGTTGGACTTCTTGATGAACTAAAATCAGATACAATGGTAGGAGATGCATCTTCAATAAAAAAAATAATTGAAGAAGAGAAAAAAGATGTTAGTGAAGATGAAAATACACAAATAGATAAATCATTTTATACTTCAAGTTTTGGATTTACTTCAAATGATTTTGAAGAGTTAAAAAACATGAATCATACAATAAAAAAGAGTAATAAATTTATAATAATATTACTTATTATATTAATTGCTCTTGTAATTGGTACAGTAATATTTTTTCTAGTTAAATAAAGATGAGTAATTAATTTTTACTCATTTTTATTTTTATAGAAATAACACTAATTATAATAATAGATAAAATAGTGCTTAATAAAGGTATTCTATCTTTAATAATCATATCTACTAATGTGTTGTTTTTTGATAAAATAACAGTTGCAATAACTATAAAAAAAGATAAGATAAGATAAGTTTTATTTTGCTTTTTAATATTAAATAAAGACTTAATATTATCTGAAATAAAATAAATTATAAATACAATAGACATAAAAATATCTATTATTAGTTGCATAACTAAAATACTTTCTATTCTTGATGACAAACCAATTAAAGAAATATATTTTAATACATGAAATTCAGGATATTCAAATAAAAGTGTTAATTCATATCCAAATGTAGAAACGGTTACAAATATAATAAAGAATATGGTAGTTATACTGATAAGATAAAATATAGTAAGTGTTTTTTTTATTTTTGGATTTTCAATATTACATTTAGGTATAACAAGGGTGGGAAAGAGCGCTATAATATTGTATCCATAAAATGTTTCTAGTGCCTTTAAATAATCATTTGGTTTAGAATTTAGTATAGGCATTAAGTTTTTAAGATTTATATTTGGTATCATAGCTATTAAATTAAATATAAAAAGGAATATTGAAAAATAAAAAAGTATAACTCCAGTTCTGCCTATTGTATTTAATCCTTTAAATAATAAATATATAGCAGCACCCATAAATGCTATAGCAATTATATATATAGGAGTCTTAGGTAAGAATTGGCTTTTTATAAAATTACTTAAATTTAACAAGTTTAAAATACAAAGTGCTACAGACATTAAAGTTATTAATACAATTAAAATAATACTTAATTTAGATTTAAAAAGTTCTTTTAATTTATTAGCAACATTTTCATTTTCTTTGTATTTTGAAATATAATCTATCAAAAAAATAAATATTAGACCAGGAATTATACTTAATATAGGTATTATCCAACAATCTTGTCTCATAGCATTTACTATTGCATTAAAAGTTTCACCTATAAGAAAAGCTCTGACCATAAAATAATTAAGAGTACCTATTTCTAAATTAGTTAATTTTTTCTTTATCATATGTTTCCTCCAAACTATTATTAGCAGTCATTTTATTATTAAATGTAATGTTACATTTAATATCTATATCTAATTTTTTTAAATTTTTATTCCAATTTTTCTTAACCTTACTGTAATAATTAGGATAATTCCTATAAAACTCTAAACCAAATCCAAAAATATCAGCTTCATTTTCAAATGCAACATTGAGTGCCTTATTAGTAAAATTTTTAATTTTATTACATGCTTTCTTTTGCAATTTTTTAATAACATTAGGATCTTCTAAATTAGTTTTTCCAGTTAATTCAATTATTCTAGCATTTGTATTAAAATATAAATTTACTTTAGGTTTATTATTTTCAAGTTTAACTTTCCTTTTACTAGAAAAATTTGTAGTGTCTACAATAGCATACCCCTCATCAGTTTTAATTTTTAGATACATTTCATTAATTTTATCATTAATAATATTAATTCCAAGACTTTCATCATGGCTTGTCATAGCAACCAATTTATCTCCTTTAAATATTGAAAGAGTATCTAATTTTGTATATGTGTTTGGTTCTGTAGTTTCTAAATTCTTATTTTCTTCACCTTTTTGAGCTTTACCTACTATTTTAATTGTATTAATAGTTGGATCTATACCACTTCTAAGTAATATTGATAACAAGTCATTAAAATTAATTTTAGAAATAATTCCTTGTAGTTTAGTTGTTGAAGTTAAATTATCTGATATATTTTGAGATGGAAAATTTGCTAAAGGAGTTTTGACTTTTAGAGTGTCTTTTGCCTTACAATCTTTTGCTATAACAACATAAAAATTTTTACCAGTACTTGAATATCTAAGAAAAAAATCAAGTGCAGTTTTAATTCCTTCCTTAGCGACATCTTCAGATAGTACTACAACAGAGAATGCTCTAAAATATAGTTCTTTAGGTGATATAAGTCCTATTTCTTTTGATGCAGAAACTATAGAATCTCCTTTACCTGAATAAACAACTACATTTGATTCAGAAGAACTTTTATCACTATTGTTTTTAGTAGAGTTTGATATTAATATACTTACTTCATATTCATCATCTTCTTTATCTATAGATATACCAGATATTATAGAATAATCATTTAATTCTCTATAATTGAAACATCCTGTAAGACAAAATATTATAATAATACTAATAAGTATTTTTTTCATCATTATCACTCATCCTTATCTTTCTTGAATTTTTTGTTAAATAAGTAGGTCTATTAGTTAAATTTTTTCTTGAAACACGTATTACACTATCTTTAAGTCCACTTAGGTTAAAAGGACTAAATGGCGTTAAATAAGGAGTCCCTAAACACTCTAAACTAGAAAGTTTTGCTATAAGAATAATTAGCATAATAACAAGTCCTATAATCCCCATAAAAGTAGCTGCTAAAATAAGCAAGAGTCTCCATTCTCTAATTCCATCAATTATATCTACATCATAAAATACTAATTCACAAATAGAAGTGGTTGCTACTACTATAATTACAATGGGTGATACAATACCAGCAGCAACTGCAGCATCACCTAAAATAAGAGCACCCACAACATTCATAGCGCTCCCACTAAAGCTTGGAGAATGTATATCTGCTTCTCTTAAAATTTCAAAGGTTATTATAAATATCAATACTTCAATAACTGTAGGAAATGGAACTCCTTCTCTTTGAACGGCCAACGATATTAATAATTGATCAGGGATTATTTCTTGGTTATAAGTCATTAAGGCAATATATAAAGCAGGCGTTATAAGAGAAAGAAAAAAACATACATTTCTAATTATTCTACTGAATGAAACATTAACTGGTTTTTGATAATTATCTTCTGGTGAATGAAAAAAATCTGTTAAAACTGCAGGTAATATAAGTACAAATGGCGTATTTTCTACAAGTATTACTATTTTACCATTTAAAAGAGAAGTACAGGCTAAGTCAGGTCTTTCTGTGCTTATAATCTTGGGAAATATTGATTTTTGTTTGTGTTCTAAAAGTTCTCTTATATAACCACTATCTATAATTCCATCAATATCAATATTTTTTAATTGTTTTAATATTAAATCAATCTTATAATTTGGTACTAAATCCTTTATGTATGCTAATGTTACTTTTGTTTTAGTTCGTCTACCAATTTTAACATCTGTATACCATAGATTAGGATCTTTTATTCTTTTTCTAATAAGACCTAAATTCTTATCATTATTCTCCGTAAAACTATCTTTTGGACCTCTTACAATAGTCTCACTGCTAGATTCAACGACACCTCTATCTAAAGTGGTTCTAGTTTCAACAACAATTGCACACTTATTTTTATTAATCACTATAGCAGTAAAACCACTTGCTAAATAGTAAAACAATTCTTCATATGTCTCACAACTATTTAAATTACTATTTACAATACTATTGTTAAGTTGAGAGAATAGTGTTTCAAAAGGTTTCTTTTTATCTAAACCAACAATAGATTTATTTAAAAAATCACTAATTTTATCATCACTACTAACACTTTGTAAATATATATATCCTATTTCTTCTTTATTTTTAATTATGGTTCTAGTAACTATATCACTACTATTTCCATACACCTTTTTTACTGTTTTAAAAATCTCTTTTATATTGTTATCAAGTTTCATGAAATTCACCTATGGTTATTATTTCCAAAAATAAAAAAAATATTAAATTTCTTTACTTTAAAAGTAAACTATATTATAATAAATAACTAGGTGAAGTGTATGGGAACTAAATTAAAATCAACAGTATTAAGTCTTAAGAGTGTACAATATAAGAATATACTTAAAAACATAACTTTTACTTTAGAAGAAAATTCTATAAATGTTTTAATAGGTCCCAATGCATGCGGTAAAACTACGTTGGTAAAATGTATTTTAGGTCTTTTAGATTATAAAGGAACAATAGAGTATAATGGTAATAAATTGCAAATAACAAAAGAAATAGGTGTATATAGCTCTTTTTTAGGTCTTTTAGAAAAAAATGTTTTTGATAATTTAATGTTTACTTTAATAAATTTAGGTGAGGAAGAAAAATGCGCTAAAAAAAAGGTGTATGATATAACAAAAAAATTACTTATTGATGATATTTTAAATACCAATGTTGAAGAATTATCCAACATTCAAAAAAAGAAAGTTTTATTAGCACTCTCACTAATTCATAATCCAAAACTATTAATAATCGATGATTGTTTAGATGAGTTTAATCCTTCTTATAAGGAAAGAGTAATAAATTATTTAAAAAAAATAAGTTCTGAATGTACAATTTTATTTTTAACAAGCAGATCTGATAATATAATGTGTGCTGATAAGATAATCGTTGTGAATGATGGTGAAACTAAATTTGAAGGTGATTTAAGTCAAATAATAAAGGATGAAAAATTGTTAATAAATAATGGTATTGCTTTACCACAAGTGGTTGATTTATCTAACAAATTAAAATCGTATGAATTAATTAATGAACCTGTGTTTGATATAGATAAGATGGTGAATGAAATATGGCAAGAACGAGAATAAAAAAAATTGAAGATGTTAAAAGTCAAAAAATAGATTTTTCAAAAAATAAAATATGCTGTATTATTGGAAAAACTTCAGATGAACAAACACAATACATTAATTTACTTTATAATGAATTTAAAAAGGATAAAGAAGTTGCTTACTTAAGTGAAGATTGCATGGATAATATGTTTTCTATAAATATAAAAGAAGATATTAAGTATAGTTTAAATGGCAAAAAAAAGACTAATGATATATTTGATATGCTTAAATTGTTTAATTTAGATGAGATGATATTTAAAAAAAATTACCTTGAACTAAGTAACGGTGAAAAAAAGAAGATTTGCATAATTTCAATACTATTAAAAAACTCAAATATAATCTTAATGGATAGACCTGATTCTTACTTAGATGATAAAAGTATTCAATCATTAATTAAAATACTTAAAAGATTAAAAAAAGAGAAAGTTATAATAATATCATCAAATAACATAAATTTTATTCTTCAAATAAGTGAAAAAGTAGTTGTTATAAATAAAACAAAAGTAATAGAATGTGATGATAAGTTTAATATATTAAATAATGAAGCAATAATGAATAGGATAGGCTTTTCTATTCCATTTGTAGTTGAATTTGAGAATAGAGTGAAAAAAATAAAAAACATAAGACTCGTACAAAGAGATAATGTTAATGATTTATTAAAGGATATATATAGAAATGTTAAATAATAAACTTTTATCTAATGTAACAAATTCAACTAAATTAATAATTTTAATTTTATTAATAATGATAACTGTATTTGCACACTCATTATATTTGTTAATATTTTTAACACTATTAGTTATTTATTTATCTATTATAGAAAAATCTACTGTAAAAGAATATGTAAGCCTAATAAAAAATATTTCGTATTGGTTGATATTACTTGGAGTATCATATATAATTATTTGTAGAAATATCTTATTTTTGTTATTATTTATATATAAAATTTTATTAATAGTTTGCCTTATTAGTTTATATCTAAAAAAAATAACTTTTTACAAATTGAATAATTCAATATATACTCTTTTAACTCCGTTAGAAAAATTAAAGGTTAATACACAGAAAATATCATATAATTTAACTTATTTTATTATGTTTATAATCACATGGAATAAATCAAAAGCTGTTATTAAAAATATTCAATTAAAAAGTGGGTATAAGAGTTATAATTTCAAAAATTATTTTTTACCTAGAATGTTTTATTCGTCAAATAAGTTATGTGAAATAAATAATACATTAAAAGTCAGATATTATCAAAATCATAAAGAGAATGTAAACCTAGAATCTATAATTTTAACGATGATATTTTTACTTATATTTATAATTGCTATAAAAAAGGAAGTGATTTTGTGAGATATTTTATGACAATATCTTATGATGGGTCAAAATTTAATGGATACCAAAAACAGCCTAGAAAAAAAACAGTACAGGGGGAAATAGAGAAAGCATTAAAACAAATTAATTCTTTAAAACCAGTTAAGTTAGTAGCATCCGGAAGAACTGATGCTGGTGTCCATGCTTTTAATCAAAGGGCTCATTTCGATATGGAAAATGATATTCCTTTAGATAGATTAAAACGTTCTATTAATGGATTAATATCTGATAGTATCTACATAAAAAGTATTCATAAAGTAGATGAAAATTTTCATGCAAGATTTAATGTAAAAGCAAAAGAATATATATATAGAATAAATATGGGAACATATAATCCAATAGAAAAGGATTATGTATATCAATATAATAAAATACTTGATATTCCTGAAATGGAAAGAGCTTTAAAATATTTAGAAGGAAAACATGACTTTAGATCTTTTGTACATATAGATGAAGAAAAAGAAGATTATGTGAGAGAAATATTTCAAACTTCAATTATAAGAGATACTAAAAATGTTAATCAAATAACAATTTCAATATTAGGCAGTGGCTTTATGAGATATATGGTAAGAAATATAGTAGGAACTTTAATTGAAATAGGTGAAAAAAAGTATAGAAGTGAAGATATTATTGTGATGCTTGATGAAAAAGATAGAAAGTGTGCGGGGAAATGTGCTCCAGCATGCGGCTTGTATTTAAAAGATGTTTATTATTAATAAGTGAACATCTTTTCATTTTTGTATTGATTTTTTTTGATTGTTAGATTATAATTATTTTAGAATAAAAAGGTGATAAATATGAACAAATCAAAAATTTTGTTAGATGGTAATATTGAAAAAGAAGTAGATGGCATATTTTATATATATAATTCAAAATATTATTTTATTTACACTGAAAAAGAAATAGATGAAAATGGTTATGTAATTCTTCATTTAGTTCAAATAGGTAAAGAAATTCAAAATACTCCAACAGGGCCTGTTGATACGGGATTTATGATTGGTGTAGAAGTTCAAAGTGAAGAATGGAAATCTGTTCAAACTTCAATTACAAAAATAGTAAATGATAAGAAAAATAATACTCAAGATCCAGAAATTCAATATTTACCTGCAACAATGCTTAATACAGTTAAGATAATGAGTAAAAATACATTTAGATTATTAAAAAATATATTAGTAGATGATTTTAATGTTAACTTTGATTCTATAGATAATATAACTAATAATATAGAATTAAGTAATACTCAAAATATAAATAGTGTATCTAATGATAATGTAATAATAGATTATCGTTCAAAATATTTTGAAGAAGAAGAAAAAGTAAAACAATTAGAAGAAACTATTAAAGAATTAAACGAAAAAATAAGTGCTATAAAGGGAATTTTAGAATAGATTAATTTATTCTCTTTTTTTTGCATAAATTTAATAGAGGGATATTATGAAAAATATCATTAAATTCTATTATAATTTAGTTATAAATAATTTTAAAAAAATAAATGATACCTATATATTTGAGGTGGATGGTATTATTTATTCTTTTGAACCTGTTATTGATGATCCAAATAAGGTATATGAAATTTATTTAGTTATAAAGAATATAGGTTTAGATTATGAACAAATAGTTATTAATAAAGATAATTCATTTATTACATATTTTAATTCTATGCCATATATATTATTAAAAAAAATGATAAATGGTACAAAAAGCATAGGTTTTAATGATATTATAAGATATAGTGTTCCTTTATATAAAAACGTTAAAATAGTTTGGAAGGAACTTTGGGAGAGAAAAATAGATTATTATGAATATCAAATTAGTCAATTTGGAATTAAATATCAATTAGTTTCTAATAGTTTTAGTTATTATATTGGTCTTTGCGAGTGCGCTATAGAATTATTAAATTACTTATCAAAAGATGATATAGTTGGATATTTATCACATAAGCGAATTGTACATAAAGAAAATTATGATTCTTTTCTTAATCCTACATCCATAACTATTGATAGTAGGGTAAGGGATATTGCTGAATTTTTTAAATGTAATTATATAAGTAATTTAATAACTGATGATGAGTTTATAAAAAATATAGACGGGTTAAATTTAAGTTATAATGAAGCTATATTGCTTTTATCTAGATTACTTTATCCTTCATATTATTTTGATACTTATGATAAAATAATACAAAATCAAATAACTGAAGATAAAATAAATGTTTATATAGAAAAAAATGCTTCTTTCGAGGCATCTTTAAGAAAAGTTTATTACTATTTAAGAAATAGGTATAAAATACCAGAGATTGAGTGGTTAAATTAAAATAAATTAACTACTTCTTTTACTTCTTCAACTTCACTCATTATAGCAGCTTCAATTCCATCTTTAAGAGTTAAGTCTAACATTTGACAATTGGCGCATGCTCCCATCATTCTTATGTAACAAATTCCATCTTCAAATTTAACAAATTCGATATTTCCACCATCATTTATTAAGAAAGGTCTTAGTTTATCAATAATATCTTTAATCTTTTCAACTATAATATCGTTATTATTATTTTCCATATTATCACCCAAGTTGTATTATATAATACTCACTAAATTTTGTAAAGACTTTTATTTCACTGTAAAATGTGTTATAATTTGTGCAGGTGGTAATATGTCAAAATTTAAGAAAGGGAGGATTGTTCGTGGTACTGTAACGGGTATAGAATCATATGGTGTATTTGTATCGTGTGATGATTATTATACTGGTTTGATACATATTTCTGAAATTTCGCATGGATTTGTAAAAAATATAAATGACTATGTTAAGATTGGTGATTTAATATTTGTTGAGATTCTTGATGTTGATGAAGAGATGGGACATTTAAAATTAAGTATAAAAAATATAGAATACAGGAAGAACATTGCCTTTAAAAAAAGAAGGATAAAGGAGACTCCATTAGGTTTTAAAACGTTAGAATATAAGTTACCTATTTGGATAAATGAATCATTAGAAAAAATTAATAAATAGTTTTTTTATAAAATTCGTTAAAAAAATTAAAATTGTATTGACAAAATTAAGTATACGTGATATATTTAATTACGTCAACGTTTTTACGGGCGATTAGCTCAGTTGGTTAGAGCACTTGCCTTACAAGCAAGGGGTCATAGGTTCGAGTCCTATATC